>JANNIV010000216.1:0-12177 GCA_031405355.1 Nitrospira sp.
CTGGCGGTCTTTTTCAGCAGCCTGCTAAAATGATTGGATGATGCCGCCGCCCAGTACACGATCGTTTCGATAGAACACTGCGGATTGCCCTGGACTCAAGGCGCGTTGTGGCTCATGGAAGACAATGCGGAGGGTGCCATCTGAACGAGACTGGATGGTCGCAGGCGTGGCAGGCGTGGCATACCGGACCTTGACCTCAGCCTCTGTCGATCCACCGAGTAGTGAGGAGTCGAAGAGATTCAGATCTGTGACGTCACACTGACTGCGACGCAATGACTCTTCTCCTCCAAGGACGACAGTATTGGTAGCGGGCTGGACTTGCTGAACATAGAGCCTGCGGCCGGCCGCGATCCCGAGCCCCCGTCGTTGACCGGGTGTATAAAAGGCGATCCCTTCATGGTCGCCTAAATATCGTCCTTCATCGTCCACGAAGGCCCCTGGCTTCTTGGCGGCAGGCGCCTCCTTCTCGATAAAGGTTCGATAGTCGCCATGGCTCACGAAGCAAATTTCCTGGCTTTCCTTCAATTCATCTGCGGGAAGGCCCAACGCCTCCGCTTCCTTCCACACGTCAGTCTTCTGCATTTCTCCCACAGGAAAGAGCAGCCGCGCGAGCCATGACTGCCTGAGGCGATAGAGAAAATAGCTTTGATCTTTCCTGGGATCGGCTGCTCGTTGAAGAGTCGACTGCCCCTCGGATTCCCCAATGCGAACATAGTGACCGGTGGCCACAAAATTGATCCCGCGCGCGTCCGCAAGCTCAATGAGACCCCGCAGTTTGACACGCTCGTTGCACCGGACACAGGGATTGGGCGTTGTACCTTCGAGATAGCCGGCTACAAAGTTGTCAATGACACCAGCACGAAAGGTCTCTCTTGCGTCGACTACCTCATGCGGGATTTTCAAGGTCTGTGCAACATACCGGGCAATACCGACCTTGCAACAGCCACGTTCTTCCCAGCGTTTAGAGGCTGCGACCGTTTCGTCTTCGTGCTCCCAGACCTGAAGTGTGACACCGTGAACGTCGTAGCCCTGGCGTACCAGAAGGGCTGCGGCGACAGAGCTGTCCACTCCACCGCTCATGCCAAGGAGAACAGTAGGGCAAGCCATAGGGGCGCTATTGTACTGAGGAGAGAGGAAAAGGGCTAGCCCGCATTTTTCATGAAGGTTCGTTGCGAAAGCGTGCAGACGCGAAGCGAGACGGGCATTCGGAGACGTGAAGCCCTGAGGCATACTCGTGCAGTATGTCGAAGGACTGAACGGCGAGGCTGCCCGTCGCAGCCGCGTATCCGCGCTTGCAGCAGAAGCTTCATGAATAATGCGGGCGAGGGGCTGTTTCCTGCAGTTAACGGGCAGATGCAGCAAGATTGGGCGACACGTCGACCGGTGGGTTACGTTCGCCGCTCCAATGATGATCTCCCATGTCGCACATCCCATGGAAACGAGAACCTTCTTCGATCGCAATGACCGGGGTTCGGATATCGCCAACAAGTACACCGGGCTTAAGGATATGAATCTTTTCAAGGGCAGTGACGGTGCCATTGATCTTGCCGCTATTCATGAGCACTCCAACTGATACGACGCCCTCGATTACGGCATGCTCTCCGACGATCAGAGTTCCGGATATATATATCTCGCCTTCGACGCGCCCATCAATCCGAACTGTGCCATCAAAGCTCACGACGCCCTTGAAATCCGTGCCTTTCCCTAACAGCGTAAAATTCTCGCTGTCTTGTTCAATTTGCTGGGAGCGCTCTTTCATTGCCCACATGATCGCCTCCTAAGGCTCTTCCCGCACATGCATGGCCCGTCACCACACAAAAATATACAGGTAAAATGCCTAGATAGTAATATGTTTCCTAGCCATTGACGCGCTTGATATGAGGGGGTGTGATCACTCCGATGGGCAGTAGCGAGGCATCCCGAGAAACATCGCGAACGCCGTGAGCCATTTCGAGTGCGCCGTTGAACAGCACGCCGTCTTCCATTGAAAGGACCGGCGTCTTGACGCTTCCATTCATGATGGCCGGAGCACGGAGCTTGATGCTGTCTTTCGCAACGACATCCCCGGTGATCTTTCCCTTACAGACAATGGTTCCGGCAGTAATTTTTGCCTGGATGATGGCCTCTTCACCAATCAGGAGCACGCCGTCAGTATGAATTTCTCCGTCAAGGTGTCCATCGATTCTCACTGTGCCACTATAGGAGATGATACCCTTGAATTCGACTCCCTTCCCCACAAAGGCACTAATGTCCCCCGCCCCATCGGCAATTGTTGAATTAGCAACAACCATGGTAACCTCTTTGCCTTCCTGCTCGTCAGAGCCTGTCTCTTCTCTTTTTTCCTGTCCCCACATGAACGCGCCTCCTCGAGTTGATGCCTCCACTATTCCAGCACAGCTGTGATGCTGTCATGAGAAGTAGTCGATCAGAATGCGCATGGCCGCGCATACGTATAAGCAACAAGTATGCCTCTACGTAACCAGACCTCTTTGAGGCAGAATGTGGCGTGGACTAGTTCAGAAGTGTCTCAAGAATTCCATCGAGTTCAGGGGGGGAGAAGTAGTGAATGACGATTTTACCGCCTCGTTTCCCTTTCTGGATTACAACTTTAGTGCCTAATCGTTTCTGTAATCGCTCTTCCACGTCAGACCAAGGTGTTCGCTGCAATTCCTTTGTCCCTCGCATCTTCGCAACTGACGCAGACTCTACGAGTTTTTCTGTTTCTCTCACCGATAAAACGTTTGAGACTACCAACTTGGCAACTCTAAGCTGTTCATTCTGTTCATGGAGACCGAGAATGACTTTGGCATGTCCCATGGAGATTTGACTCGTTTCAATCAGCTGCTGGATCTCCGAAGGAAGATTGATAAGACGTACGATATTGGCAATCGACGATCGCTCACAATCGACTCGTTGCGCAATTGTGTCCTGGGTTAGTCCAAATTCGTTCATCATCCGATGGTACGCTTTAGCCATTTCCATGGGATTGAGATCTGCGCGTTGAATATTCTCTATCAGCGCCAGGACAACAGATTCTTCATCACCACAATTTCGAATGACGGCTTGAATCGTTTCCTGTCCTGCTTCTTTTGCCGCGCGCCAACGCCGTTCACCGGAAATGATCTCGTAGATTCCGTCGCCCTTGCGGCGAACTAATATCGGTTGCAGCAATCCATTTTGCTTCAATGAGGCTGTGAGTTCTGCGAGCTCCTGAGGGGAAAACGATTGTCTCGGCTGATACCGGTTCGGTACGATCGCATCGATCCGCAGATGTTGAACCTCAGGCAATTCCGGCATCGATACGGGCTTGATGGCGGGCAGCAATGCGTCGAGTCCTCTACCGAGCGCTTTTTTCTCCATGACTCACAAACTCCTTGGCTAAGGACAGATAGGCTTGAGATCCTGCCGATGCGACGTTATATAACATGGCTGGGCGTCCGTAACTTGGAGCCTCCGCCAGTGTTACATTGCGAGGGATCACTGTGTTGTAGACGACATCTTTGAAATATCCACGAACTTGTTCAGAGACCTGACGCGCCAACGTATTCCGCGCATCGAACATTGTCAAGACGATCCCTTCCAACTGGAGTTCAGGGTTAAACGACTGACGAACTCGATCGATATTTCCAACCAAGCGGCTTAGCCCTTCCATGGCATAATATTCACATTGAACCGGGACTAAGACGCCACGAGCTGCAACGAGTGCGTTCACCGTCAGAATTCCCAATGTAGGAGGACAATCGAGGAAAATAACGTCGAACAGCTTGTCAACATCTCGCAAAAAATGTCGAAGCAGTTTTTCACGTTCCTCAACATTTACTAGCTCTATTTCTGCTCCAGACAAGTCAGCATTTGCCGGCAAAAGTGATAAACCGTTCACTTCGGTGACTTGTACGGCATCATGAAATTTCACATAATTAATCAAGCAGTTATACACGGTAGTCTGGAGAGAACGAGGATCAATCCCTAGTCCACTCGTGGCATTCCCTTGTGGATCCATATCCACAAGCAAGACACGATTGCCAAGGAGTGCGACCCCAGCGGCAAGATTCACAGCTGTTGTCGTCTTTCCTACGCCGCCCTTTTGATTTGCGATCGCTATAATCTTTGCCATATTGAAGGCTGAACCATTCACTCCTACACATGCCCATCAATAATGTTCCACGTGGAACATTCACATATCGACTGACATATTATGAGCTATTTTTCTCAAGCACCGATATAACTCTCCTCCCAGACGCCTGAGGAAGTGTAAACGCTGTTTCGTTTACAAGATGAAATTCTTTTCCGATTTCTTGTTCCTTAATGGCCTCTGTTCGAAACAACACGACTTTCCCTTTTATGGTTAATAGTTCAGGAATATATGCCCTTACCTCTTCATACTTTAAGGCCCGTAGCACAACCATATCAATAGCATGCCGGAGTGGTTGTTTGGCATATTGCTCGATAGTGCCATCAAATGCAGCCACATCATGCAGTTTTAATAGGCCGATCACTGAATTGAGGAAAGAGTATTTTTTTCGAACTGGTTCTACCAGGATTAGTCGAATATCAGGTCTTACAATTTTAAGAGGAATACCAGGGAACCCTCCTCCAGATCCTATATCGAGCACCACGCCATTTTGTGGGAAGTTTGCCGCGATAAGCGCGCTGAGCGAGTCAACGAAATGCTTGATGATAATTTCTTTGGGGTTAGTGATCGTCGTGAGATTGATCGTCTTATTCCATTCAATGAGATGAGCGAGGTAGCGCATGAACTGCTCTGCATGGATTGCCTCGATTGTTAGCCCAAGCTCCCTCGCAGCGCTAACCGTGAGATCCCGCAACTCTTGTTCATGTTCCACGTGGAACAATTACGTGAATCAGCAGATGAGGTCAAGACATTCTGGAGTGGACAATAGAAATATCGTCATTCGCTTGTCGCGAGTTAGACTAGCTGAAGACTATCTCTACCGGATCCACCCTTGTATTTTTCGAGTGCGACGAGGAGAAGGGAAATTGCTGCTGGTGTGACTCCTGAAATTCTCGAGGCCTGGCCAATAGAGGCAGGGCGAACTTTTTTTAACTTTTCTCTGACCTCTCCTGAAAAACCAGGAGTTCCATCGTAATTGAAGGCAACAGGAATAGCCTTTGTTTCGAGACCTTTGAACCGGTTTATCTGTTGAAGCTGGCGCTTTATGTAACCTGAATACTTGACCTGTAGCTCTATTTCATGAGCAGTTTCAACATCTTCCACTGTGCTCATTTCAAGCGCCTCTAACAGGGGCTTATAATGTGCCTCCTGGCGCCGTAAAAGTTGAGCTGCTGTATAGGGCCCAGAGATCTCCTGAATCTGAATCTTGGCTAGCCGTTCACGAACAGCTTCTGTGAGTTTTGGTCGAAATTCTTCGAGACGTAAGAGCTCAGATTCAATGGCTTGCTGTTTTATTTTAAATTTTTCATAGACTTCGTCGCAAATCAATCCAACCATCCGTCCAGTATCAGTTAATCGGAGGTCAGCATTTCCATGGCGCAATAGCAGGCGGTATTCTGCCCGTGACGTAAACATGCGATAGGGCTCTCGTGCGTCTTTTGTAATGAGATCATCAATTAAAACACCAATATAGGCCTGAGACCGGTCGAGTACTAATGGGGGCTCGGCTCGAAGTCCAAGGGCTGCATTGATTCCAGCCATAAGGCCCTGAGCCGCTGCTTCCTCATATCCGGAGGTCCCATTGATTTGCCCTGCGTGGTAGAGACCATTTAAAAGCTTAGTCTCCAGGGTCTGGTGCAGTTGCCGTGGTGGAAAGTAGTCGTATTCAACCGCATAGCCAGGCTTAAGCATGGTGGCTTGTTCTAACCCAGGAATCGTTTTCAGAATCCCGGCCTGGACATCGACCGGTAGGCTGGTGGAGATTCCGTTGGGATAAAATTCGCGGCTATCCAGTCCTTCAGGCTCAATAAAGACCTGGTGGCGTTCTTTGTCGGCAAAACGCACGACTTTGTCTTCAATCGATGGGCAATACCGAGGCCCTACCGACTCAATAATGCCGCTGTAGAGCGGTGACCGGTCAAGATTGCGTTGGATCAGTTCGTGTGTTGCACGATTGGTATGGGTCAAATGACAGGGGAGCTGACGGTTATCAATCCGGTCGGTCCGATACGAAAACGGCACCGGTGGATCATCTCCCGGCTGAGGCGTCATCACGGAAAAATCGATAGTGGCTCCGTCCAAGCGAGGAGGCGTGCCGGTTTTGAGCCGGCCCACTTCGAACCCCAGGTCGCGCATACAATCAGACAGATGTTCGGCAGACGCCTCTCCGGCGCGTCCCGCAGGAAAATGATTCAAGCCGACGTGGATAAGTCCCTTAAGGAATGTTCCTGATGTCAGAATAACAGCCTTCGCGCGTATGTGATCGCCATGGTTCGTCACCACACCGGTAATCGCGCCGGCATGCGTCAGCAAGCGATCGACCGTCCCTTCACCGATCGTCAGCCCTGCTTGCAGGCTCAACGTTCGTTGCATGGCGTCTCGGTACAGCTTCTTGTCGCATTGGACGCGGAGGGCCCGCACCGCCGGGCCTTTACTTGTGTTGATGAAGCGGAACTGGATGCCGGCAAGATCGGTGTTCCGCGCCATTTCCCCGCCCAGCGCGTCGATTTCCTTTACCAGATGTCCTTTGGCGATTCCCCCGATCGCCGGGTTGCACGACATCTGTGCGATTCGGTCACGATCCATCGTGAGCAGCAAGGTTTGCGCACCCATGCGCGCCGCCGCCAAGGCGGCTTCGCAGCCGGCATGACCTCCGCCCACCACAATGACGTCGACTGACTGTCCCATGTTCAACCTGTTCCTACTTCCCGATACAGAATTCTGAAAAGATTCGGTCGAGAATCTCGTCTGTCGTAATGGCGCCCGTAATTTCTCCGAGCGCATCGGCGGCAGCGCGCACATCGATCGAGACAAACTCTCCGGCCATTCCGCACCGCACGGACTCGAGAGCCTGGCCCAGGGATTCACCGGCCCGGCGTAATGCGTCACGATGCCGTACGTTCGTCACCGTGACGCTCTCCGCTGCCTCAAAGCCCTCGGACACAAGCTGAGCGCGAAGAGCCGACTTCACCGTCTCAATCCCCAAACCTGTTTTAGCCGAAACAACAAATACCGGGTGGCTCTCAAGCGCGGCATCAGTTTCCACGGTCACGGCAAGATCCGCCTTGTTCAGGATCACTATATGCTTACGACCCCCGGCGGCGCTCAAGAGCGCCCGATCATCGCTCGTGAGAAGCACGCTGCCATCCACGACCACTAACAGGAGGTCCGCCTCATTCTGTGCAGCACGCGTCCGTTTAATCCCTTCCTGCTCGACAATATCGTCCGTTTCACGCACTCCTGCCGTATCAACCAAACGAATCATCACCCCGTCAAGATCGATAGATTCCTCAATCGCATCCCTCGTCGTCCCGGGAATGGCCGTCACAATCGCCCGCTCTTCCCTCAGCAGACGGTTCAACAGGCTGGATTTGCCGACATTCGGTCGGCCAAGGATGACGACTCGCGCGCCTTCCCGCAAGATCCGACCCTCCTGCGCCGTGGTTTCCAGCCTCTGAACCACCGCACAGGCCTCGCCCACGATGCGCACCAGTTCATCGTGCTGAAGAAAGGAAATATCTTCGCCCACAAAATCGATTCCCGCCTCTACATGGGCCAATACCGTCAGGAGAGAGGTCCGAGCCTGTTCCACCTCACGAGCGAGATCACCCCGCAGCTGGCGTTGAGCGATATTCAATCCGGCGGATGATGTGGCCCTGATTGTATCGAGTACCGCTTCCGCCTGGGAGAGATCTAACCGCCCGTTGAGAAAGGCCCGCTTCGTAAACTCTCCCGGCTCCGCCATCCGTGCGCCGGACTCAATACATACCGTGCAAACCATCCCAAGCACCAAGGCTCCGCCATGAGACTGAATCTCCACCACGTCCTCTGCCGTATACGATCGAGGCCCTTTCATATAGACGACAAGCGCTTCATCGAGAAGGCCCGATACAGGTAGGCGCTTGTGAAGGATGGGCGTCCCTTTCCGACTCTGCGATGCGGGGATTACAAGATCGGCAAGATGCAATGTATGAGAGGGAACCGATGAGAGCGGATCACCAGACCGAAGCCGAACAACCTGAGAGGCGACAGCAAGCGCCTGATAGCCACTCAGACGAACGATCCCAATGCCGCCTTCGCCTGCTGGGGTGGCAATGGCACAAATCGTGTCGTCGAGTCCTCCATGCATGACGCCTCTTTCACCGGCAGGATGCTGAAAAAGTCTTCCAACGTAGGAAGATCGTGATTTGGTTTATTTGGTTTGTCTTGTTTCTTTGGTTGTACGAAACTAACCAGATGAACCAAATCAACCAGATAAACAAAACAAACCAGATCAACGAGACAGACCGGTCGAGGGACGCCTATGCGTTCGGGCTGCTGCTCTGCTCAGCCCCTGCAGAGGCAAGCGCCTTGTCGTTCAACAGAAAACGATCCGTGATCAATTGTTGAGAGATGGTTAGGACATTGTTCGTTACCCAATACAACACAAGGCCTGCAGGGAAATTCACGAACAGAAATGTCAGACCAATCGGGAGCACCAACATGATCTTCGCCTGTGTCGGATCCATCGTGGTGGGCGTAATTTTCTGTTGGATAAACATCGTCGCCCCCATAAGGATCGGCAACACATAAAAGGGATCCTGCAGCGACAAATCTGTCACCCAGAGCATGAAAGGGGCTTGGCGCAAATCAATCGTCGTGTAGAGGACATTGAACAGGGCCACGAAGACCGGCATCTGCAAGAACATCGGAAGAAAGCCACCCAACGGGTTCACTTTCTGTTCCCGATAGAGTTTCATTAATTCCTTGTTCAAACGGTCGCGGTCACCCTTGTATTTCTCCTGGACTTCTTTGATCTTCGGTTGAATGACCCGCATCATTCTCATCGACTTATAGCTCTTGTATTGCAGCGGCACAAATAAGATCTTGATCGCCATCGTCAGCAGGATGATGGTGAGCCCATAGTTGGGGACATAGTCATGAATGAACCGCAGCACATAAAAGATCGGCTTCGCGACCGACTTTACAACCGACCAACTGCCGAAGATGAAGAATCCGAAATCGATCAGATCTTCCAGGCCCATGTCCAGGGCTTTGAGCGTGTCGTATTCCTTTGGGCCGGCATAGAGCTGAAGCGCAGCAGAGGATGTGCCTGCTGATGCGGCCATCCGCACCATGGTCGTTACAATCTGCTCGCCTTCAGTTTTGGCCAGAGAAGATGCGCCCTGTTTCGGGATTAACACCGATACGAAGTACTTATCGTGCAAGGCGACCCACTTGACCGCCCCCTTCCGCTCAAGCTCCTTTTCCGGTGTTTCATTGTCTACCTTGTCGTCAACCTGCGAAGCGGAGCCGATCACACCGATAAACCCGCTGCCCCATTCCACGATTCCGAAGTTAGTTCCCAGCACGACGTCGTAGGGATCGGTGATTCCCTCCAGGGCAACCGCGACATCTACGACATAACTATCGTGATGAAAGGTCAGCTTTTTCTCCACGCCGATATGGCTGATCGGATCGTGAAACTGCATCGTGACATGCCCGACAGGATGCGCGGCATCGAGGCTGGTGAAATCTTTCTCAATAGTATAGAGGCCTTCTCGAACCGTCTTGTCGATATCGTCATTCGTGACTGTAATCGAGAGTGGACCCTTGAATTTCCCCCCGTGATACACGAGCTGCACCGGCTTTTTTTCCGGGGGCGACGTGTGGTACCGCTTCAGCTCCCATGTGCGAATCACCCCGCCACGATTCGACAGTCCGACCCGAACCAGGTCGGTTTCAATCGTCACCGTCTGTTCCAATATTGTCGGTGCAATATCCGACGAGGGAGCGCCGGGTTTTTGACCGGATTTGGATGGGATGCTCGAACTGGTCGAACCGCTGTCCTTGCCTACCCCGGGGGCGGGCGCTGGCTCTAGTTCCGCGGAGGAGCCAGGGCCAGCGGCATCCTCAGTAGGGGGCTGAGGGTGATTCTGGTCAGGAGCCCATCCCATCTGTCTGATAAACAGATCGAATCCCAGGATGATCGCTAACGACAGAACGAGAAAGACGACAACGCGTTTGTCCATAATAAACCGCTACCCCGATATGACTAATTGCGATCCTAGTACGTCTGGCGAACGTTAGTGTAGTGCGTCAGAAATGGCCTTACACACCGTTCGTGCTGAGCTTGTCGAAGCATGAACGGAAGCCATCAGAACCATGAGCCCTTCGACAAGTTCAAGACGAACGGGATATGTCAAGAAGTGTGAGACGCACTACGCTAGTCCTCATGGATACGAAGCAACCGTTGGCGCTGAAGCGTCGACAGCCATGCCCCTTTCAAGATGGCAAAGGGTTGCACAATCGAATCCCGCTTGGGGAAGACCACAAGGTCCAGTCCAGGGAGCAATTGACCACACAGTTGCCGTGTCAGTTCCCGAAACAGGCGCTTTACCCTATTCCGGCTGACGGCTATACCGAACCGTTTCCCCACCACAATACCGACCCGGCTGCCCATCCCGTCAGTCCGGCAAACTACCATATTAAACAGGGCGGTCGAGATACGGCTTCCATGCTTCTTGGCATACTCAATGTCGCGGCTGCGTTTCAAGAACAGATCTTTATCGCCCCCACCATGTGACATCGCCATCACCATAGAAAAGGGCTAGTTTGCACAGGACTTCCCCTTCGAGACCAGCGATCTGGACTCGGCCATGGTCACATGCTGTCATCCTGTGTTGGGAGCTACCTTGATCTGGGGCACATAACGGAGGGTAAATATTCCTTCGTGCAGCCCTAGTCAGCGTCGCTCGACCTATACGGTTAAGCGAGCCCGTCCCTTCGCGCGACGACGAGCCAACACCTTCCGGCCATTCTTCGTGCTCATCCGCTTACGAAATCCATGCTCGCGTTTTTTCTTGAGATTTGATGGCTGCTGAGATGTAAACGACATACGATCACTCCTTACCTAAGACGACTCAGGATGACAAGCGCATTATAGGGATGAGGCCAGCGCCCTGTCAAACGAGGTTTGTTTGGTTTGTCACGTTTGTTTGGTTTTTTGGTTGAACGAAACTAACCAGATGAACCAAACCAACCAGACAAACCAAATCAACCAAATAGACCAGACCAGGCTAGATCTCATGTTTGTGTTTATCTCCTCCGATATCTAGAATAGGAGGAAGACTTGCCATGAAACTCGAAACTGATCGATCATTTCCCCCGGAGCTTCAATCCCTGGTCGTTGCGGCACAGGCACGGCTCACCGCATCCCGTGCGGTTGAGCGAATGTGGGCCTGTGACCATCGACTTTGGAAACAAGATCCCACCGACATCGCTAACCGCCTCGGCTGGCTGACCATCATCGAGTACATGAACGATAGAACCGAGGATTTGCTGACCTTCGCCGCTTCGGCCAAAAAGCGCGGAATCCGGGACGTCGTCCTGCTCGGGATGGGCGGCAGCAGTTTGGGCCCAGAAGTCTTTCGCACAACGTTTGGATCGTCACGCGGGTACCCACGCCTGTGGGTCCTTGATTCTACCGTCCCAGGTTGGGTCCAGCAGGTCACGCGGAAAATTGACCCGGCGCGAAGCCTGTTCATCCTCGCTAGTAAATCCGGTGGAACCATCGAAGTGATGTCCCTCTTCGCCCACTTTTGGGAACTCGTGCACCAGACTCCTGGCCACCAAGGTGGCGCACAGTTCGTCGCGATTACCGATCCCGGCACCGGGTTGGAAAAACTGGCAGTAGAACATCAGTTTTGTCGTACCTTTACCAATCCACCAGACATCGGTGGCCGCTACTCGGTGCTGTCCTATTTTGGATTAGTCCCTGCCGCCTTGATGGGAATCGATGTCGCGCGATTGCTCACACGCGCCATGGCTATGGCCGAGGCCTGTCGAATCCCATCCCCTCTCGAACAGAACCCCGGTGCCGATCTTGGCGCAGCGATGGGCTCACTGGCGCAAGCAGGACGCAACAAGATCACCCTGATGACATCGCCGCAGATCGCTGCATTTGGTCTGTGGGCGGAACAACTCCTTGCAGAAAGTACGGGAAAGGAAGGAACCGGTCTTATCCCTGTGGCGCATGAACCGATTGTCACACCGACTGCGTATGG
>JANNIV010000217.1:0-2025 GCA_031405355.1 Nitrospira sp.
AGCATCGCCAGGAGTTTCTTGATGTCTTCGACGTGCAGGCCGGTGGTTGGCTCGTCCATGATATAGAGTACATTAGGGGACTGGCTCCGGCCTGAGCTTGTCGAAGGGCGGTGCCTGTCCCCGTGTTGATGAAAAGGGACAGACCCCGACAGAAGGGGGTCTGTCCCCTTGGACAGTCCCCTGCCCGCGATCAATTCTGCCGCGATTTTCAACCGTTGGGCCTCGCCGCCTGAGAGAGTCGTTGCGGCTTGGCCGAGGCGGAGATAGCCGAGTCCGATGGAGGAAAGCAGATGGAGTTTTTCGGCAAGCTTGGGTGAGCCGCTGAAAAATCCCAACGCGTCTTCAGCCGTCATCTGCAACACGTCATGGATCGTTTTCCCTCGATAGCGAATGGAGAGGACGTCCGGTTTGAATCGCTTTCCGTCGCAGGCTTCGCAGGTGGCATAGATGTCTTCGAAGAAATACATTTCCAGTTTTTCGACGCCGCTCCCTTCACATCGGTCGCACCGGCCCCCGGTGGTATTGAAGGAGAAATGGCCTGGCGTGAGCCCGCGCCGGAGCGCATCGCGCTCTGAAGCAAAGAGAGAGCGAACTTCGTCAAACGCTTTCAAGTAGGTGATCGGATTCGAGCGTGGTGTTCGACCGATCGGTTCTTGATCGATGAGCTTGATGCCGGTCAAATGTTCGATGCCCTTAATTGCGCGAAACTTGCCCATCGGCAGCGACTCGACACGAAAGGCGCGAGCCACGGCGCGATAGAGCGTGTCTTCAACCAATGTGCTCTTGCCCGATCCTGAGACGCCGGTGACGCAGACCAACATGCCGAGTGGAATGCGGACAAACAGATTTTTGAGGTTGTGTTCACAGGCATCCGCAATGACAAGCACTTTTCCGTTCCCTCTTCGCCGGGACCGTGGGGTCGCAATCTCATCGTCGCCGCGCAGGTAGCGCGCCGTGATCGATCGGCGGTCTGCGATAAATTCATCTATTGGCGCGGCACAGATCACCTCGCCGCCCTTCTCTCCCGACAAGGGGCCTAGCTCGACAAGATAATCGGCTGCCTGCATCATTTGGCGGTCGTGTTCGACGACGACCACGGTGTTGCCCTGGATTGCCAGCTCTCGCAGGATGCCGGCGAGCGTGGCGGTGTCGCGCGGGTGGAGACCGATGGTCGGTTCGTCGAGGACGTAGAGCGTGCCGACCAGGCGGGCGCCGAGTTGGTTGGCCAAAGCTGCCCGTTGGGCTTCTCCTCCCGAGAGCGTGCGGGTCTGGCGGGAGAGAGTCAGATAGCTGAGGCCCACGCGAAGGAGAAAGCCCAGCTTGGACGTCAGTTGCCGGAGCAGGTCGCGGGCGATCTGTTCTTCATAGGGAGAGAGGGTAAGGGCTGTGATCCAGGCGGCAGTGGCTTCGATCGTCAGTTCAGACAGCTCATGAATATCCATGCCCGCGATCTTCACGTAGCGCGCATCCGGTCGGAGTCGAGTCCCCTTACAGCTGGGGCAGGGGACCGGAGTCCGGTAGCGGCTGAGCATCACGCGCACATGCAACTTGTAGCGCTTTCCTTCCAAGTATTCGAAGAATTGTTGTACGCCCTCCATTTTGCCTTCTCCCTGCCAGAGCATCTGCTGGATATCCTGTGGCAGATCCTTGTAGGGGGCGGTGAGGTCGGCCCCACGCCGTTTCATGGAGAGCAACATTTGCTTCTGCCACCAATCGCCGCTGGGTTTACTCCAGGGTTCGATGGCGCCTTGGGCCAGCGACTTGCTGTGGTCGGGAATGACGAGATCGGGATCGTAGCGGAGAATATTGCCGAATCCTTTGCACTCCGGACAGGCGCCGAGCGGATGGTTGAAGGAAAAGAGGACTGGTCGAACTGGTTCGAACGTTCTGCCACATTGTTGGCAGCGAAAGTCCGTGCTGTAGGTGCGGGAGCCTTGGTCGATGACCTCGACGCGGCAGAGGCCCTCGCCTTCGCGCAACGCGGTTTCGACCGCTTCAACGAGGCGGGATCGGTTGTCTTCCCGG
>JANNIV010000218.1:0-3654 GCA_031405355.1 Nitrospira sp.
CCGTGCCGGGCTCGATCGCCGACTCTTCGGGAAGATTTGGTCCTGGGCTAAAGCGCAAGGCATTCCGACCAGACCGCGCGAATGGAGAGCCGTACATCCGGAGACGGCCTACGGGCGAGAAACCGAAGCCTTTCTTCAACAGTACGGCAACAAGCTGGAGGCTGACGGCATTGCGATGACCCCTTGGGCTAAGGAACAGATTGAGATGCGGCTGGGCTATTCGCGCCGGCTTGCCCGTCGGCTGCGTACGGTTCGACCAACTATCAAGAAGATGGGGGTGACCTGGCTTCCCTGGATGCAGCAGGTGATGCTCTATTATTACTATCCAGAAAAACTGACGTCGGCTCAGCCTTGGATCAGGCAGTTGGCGGAGATTCTTGTCGCCTGCGAACAGTTTGAAGCCTACAGCAATCAGCGCCGTGGACGGGACTACTATGTGCGGAAAAAGGAGACGCTAATCGATGCCTTTGCCTATTTGGAGACGTTGCAGCAGGAGGGTATTTTGAGTGGTGCAGTGATGGGGGCCTTGCGACGGTTGACGGCGCATGGCGAATTCGATGCAATTTTAGAGGAGGCTCGGGGCTGTGCCTTTACGCAGGGAGAGCGACGAGCGCTCCGATCGATGGAGTCATAAGATGGCGGTCAAGACCGTGTCATTGCGTCTCCCCATGCAGGGGAACACGCAGATCGAAAATATTACGAAGGCTGTGGCCGACGCTCTGGCGGGCACCGGGCTGTCGGCTGGGATCGTCACGGTGTTCGTCAAGCACACGACCGCCTCGGTGATGATCATCGAAGATGAACCTGGTATCAGGGCCGATACCGTAACATTTTGGGACCGAGCCGTGCCGTCCGATCCTGCCTGGCAGCACAATACGAGGAATGCCGGTGAGGACAACGGCCATAGCCACTTGCGAGGTCAGCTGCAAGGGCCGTCTGTCACGATTCCCTTTCTAGATGGGGCGATGTTGCTGGGAACCTGGCAACAGGTTGTCCTCGTCGATTTCGATACCAGATCCAGGACCAGGGAACTTATTTTCCAAATCATGGGGGAGTAATCGTGATGAAGGGGCAAATCGTGTCGGCGGGACTGTTGCTCATCAGCCTCTGTCCTTCCTTATCGACTGCGGAGTGGGGGAAGCCGCTAGGCGGGACCTACGACGGGCCTGAAGGGAAGCCGCGCGTCGTGACGCCCTCGCCCGCCGAGTTGGGCGCGGACGAGCGGGCCACGATGGCCGTGTTCGAGCGGGCGACGAAATCCGTGGTCTTTATTGCGAATACGGCGATTCAGCGAGACCCCTGGTCGTTCAATCTCTTTGAAGCCCCGCAAGGGTCCGGAACGGGATTCGTCTGGAACAAGCAGGGCCACATCGTCACGAATTTTCATGTCGTCTACGGGGCGAACTCGATCACAGTCACGCTGGCCGATCGGACGGAGCATAAGGCCACGCTCATCGGCGCCGATCCCGATCACGATGTGGCGGTGTTGCAGATTCGTGCGCCTGACGAAGCGTTCTCGCCCCTCACTGTCGGAACGTCGAATGATCTGCGCGTCGGGCAGAAAGTCTTGGCGATCGGGAATCCGTTCGGCCTCGATCACACGCTGACGACCGGTGTGGTGAGTGCCTTGGGGCGGACGATCAAGTCCCTATCGAACCGGACGATTGAAGGGGTCATTCAGACCGATGCCGCCATCAATCCGGGAAACTCCGGCGGACCGCTGCTCGATAGCGCCGGCCGATTGATCGGCGTGAACACCCAGATTGTGAGCCCCAGCGGAGCCTTTGCAGGAATCGGCTTTGCTGTGCCGGTCGACACGGTCAACCGTATCGTCCCGGAGTTGATCAAGTACGGCAAACTTATTCGTCCAGGGCTTGGGGTTTCGCTCGTTCCCGATTCGATGGCCAAGCGATGGGGAGTCAAGGGGTTGATTATCGGCAAGGTGTCGCGTGGCAGCGGGGCGGAACAGGCCGGGCTGAAGGGAGCCCGCGAGACCTTCGACGGACGGGTGGAATTGGGCGACGTCATCACAGCGGTTGATGGCAAGCAAGTCAAAACTCTGGATGAACTGATGGATGTGATGGAACGCCACAAAGTCAACGATCAGGTCACGGTCGAGTTCTTACGGGAGACGCGCCGCGAACGTGTATCCGTGACCCTCCAAGCCGTCAATTGATCGGCAATCCCTGAGGTCGCTATGGTAGGATCATCCATCTTGTTCCGTATGGAGGACCACCGATGAGTGATCGTAGGCCAGCTCAGCCACAGGATCCGGCCTCAAATGGGAAGACGGAGGATGCCGCTGATCCGTCGAGGCGCATGGAGTCCGATCCGCTTGAGCTCATAGAGCAATGTCTTGCCTCATTCCCCGACAGTGATCCCCGACAGAAGATCCTCTACAAGCTGCGCCATGTTGTAACCCTTGGACAAGCGGCGCAGAAACAGCGCGAGGTTGAATTCAAGAAAGTTGCGGACGTGATTGCGAAGCTGACGGCCCCGGCCAATCGGGTCGGTACCCTGCTTGAGGTGCCTGGTGAAGGTCTTGCACGGATCTTGGTGGGGGGCGCTGAGTACTATGCTTCGGTCGATCCAAGGGTGCAGGCCGCAGAGTTAAAGATTGGCGCACAGATTCTAGTCAACGAAGCCTATGCAGTCATTAAAATATTGGGTTATGACCGTAATGGGCCTGTGTTGAAACTGGCAGAGGCCTTGGCAGATGGGCGGCTTCGTTTTGAGCAGGAAATGGGGCGGCAGGTCTTGATCCTCCAACGATCGAGCGATCTGATCGGCGTGGACCTGAAGACCGGCGATGAGGTGCGTATCGATCCCAGCCTTCATGTGGCGATCGAGAAATTGGAAGACCGGAAAGCCAAATCCCACTTGCTCGATGAGGTTCCCACTGTCACGTGGGAACAGATCGGCGGGCAAGCGGAGGCAATTGCCGCTATTCAGAAAGCCATCGAGTATCCCCTGCTCCATGCAGAGACGTTTCAGCGCTTCAAGTTCACTCAACCCAAGGGCTTCCTGCTCTATGGCCCTCCCGGCTGCGGAAAGACCATGATCGGACAAGCGGCAGCCGCCAGTCTCTCAACGCTGGTGGGAGTGTCAGGCCAGGGCGCGCCCGGTCCGAAGGGGGACAAGTTACCGGTGACTCGAGGGGCCTTTCTCCACGTCAAGGGGCCCGAGATTCTGAATATGTGGTTGGGAGAATCAGAGCGGATGGTCCGGGATCTCTTCGCCCAAGCCCGCGCTCGTCGGAGCGAGGGGGCATTGCCCTTTATATTCATTGATGAGGCGGAATCGATTCTCGGCACGAGACGGGCGTCTCGTTCATTCAACATCTCCAGCACCTTGGTGCCGATGTTCTGTTCCGAGATGGACGGGATCGAGTCGTTGCGCGACGTGGTGATCATTCATGCTTCGAACCGGCCGGATCTGATCGACCCAGCCGTGCTGCGGCCAGGGCGTATCGATCGCAAGATCAAAGTGAGCCGTCCGAATCGCGACTCGTCTGCAGCGATTCTGGACGTATACCTGACAGATGATCTGCCGCTGGAGAGGCAATGGATTGACCAGCACGGCGGGGATCGGAAGAAGGCCTGTGCGGACCTCATCGAGCATGCGCTCTCCGCGATCTTTTCGCGCATCGATGAG
>JANNIV010000219.1:0-1916 GCA_031405355.1 Nitrospira sp.
AACTGAACGTTGGGTCCGGTCTCCCCCCTGCCGGCTACATTGTGCAGTTCAGTAAACGCGTTGACGTCATATTCTTTCAGCAGTGCATGGATCTGTTCTACCATCGACTGACGAAAGACGATCAGCAGCATTTTCATAGAAGGCATTCCTCTGCAACTACAAGAGGGGCAGCGACGGAAGCTGACGATTGTTCCGCTTGTGACTCTGCCAAATCTATAAAGTAGAGACGAGAAAAAGACAAGGGCTACTCCGAGAATAGAACGAGATGGATACACACCGGGCTTTCAAGTAGACTTGTTTTCCAGCGAATGGCCGACGGTGGTGTGTCCTGCTGCAAAGGCTGGACGAAGCAGACGTGCCATTCGCAGCTTCTTCAGTCGGGACAGTGTTACTAACAGGAGGCATAAGATGAACGATCAAGACACGAAACGCGCGGTTGGGATACTCAACAAGATTATGGAGCATGAGTTGGCGGGAGTCGTACGCTACACGCATTACTCCCTCATGGTCTATGGCTATAACCGCATTCCGATCGTGTCTTGGCTGAAGAGTAATGCGGACGAGAGCCTTGCCCATGCGTATAAAGCAGGGGAACTGGTCACCTTACTCGGCGGCCACCCCTCGTTGAAAATCGGGACACTCTTGGAAACCGAGAAGCATGATGTGGGAGATATCCTGCAGGAAAGCTTGGAGCACGAGAAGGCCGCTGTCTGCGCCTATTACGAACTCCTGAAAGTCTCCGAGGGAAAGTCCGTTTTGTTGGAAGAATATGCACGAGAGATGATTGTTGGCGAAGAGCTGCACCTTGACGAGGTGAACAAAATGTTGCGCAAGTCAGGCGATGTCAAGCCGTTTCGCCCCTAGCCCTTCACTCAACCGGAAGATATAAAGAGCGGCTGTGAATCATTTCGTGGTGTGAGTGCAGTGGAGATTCATCTCGCCCGCTGTGATAAAGTTTACGATCATTACTAACTCGATGGAGGAGGACGTTATATGTTGAAGGAAGTGGCAGGAGATATTTTATTGACGAAGGCGGAGGTTCTGGCACACGGGGTTGCCCCCAACGACAACTTTGCAAATGGGCTGGCCTTGGCACTCAGAGAACGGTGGCCTGCGATGTATAAGGACTTCAGGCATTATTCGCAGACGTTTACCCCCAAGACCGGCGAGTTATGGACGTGGTCCGGCGTCGGAGCTGTTCGGATCGTGAATCTGTTTACTCAGGAGGCTGCTGCCAGTCACGGGGCCAGCCACCCGGGCCGGGCCACGATTGAGAACGTGAACCATTCTCTCAAAACGCTGGTCAAGGTGATCGAAGCTGAGAAGTTCAAGAGTGTCGCGCTTCCACGTTTGGCCACTGGCGTGGGTGGGCTCGACTGGAAGGATGTGAAACCGCTGATAGAAAAACATCTCGGTCACCTGTCCATCCCCGTGTATGTATACGGCACCTACCATCCAGGGGTTCAGGCAAAAGAATAGGGGTGAGCAGGGGCGAGTCAGGAAGGTGAGGGCGGCAGAGCCAATCCTCTGTGCTCGCGCAACGCGCTCGGGCTCGTCTGTCTGGTTAGCCGGTCTTTCTGGTCTGTCTGGTTCCTCTGGATGAATTTCCAGTCCGATCAACCAAACAAACCAAATAGACCAGATGAACCAGCATTCGTTGGAGGCGCGCAGTTGAGGATTGGCTCATCCGCCCTCACTATAGAGCTCATCTCACCCCTGCTATGTGGGTAGAGGGGCAGTTTGTGGACAAGAAACCGGGGCATGCTACTTTTCCGACCGCCTTGTCCTGGCGCGCGGTTTGGCGAAATATTTCCAGGGGCATTGCAGGACGCTGCTTCATCGGGTATTCTTGTTTTGTCTGATCTGGGAGGGCGGGCAGATGGCTTCAGCCAAAGAACAGATGTTAGAAGTTCTTC
>JANNIV010000220.1:0-11313 GCA_031405355.1 Nitrospira sp.
GCGGTGGTGACTGGGCTCTTACCGACGAAAGGGCTCACCTTACCATTCATCAGCTACGGGGGATCGTCGTTGGTGGTCAGTCTGATCGGCGTGGGGATCTTGCTCAGTATTTCTCGCGACCGGCATGCCGGCGGGTCTCGAAGTGGGCGCGATGGATTGAATCACGGATGACGATCGTCATAGCAGCAGGAGGAACCGGTGGCCATCTCTATCCGGCTGTGGCGTTGGCGCGAGAGTTTCTCCGGTACGATCCAAAGGCCAAGATCCTCTTCGTGGGGACGGCGCGTGGACTCGAGTCGAAGGTCCTTACCCATGAAGGATTCGAGCTGGCGTTGATCAGTGCCAAACCAGTGATGGGCAAGGGTCTGTTCGGGGCGATGACGGGGTTGTGCGCCACGCCGGTTAGTTTGTGGCAGTGCCTGAGAATCCTGCGTGCCAGACGGGCGGATTTGGTGATCGGGGTCGGCGGATATACGAGTCCGATGATGTTGCTTGCTGCAGCGTTGGCCGGAGTGGTGCGTGTGATTCTTGAGCCGAATGCAAATCCCGGAGCAGCCAACAAAGCGGTGGGACCGTTTGCTCAGCGCGTCTTTCTCGCATTCGAATCAGCAGCGGGCTCGTTCGATCGTTCTAAGGTACGTGTGGTGGGGACCCCAATTCGCAAAGCGTTTTTGGACGGCATGCGTCAGAGCAGGGAGAAATTGGGACCACCGCATCTGCTGATTTTCGGGGGAAGTCAGGGAGCGAAAGCGATGAATGCCGCGGTGATGGAAGGATTGCCCGATCTGATGACACAGATACCACATCTCACTGTGACCCATCAGACCGGCGAGTCCGACCATGCGCGGGTGGCTGAGGCCTATCGTCGCGCCGGCTTCGAGCAACAAGTCGTGCCGTTTATCTATGACATGCCTGCCGCATTGCGGCAGGCGGATCTTGTGGTGGCGAGAGCTGGAGCCATGACGGTAGCGGAACTTACGGCCTGTGGAAAGCCGGCCATTCTCATTCCGTTGCCGTCAGCCATCTACGACCATCAGACGAAGAATGCCAAGGTGATGGAAGCAGCCGGGGCTGCCGTGCTGCTCTCTCAATCTGTGCTCACCGGCCCCCTGTTGGTCCGCACAGTGGCGGGCATTCTCGGGGATCCTGAGCGATTGCGAGCGATGGGGAAAGCCAGCCTTTCTCTGCGGAAAATCGACGCGGCCGAGGTCATCGTCCGCGAATGTTACGCACTTATGGGGGGACATCATGATGCTCACCGGTCTGTTGGAGCGGCAGGAGGCTAATGGCATTGGGCAACGTGGACAGGAATCACAGTCGTATCCACCGGTTGGTGGAGTAAGGCGCGCGACGATGTTTCGCAAGACGCAACAGATTCACTTAGTCGGAATCGGAGGATCGGGGATGAGCGGCATCGCCGAGGTGCTGCTGACGCTGGGGTATAAAGTGACAGGCTCTGACTTGCAGGCTTCCGATACGACGCGGAGATTGGAAGAACTCGGAGGGCGCATCTTTATTGGTCATCAGGAGTCGAATGTGGGGGAGGCTCAAGTGGTGGTCATCTCTTCCGCCGTATCGGCACAGAACCCCGAGGTCGTGGCGGCCAAGGCGAAGCAGATTCCCGTGATTCCCCGGGCCGAGATGCTTGCGGAGCTGATGCGACTGAAATTTGGGGTTGCCATTGCCGGCGCTCATGGAAAGACCACGACGACCTCGATGGTCGCTAATGTACTGGCTCAGGGTGGGTTGGATCCGACGATGGTGATCGGTGGCAAAGTGAATGCGTTGGGGAGTCATGCCCGCCTTGGTCGAGGCGATCTCCTCGTGGCGGAAGCCGATGAGAGCGACGGGTCGTTTCTTCGCCTGTCACCGACCGTTGTCGCGGTCACGAATCTCGACAGGGAACATTTGGATCACTACGGCAGTATGGAACGCATCACTGAGTGCTTTCTCGAGTTTATCAATAAGGTGCCGTTCTATGGGTTGGCCGTATTGTGTGCCGACGATGATCGGCTGAGGGCGCTTTTCCCGAACATCGTGAAGCGCTATCAGACCTATGGACTCAGTGAGCGTGAAGGTGTCACGCCCGATTTCTTTGCGACAGAGATCAGCTTGAATCAATGGGGCGCTGAGTTTCGGGCGCAGTTCCGTGGGCGCAATTTGGGCCCATTCCGTCTGGCAGTGCCAGGCCGGCACAATGTCTCCAACGCGCTTGTGGCGATTGCGATCGGCATCGAATTGGATGTGCCGGTGGACCTTATCAGGAAAGCGCTGGCGGCCTATACCGGGGTAGAGCGCCGCTTTCATCTGCGAGGGGAAGCCGGTGGGATTATGGTCGTGGACGATTACGGACATCATCCAACCGAGATCAAGGCCACCCTCGCCGCAGCGAAGCAAGGATGGAAGGACCGGCGGCTGGTGGTGCTCTTTCAGCCGCATCGCTATACCAGGACGCGAGATTTGCTGGAGGATTTTGCGAAGTCGTTTGACCAATCAGACATATTGTTCTTAGCTGATATTTATGCGGCAGGGGAGCAGCCGATTCCCGGAGTGTCCGGAGCCAAGTTGGCCGACGTTATTCGTGCGTCCGGCCATCCGTCCGTAACCTTTGTGGAACACAAGGAGCAGTTGGTGGATCAGGTATTGCCCCATCTGAAATCGGGGGATCTCGTCATTACATTAGGGGCGGGGGATATTTGGAAGACGGGGCTTGGGTTACTAGCCCGATTGACCCCCGTCGGATGATGCCATGAAGCGAGGTGCCCGACGTGTCACGACAGCTACGAAAGCTCATGCGCAGTTCACGCAGGCGGATGTCCGGGCTGCGGTAGCGGGCCTTCGGGGATCTGTATCCTTCCAGGCTCCGTTGAGCGAGTACACCTCGTTCAAGATTGGAGGGCCGGCGGATGTCGTGGTTGAACCGGCTGATATTGAAGATGTCTGTCTGGTCGTGCAGCAGGCGCGCAGGCGCAAGATCCCGTTGTTTGTCCTTGGTGGAACAAATTTATTAGTCCGGGACGGGGGAATCCGCGGCATCGTGATGAGCTTGGTGCGGTTGCGGGGGATCAAGGAAGAACCGGGGTCCGTGCTCTATGCCGAAGGAGGAGTTGGGATGCCGACGTTGATTGGATACGCCATTCGCCATTCCCTCGCGGGATTGGAATGGGCTGCGGGAATTCCCGGAACTGTGGCCGGCTGTGTGGTGATGAATGCCGGAACGAAGCTCGGAGAAATGAAGGATTCGGTCAAGGCTGTTCGCATGGTGAACATGAAGGGTCAGCTTGTGGAGGTGGAGGCAGCCCAGGTGAGGTTCGAGTATCGACGGGCTTTGTTGCCGCGCGGCATCGTCGTCGGGGTGTGGATACAGTTGAAGCAGGGGGTTCGATCTGAAATCGAGCGAGTGGTCAAGGACTATCTCCATTATCGGCGGGACACACAGCCGCTCGCAATGCCCAGCGCCGGTTGTGTGTTCAAGAACCCTCCGAGCGATTCCGCCGGTCGATTGATTGAGGCGGTTGGCCTCAAGGGTGCACGCGTTGGCGATGCGGAGGTCTCGATGAAACATGCCAATTTCATGGTGAATCGGGGGCAGGCGCGCGCGGCGGATGTGACGGCGCTGATCGGAAAGGTCCGCAGCGCTATTCGCCGGCTGGCAGGCGTGCGGTTGGATCTTGAACTCAAAATCGTAGGAAAGACGTAGCGGTATGAGCGAGCCCCGCCTGACAGAACGACCCCTTTTGACCCGCGCCCGTATCGGGGTGCTGATGGGGGGGGCAGTCGGCTGAGCGCGATGTGTCGCTCCGGACGGGCGCTGCAGTGCATCGGTCGTTGGCCCGCCGCGGCTACAACGCGGTCACCATTGATGTAGGACCGATGCTCTTTCGGGATTTGCGCGACCAGAAGATCGAGCTAGTGTTTCTCGCATTGCATGGACCGGGCGGGGAAGATGGTTCGATCCAAGGGTTTCTGGAAACCCTTGGAGTTCCCTACACCGGATCCGGTATCCAGGCCAGTGCGATCGGCATGCATAAAGTCACGACGAAAACCCTCTTGGCCTCAGCGCGCATTCCTGTGCCGGACGGCACAGTGGTGAAGCGCGGAGAAGAAGTTTCGCGCACCACTGCGATGCGGGCGGCGAAATTACGCTGGCCCGTCGTGGTGAAGCCTGCGTCGCAAGGGTCCACGATTGGCGTCACTATCGTGCGGAAGCCGGCGCAATGGCGTGAGGCCCTGGCCTTGGCTCATCGCTATGACGTGGATGCCATGGTTGAAGCTTACATCCCAGGGCATGAGGTCACGGTGTCGATCATTGGACGGCAGCATGCATCCCCGCAGGTGCTTCCTGCTGTGGAAATTGTTGCGCCAGGCGGTTTTTACGATTTTTCGGCGAAGTATGAAAAGGGGAAAACCCAGTACCTCTGCCCTGCGCCCTTGGACGCGGCGGTAAGCAGGCAGATTCGGATGTTGGCGCTGCGTACTTATGAGGTGCTGGGTTGTGAAGGTGCGGCCCGGGTCGATTTCCGGATCACCCCGCGTGGCCGTCCTGTTGTGTTGGAGATTAATACGGCGCCGGGCATGACCGAAACAAGTTTATTGCCGATGGCCGCGGCGCAAGTTGAAATCGACTATGACGAACTGACCGAGCGGATTCTCGAGTCGGCCCTTGTTCGCGCAGCCCGCCGTGACCGTCCGTCAGAGGAAGGGAGCATGCCGTGAAGGTGTTTTTGCGGAAGAAAGCGGTTCGTGATGTCGGCCCTCGGGTGAACCAATGGAGGGGCGCGCGTGCCAGTCAGGTTTCGGATCATCGGCAACAGGCGCGACGGGAAAAGCTCATCTCGCGAGGGCGACGTGTGTTGCGCATAGGGCAATGGATCGTCGGCCTTGCAGTGTTGGCTTGGGGTCTGACTGCGGCCACGCAAGAGATGGGACCGGTTCTGCAGGACTGGCTGGAAATCCGCGAGATAGAGGTCGAGGGTATTCACCATGTGACGAGGCCGGAAGTGTTGGAACGGCTCGTCCTGAAGTCTGGCGTGGGGCTCCATCAAGTCAGCACAGCGTTTCTCGCGGAGCGAGTGCAGGCGCATGCCTGGATTAAGGAGGCGACGATCGAACGTCGGCCACCGCATTTGCTGCACGTCACCGTATTGGAGCGTACGCCGGCTGCCATTATTCGGATGGGCACGGACCATTGGTTGAGCGATGAGAGCGGATATCTTCTAGCCAAGTTGGGTCGGCAGGATGATGAAACGCTGCCATTGTTGACCGGGCTGGAGTTTCAGGCCATTCAACGCGGCGAGGCCCGTATTCGCAATGCGATTCAGTCCGGGGTCGTGCTGGCCAAGCTTATCGCCAGTACCCTCGATGGGCGGATTGAAGTGGATCTCGCGAATCCTGCGAATGTAGTGGCGTTAGTCAATGGAGTGCGATTTCAGTTTGGTGACGACTCTCTGGTTGATCAGTGGGAGCGGTTCCGGAAAGTGAAACCGTCTTTTAAGACTGCCTCCTCCGAAGGTCGGAAGCGCGAAGTGACCGAGATCGATTTGCGTTATGACAACCGTGTCATTGTGCGGGAAAGGGTGTGAGGGCTGTGCCAAAGCGTGATCAAATTCTAGTTGGGTTGGATATTGGGACTACCAAGATCTGCGCCATAGTTTCGGAAGTGACCGATGAGGGGGCCCTCAACATCATCGGGGTCGGATCCAGCCCATCGCGAGGGCTTCGCAAAGGCGTCGTGGTCGATATCGAGAGTACGGTGGAATCGATCAAGAAGGCAGTGGAGGAAGCCGAGCTGATGGCGGCGGTCCAGATCAATTCTGTCTATACCGGTATCGCCGGCAGCCACATCTCTGCGGAGAACTGCAAGGGGGTTGTGGCGCTCAAAAAGGCAGAGGTGTCGCGGGAAGACATTCAGCGTGCGATCGAAAGCGCGCGGACCCTGGCAGTCGTCCCCCATGAACGACGGATTCTTCATGTGCTGCCTCGTGAGTTCATGGTGGATGGGCAAGAGGGGGTGCGGGAGCCGTTGGGTCTGTCCGGAAACCGTCTTGAAGTCAACGTCCATGTGATTACCGGCGCGGTGACTTCAGCGCAGAACATCATCAAATGTGTGAATCGTGCGGGGCTCGATGTCGTGGATATCGTGTTGCAGCCCTTGGCCTCCAGTGAGGCGGTCCTCAGTCAGGAAGAGCGCGATCTGGGGGTCGTGATGATCGATCTTGGAGGTGGAACGACCGACCTCGCCATTTTCTTCGACGGGAGCATTCGGCATTCTGCGGTCTTGCCGATTGGCGGACAGAATTTGACGAAAGATCTCGCAATTGGGCTGCTGACCTCTCAGACCGAGGCCGAAAAGATAAAGCTGCAGCATGGGATTGCCCGAACGGGATTGGTGCATGGTCATGAAACCGTGGGGGTTCCGTCGGTCGGGGACCGTCCCGCGCGGACGTTTTCACGCCGTGACATTGCCGAAATTCTTGAGCCGCGCGTCGAGGAAATATTCGAACTGGTTCGCCGGGAGATCGCCCGCGCAGGCTATGAGGGTGTGCTGGGGGCGGGGGCGGTGATTACAGGCGGAACGTCGTTGTTGGAAGGGATGCCCGATGCGGCAGAGCAGATATTGAATCTCCCGGCTCGGCGCGGCGCGCCCAGTGGGATCGGAGGGCTTCGCGACATCGTCAGCAATCCCATGCATTCCACGGGTGTCGGCCTGCTCCTCCATGCCCGGCACCATGCTGAGGAGATGGCCACGGCCGGCCTGCGCAGTGGACGGCCGTTGAGTAAAGCATTCGATCGGATGAAGTCCTGGATGTTCGAGTTTTTTTAACCATTGCGCGGGGCGGATGGCCGCCCCGCGAATTCTATTAAGGGAGGTGTCCTGATGTTTTCATTCGAAGAGGATGTTGTATCCCCCGTTCGGATTAAAGTGATCGGTGTCGGCGGCGCAGGGTGCAACGCTCTGAACACCATGATCATGTCCGGATTGGCGCGGGTCGATTTTATCGCGGCAAATACCGATCTGCAGGCGTTGGATCGGTCGCGGGCGTCCTATAAGGTTCAACTGGGCCCTGAGCGGACTAGGGGACTCGGCGCCGGGGCGAAGCCGGAAGTCGGAAAAGACTCGGCATTGGAAAGCAAAGACCAGATTCGGGAATGTCTTGAGGGCGCCGACATGGTGTTCGTGACAGCGGGGATGGGCGGCGGAACCGGGACGGGCGCCGCCCCGATCGTCGCGAGCATTGCGCGGGAGCTCGGTATCTTGACAGTCGGGGTCGTCACAAAGCCTTTTTCCTACGAAGGCCATCGCCGGATGGTTCATGCGGATGAAGGGATTCGAGACCTCCGCCGCCATGTGGACACCTTGCTCGTGATCCCGAATCAGCGATTGCTCGGTATTGTCGACAAAGCGACGCCGCTGCTCGAAGCCTTCAAGGTGGCCGATGATGTCCTTCGGCAGGCCATTCAAGGGATCGCGGATGTGATCACGACTACTGGTCATGTCAATGTGGACTTTGCCGATGTCCGTACCGTGATGTCGCATACGGGTCGCGCCGTGATGGGCATGGGAGTGGCGCGTGGGACGAATCGGGCGATCGAAGCGGCGCAAAAGGCGATTTGCAGCCCGTTGTTGGAGGAAGGCAGTGTGGAGGGTGCGCGGGGTGTGTTATTGAATATCACCGGCGGGCCCAACATGTCGCTGCATGAGATCGAGGAAGCGGCTACGATCGTACAACAGACGGCCGATCCCGAGGCCAATATCATTGTCGGACAGGTGATCAATCCCGATATGGGAGACGATTTAGTCGTGACGGTGATTGCCACTGGATTTGAATGGGAGGGGCAGCCTGCTCAAGTTCCCGTGGCAGCGGCTCGGGCTCCCCGCACCGGGCAACAGGCGATGGCCGGCGCCGGCCAGACGATAGGGGAACGATCGTATGCGGAGCGACCGTTCAAAGATCTCGACCGTCCGACCTTCTTGCGGCGGATGGGAGATGGAAGAGAGCAGATGGAACGAACTGCGGCGGTTACCGACGATGAATGGGATGTGCCCACGTTCCTACGCAAGCAGGCCGACTGAGCCGATAGGTCTATAGGGGCGAGTAGTCTCAGCGGAGTATAGTTATGAGCGCAGCAATCATCACGGTTCCTGCCTTCGCGTCCTCGCGCGACGGCATCCGGCACTTTTTCGGCACGCGGGGCCATGCAGGTTCACTCGCACTTGATGTCGGGGCGCCAGCACGTCAGTCGGGGGAGCAGGGGCGCGGCTGGCTGCTGTCCGTCAAGCAAGTACATGGGACCGATGCGTTGGTGGTGGATCGTCCACTCACCGAGATAGATCGGTTTCCTGGCGGATGGGACGCGCTGGTGACCGATCAGCCAGGCGTAACGGTGGCGGTGCGCACGGCGGACTGTGTCCCCGTGCTTGTACATGATCCGCGCCAGCGTGTCGTGGCGGCAATTCACGCCGGTTGGCGTGGTGCTGTCGCTGGGATTGTTCCGAAAACCTTCAGGCTGATGGCGAACAGATTCGGGTCGATGCAGTCGGATCTGCGAGTTAGTATTGGACCCTCGGCTGGTCCTTGCTGCTATGAAGTAGATGATCCGGTGCTCGACCAACTCCGAATGGGATTGCCTGATTGGAAGTCGGTGGTGTGTGACTATCAAGGGCACAAGGCTCGGCTGGATCTCAAGGCCCTGATCCGTCGGCAAGTGGAAGGAGAGGGTGTTTCCCCACCCGCTGTTTCATCGGTGAACCTCTGTACAATCTGCCATGATCAGCTCTTTTACTCCTATCGGAGGGAAGGCCGGGTGAATGGGACGATGGTCAGCGGGATCACTCTGCTCTCTCACCGATAGGAGTAGGTCTGGGTCTGTGCGCTGACATTTGCTCGGCGGTTTCTGTACAATACTTCAGAACTTCAGAGAGATGGTGCTTCAGCTGTGGCTGATCGATGAGACGGATCAGCCAACGGGTGGTTCAATCGGAGAGAAGATTCGGCTCGTTTTCAGGAGATCTGGTGGGGGAGGCGGCGTGCCAAATCAAACGATTATGAGCAAGATTACGTTCATCGGAGGAGGCCAGATGGCTGAGGCCATGATCGGAGGTCTCCTCTCGGGGCAGGTCTGTTCTGCTGAGTCGATATGGGCAACGGATCCCGTTTCCGATCGCCGCGATCGTTTGAAAAGTCAATTCGGCATTCTGGTTGGTTCTGCCAACCGTGAAGCGGTTGCCTGGGCTGACGTGGTCGTCTTGGCGGTCAAGCCTCAGACGCTTCCGGCTGTACTCAGTGAGCTTGGCCCGACCCTGGCCCATGCCCTGGTGATTTCTATTGCTGCAGGGGTAACGATTCGAGCAATCGCGGAACAGATTGCCGGGACGATGCGGGTGATTCGTGCGATGCCGAATGTTCCGGCATTGGTTCGGGAGGGTATGACCGCTCTGGCCTTGGGCAGTGCAGTGTCTGAAGATGACAGCCGCCTGGCTCGAACAGTATTCGAATCAGTCGGTCGAGTAGTACTGGTTGAGGAACGATTAATGGATGCAGTGACCGGACTGAGCGGCAGTGGGCCGGCCTATATATTTCAGGCTATTGAAGCGTTAGCGGATGGAGGGGTGATGATGGGCTTGCCGCGGCAGACTGCCGAACTCCTTGCTGCGCAGACGGTGCTCGGTGCGGCTCGCCTGGTATTGGAATCGGGGGTGCATCCCGCTCAATTGAAAGATCGAGTGGCGTCTCCAGGAGGGACGACCATCGCCGGACTTCATCAGCTCGAGCAGGGAGGATTTCGCGCTGCGCTGATGGCGGCGGTCGAAGCGGCCACCACGCGATCGAAAGAGTTGGGGCGCTGATGTTTGTCGCAGGCAATGTTCTTTCGGCGGTGGCGACCATTCTTGACTATGTGCTATGGCTCTATATGTGGGTCATCATCGCTCGTGCCCTGATTTCGTGGGTCAATCCAGATCCATGGAATCCAATTGTGCAATTTCTCAATCGTGCGACCGAACCAGTTCTGGCGCCAATCCGAGGATGGATCGGGGTGCGGATAGGGATGGATGTGTCACCGATCATCGTGATTCTGATCATTACATTCCTGCAAATTGCGATTGTACAATCACTCAAGGAATTCGCCATGAGGATAAACTGAGACGACCATGGGAGATGCCATGAGAATTACACCGCTCGATATCCAGCAAATGGTGTTTAAAGCCAGCTTTCGCGGGTACGACAAGGAAGAGGTCAATCGCTTTCTCGAAGAACTGGCACAGACGATTGAATCGTTGAATCGAGACCAGGCGGTTCAGCGAGAAAAGATCGTATTTCTAGAGCAGCAGCTTGCCGAGCTGAAGCGAACGGAAGCGACGTTGTCGAGCACCCTCCTCTCGGCGCAATCGCTGGCAGAGGATGTGAAACGGAATGCACAACGGGAGGCGGATCTCGTCATCAAGGAGGCTGAACTGAAGGCCGGCGAGCTGATCCGTCAGGCCGGGGTCGAGTTGACCGATACGCAGCGGGATCTTTCTTCGCTTCAGAAACAGCGACTGCTCATGGTTGAACGGTTGCGCGCGTCGTTACGGATGTTTGAGCGTATGCTTGAAGTGGAAGAGCAGGAAGCGCTTCATGACGCCGCGATCGTATCGGAGGAGAAGCTCGAAGGAGAATCGAGCCCTGCGTTGTGACCTGTTGGACCTGATCGATCTTTGCCCACTGATGCGGTTCTTGCTGTGCTTCGTGCGGCCTGCCAGCAGCCGATTCCCTCACTCAAAGGTACTTCGTCCATGGTTACCCATCACGTCATTCAGGCGGCGCTGCAATCGGCCGTCGACGACGGTGTCTTTCCCGGCGCCCAGTTGGCGGTGCGTCTCCGCGGCGAACTGGTCTGTGTGGTTACAGCCGGGCGAATATCGTCAGAGCCCCCGGGCCTTCCGGTACGAGCCAACACTATCTACGATCTCGCCTCTCTTACGAAACCGTTGGTGACGGTTACCTCAGTATTGCTTTTGATTCAACGTGCCAAGGTTGCCCTTGGGGATCCTGTGCAAGAGGTCCTAGCCGAACTCCAAGGGACGTCGATCGGTCAGGCAACGGTGCGAGACCTCTTGACCCATCGCTCAGGTTTGCCAGGATGGCGACCGTATTATATGCAGCTTGACGCAAGGGGTATGGTTTCTGGGCTTCCTGGCGGGGATCAGCCCGCCAAACAATATGTGTTGGAAATGATTCGCGATGAACCGTTGATCTATGTGCGCGGAGAGCGAAGCCTCTACAGCGACCTTGGATTCATGTTGCTAGGGTTTCTGGTGGAACGTCTCAGTGG
>JANNIV010000221.1:0-3810 GCA_031405355.1 Nitrospira sp.
AACGTTGCGGAACTTTTATCGAACTGACCGCATCCCATTCACCTTTGTCTCGGACGAATTCAATGGCGTGACCAAGGGTGTCAATGAATCAAGCCCGCGACCGGTGGTGGAGCGTAGGTTCTCTTCCCTATCGCAGGCGGAGAAAGAAAACGGCCAGAGCCGCATCTACCTCGGCATCCATTGGGTGTTTGACGCAACTGAAGGGATCAAGCAGGGAAACCGCGTGGCCGACTACGTGTTCAAGAACATGCTGCGACCGCACCATCGACGGTAAATCTGGTCTGATCTGATCTGTCTGGTTTGTTTGGTTCATTTAGTTTGTTTGGTTTCTTTGGTTGATTTGGTTCATCTGTCTAGTTTCATTCGACCAGATAAACCAGACAGGTCTCAGCACTTCTGAGCGCTATCAGCATGAATAACTGGTAGGACAGCAGGAGGACTCCAAGCAGGATGCTCAAAAAGGCTGTCAGCAAGGCCGCAGCGAGTGAAGGCCCGAGGCGTACCCTTGCGGTACGTTGAGGGTCTGAACGATGCGAGAACGAAGCTGGCGGACTTTTTCAGCATCATGCATTGCGGTATTTGGCGAAACAGATCAAATCCAAGTGGTCATAGTGATCCGGGAGAATCGTTTCCGCCTTGTAGTCGAGGCTCATGAACAGGTGAATGTTTCTGGCAGTCCGCAGCATGGTGCAGGCATAGAACTTATGGGCATCGGTCTCGGCCTGTTCGATTTCTCGTATCAGCGCTTTCCCGACCCCTTGGCCCTGGTGAGTGGGACTCACGGATAACAGGCGAATGATGCAGACCCCAGCCACGGTCCAAAAGCGCACGGATCCCACCACCGCTCCCTCCGCTTCCGCCACGAAGATATGTTTCTCCTTGGCATCATCCCTGAGGCTCTCGATCGTTTCCGTGGTCCATCCACTCACTGTATAGAGGTTGGCGTATTCCCCGAACGCGGCCTGCTGTACGAGTAGCAGGACAGGGAAATCGGCCTCGGTCGCGGGACGGATGTGTACCATATACAGCCCTCCAGGCTGAGGCTTCGTATTTCGAGTTGGTGAGGATATCAAAGCCAGGCAGGATCTTCTATCCAGGTGTCTGTCGAGTGATGCTTTACGAGGAACGCCTCTTGTTCCGGCAATTGACCAGTTGTTCTTTTCCTCCCATACTCAGCACGCAGTCATCAGCACTTCGAACAGGCTGCTCAAAAAGGCCACGGTTCTCACCCGCCCACCCCGGCGACTACTTCACCCGCCCGCCCTGAGTCTGCCAAGACAGCCTCTTAGCCCAGGGACGCGCCGTTCCGCAGGCAGGGCCGCAGCGAGTGACCAAAATATGATCCTTCCAAGCTTGCTCGTGTATCTTGTCCCTGGGATGGCTCGGATGAGTCCCCCACTGCGCGCGTCCAACGAGGGCCTTCTGAGGCCGCGCGTTGCGCGAGCACAAGGGGACTCGCCGAGCCATCCCTTCCCTGCTGGCGGGCTTTTTCAGCAGCCTGCTAACTTGCGGCTGCCAGCCTGGCGAACTGCTGTTTCATCTCGTTAACTCGTGTCAGATAGTCTCTGACGTCGTGGCCGCCACATCGCTGTTGCGGGCTCAGCCGGAAGCCGCGCGTCACATAGGCGCGGCCTGCTGTGGCGCCGCAGAGGTGGATGACGGAAGCCAGACTCTGCTTCTGCCTGAGTGTGACGCTGCCGTTCGGTCGCAATGCGATGGTATGTGAGACGAGGCGATCCAGCAGAGCCGAAGTCAATTGGATGGCATGGCTTGGTAGGACACGGGTGTAGAGGCTGTTGAACCAACAGGAGTTCGGGTTGTGCCAGGGGCCGTCTTCGACCACCCGATGGTCATGGATGCAGTAACGCCTGGCTTGCTGAAAAGTCCCGTCCGTAATCTGGTACATGCCGACCGCGCTCGATGCCGGTCGATATAGTTCCAATGGGTTCCATGTTGTTTGCCACTGCCAGTAGGTCCGCGCCACCGGATTCCCTCCACCCTCGGCCTGCGCCAGGGCAGCCAGCAACTCAGGTGTTATGACGGATGTCGCATGCTTGCGGAAGAGCGAGCCGTACTGCTTCCACGTTTCGGCTGGGTTTTTGTTGAGTGAGTGGTCCAAGGGAAAGAGGATCTCGGCCGGCTTGTTAACTGCCTGATAGGTCCAGTTGATGCCGAGCAAGAATAAGAAGGTCGTCGCCAGCATCACGACGGCACGAACGGTCGGCGGCCAGGCGAGCAGGGCTTTTCTAACTGTATGGAACGTACGCCAACGGGCGCGCAGGAACCGCTGGAGGGTCTTGAGGGTAAGCCGGTGCCCGCGCTGCTTGCGGCGGCGGGGATGGGTGGGAGTGCGGTGATTGGGGCGGGAGGGCATATAACAATATACCCGATGGACGGGGAGATCGTGTCACGGAGAGGGGGATGCCTACGGCCTACGCGCACGAACCTCCCGGAGCGATCCGCACGGGTTTCACCGGGCGGAAGCCTTCTGGAATTCCCGCAGCCACGGTCTCGCGACCGTGAGGCTTTGGTCAGTTCCAGCTTTCCTTCCCGGTGAAACCTCGGCGGATGCCTCGCTCCTCCGGTAAAGTGTGCGTAGGCCGTAGGCATCCCCTTGGTGAATAGAGGAGCGGGCGCTTGGGAAGGCCCGCGTCTTGGTAAGGTACGGGAAGGGCGGGTGAAAAAGCTGTGCGTAGGTAAGCATGGACTGGGCCAGCCTTGAAAAAGTAGAATGCCTTTGCTTTTCGGATTCTCAAGAGGACAAAGAGGTCGGCGCGGGGAAGAAGCATCATCAGGACGCGGTCCTTGATGAACACAGTGAAGATGGCGATCATCAGCGTACAAAGGAGGACAGGCCATGGCGTGGGGATCGGATGTGCATACAGATGAAGAACTGGAAAAGTTGGCGGCCGTACGTGGGTATTTTCAGGGACATTTCCCCGGAGCCTCGATTCGTGACTCCTACGATGCTGCCCGGTCGGCGCAGGTGTTTCTGGTCGAACCCGATGCCGCCGGCGAGCGGCGTAATGCTGTGGTCTCAATCGATTTTCTCGAAGAGTATGTGCCTGAAAAAATGGAAAAGGCATTGATCAGCTTGCGCGTGGCGGAACATCTTCAATCAGCGAAGGGTAAGGAAGTGCTGCTCTCAAGTTGGGGGGTGGAGGAAAAAGAGGAATGAGAGCGGGGGATGGAGCCTGATGATCTTCTGTGCTCGCGCAACGCGCGGCCTCAGAAGGCCCTCGTTGGACGCGCGCAGTGGAAGATCAATCAGGCCCCATCCCTGGGAGAGAACGAGCGAGCGAGCTTGGAGGGAGCATTTATATCGTTGGACGCGCGCAGTGGGAGACCAATCGGGCCACCCTCCCCCTGAGAGGGGATGAGTAGCTCAGAGGGAGAGCAGCGAGGCGGGGGGGATTGTGTATGTGCTCGCAGAGCCCCCACGGTGAAGCGGTTGTCGCTCGATGCGCGCAATGGAGACCACACCAGCCGCCTCGCTGGGTACGAGTAAAGAGCAGGGGAATCGCTCGTCCGATGCGCGCAGTGAAGGCGGTCTAGCTGTTCCCACACGAGTCGCAGTCGTGGCGTGAGAAAACCATCGCAGAGCCTGTTGCGAAATGTTGACAGACTCAGGCTTGGAACGTAGGCTGAGCTCGCATAGGAATGGTTCGGGGATCGCAAGAGGAGTGTAAGTGATGACAAAAGTCTCTCAATTAGGCGCACAGCGAAGGCTTCGGCGATACATGGATATCCTGCGCCGAGAGTTACCAAAGTTGCAGACCAGGTTTCATGTCCAGTACCTAGGCCTGTTTG
>JANNIV010000222.1:0-2851 GCA_031405355.1 Nitrospira sp.
TCGCTCGGCTTCAGCGGACTGGCAAACAGGTTCATGAGATTTCTCGCCCAAATCTCCTCCAAAAACGAAATCGTCACTCCCTGCTGGGCTCGGAACAGTATGTCCCACAGAATCAACGCTCCTAAAAAAAATGTCACCGCACCAGGGATCTGTCCCTGGAACTTCATGAGATAGGCCGTAATGAATCCCCAGATAACAAGGTCCAAAAACGGCCAATAGAAGATCTCCATCATACGCGGCAAGCTACGCCGGTAGAGGTATAAATACCTCGTCACCAGGGCATAGATGCGATGAAATTTCATGGATAGCTCCGTGAAACGTGAGGCGTAAGGCGTAAGGCGACAAGAGCTTCCACCCGGGACACCCCCCTCACGCCTAACGCTTCACGCCTAACGAGCTTCATCATTTTTCCCGCGCCAACTTCACAAACACTTCTTCCAAGTCCGCCTGTCCGAACCGCGCCACAATCTCCTGCGCCGTCCCCTCCGCCACAATCTTTCCCCGCTGGAGGAAGATGATCCGATCCGACATCTCTTCCATTTCGTGCATATTATGCGAGGAATAGAGCACGCTCAGTCCTGACGATCGTCGCTCCTCTTTGAGAAAACTGCGGATCTTTTGCGCGATATCGGGATCCAAACTCGCCGTCGGCTCATCGAGAAACAGAATCTTCGGTTCGGTCAAGAACGCCTTGGCCAATCCAAGACGAGTGTTTTGACCGGAAGAGAGCTTGCGCGTCACTTTATGACGAAACTCCTCCATCTCAAGCCGCTTTACGATGTCATCGACTCGCTCTTGGATCTGGGGCAGGCCGTACAGCCGCGCAATCACCCAGAGGTTCTCTTCGACTGTGAGCGCCTGCGGCATGGCGACATAGGTCGAAGAAAAATTCACTTGCTGGAGGATCTCTTCGCGGTGAACCGCCAAGTCGAGTCCAAACATCTGAATGGAGCCGGCGGTCGGTGTCACCACCCCGAGCAACATCTGAATCGTGGTGGTTTTCCCTGCCCCGTTCGGGCCCAACAAACCAAGAATTTCACCCGGCCTGATGTCGAACGAAATGTCGTTGACGGCGACGAACTCGCCGAACCGTTTCACCAGATGCTGGACGTGCAAGACGGGTATGGACATGAGTGATCAGCGACTTAGCAGGATGCTGAAACTGGTTTGTTTTGTTTATCTGGTTCATCTGGTCTGTCTGGTTTAACCAAACAAACGAGACAAGCCAAACAAACCAAATAACGGTCTTCTTCTGTTGGCGGGCTTTTTCACTATCCTGCTAGGTTTCCAGCCCCTGATCTGCACGGGACTGCAATCTTGGGAACTGCTTCATGATCAAGGCAGCCACGCCGACGACATCGTCCAGCCCGAACAGCGGTACGGAGAGATCCACGGGCTTGTCCGATACCACTGCGAGCAGCCCTTCCGTAGAAATAGGAATTTCACCGATCTGCTCACGAACGATGACAATCTTCGGGTACCCTTCGTTTTTCCATCCTTCGGCAATGATCAGGTCATACGTATGATCCAGAAATCGATCCCTCACTTCTTCAACCTTCATCTGATCGGACACATCGGCAAACATCGCCAGACTCCCCTTGGAGAGCACCACGACGCTGCTGGCGCCGGCTCGCTTGTGGCGCCAGCTATCTTTCCCTTCCGTATCGAGGTCAAACCCGTGGCCGGCATGCTTCACCGTCGCCACCTTGTAGCCGGCCCGGACCAACTCAGGAATCACCCGCTCGATCAGCGTGGTTTTCCCGCTGTTCGACCGACCGACAAAGCAAACAATGGGCACGGCCATTGATGTCACTGGTCAATGGTCCATCGTCATGAGTCAACGGCGATCAAGGATGATTCTTGCCAATGACGAATGACTGATGACGATTGACCCCCTTTTCTAAGTTAGCAACAGGACAGCCGGTGAGAACCGGTGTGACTATGCTCGGAGTGGCTGGCCCAGGCTTCTCCACTCAACAGTTGAACCGATACCAGATCGCCTTGGTTCACTCGTTCAACTTCGACTGGGATATCGATCAAACAATTGGCCTTCACCATGGAGGTCAAGATCCCAGATCCCTGAGCGCCAGTCGTGCGAACCTTGAAGACCCCGTCTTCTCTTGTAAGCACACCGCGAAGAAAGTGGCGCCGATCCGTCTTTTTGGAAAACTTCTCCTGGAAAATCGCCTGCACGATCGGACGGCCATAGCTCCGGTGCCCGCTCATTTTGAGCATAGCTGGCCGCACCAACTGTTCGAACGTCACCATGGAGGACACGGGATTCCCCGGCAAGCCAAAGGCCAGCTTGCCCTGACTCTTGCCGAAGGCAAGCGGCTGTCCAGGTCTGATCGCCAGTTTCCAAAAATTCATTTCTGCACCCAGTTCGTGGAAGACCGCCTTCGTGAAATCGTAATCGCCCATCGACACACCGCCGGACAGCACCAGAATATCTGCCGTCAGTCCATGCGAAATCTTTTCCTTCAACGCCGCAGGCGTATCCCTCGCAATCCCTAGCAACAGGGGAATGCCGCCCGCCTCCTGCACCGCTGCCGCAATCCCATAGCTGTTGGAATTGATGATTTTTTCATCGCTGAACCGCTCATCCAAATCTGCCAGTTCATCGCCGGTCGAAAGAATCGCCACCCGAGGACGTTGATAGGCAAAGATGAACGACTTGGCGAGGATCGCCAGCATTCCCGCTTCACCAGGACGAATCTGGGTCCCCTTTTCAATGATGCACTCGCCCTTCTTCACGTCTTCGCCTTGAGGCCGAATATTGGCGCCTTGCTGTTCAGGCTTGAAGACGCGAACAGAGTCCGGTGTATGCTCCGTGTCTTCGACCTTCAAGACC
>JANNIV010000223.1:0-2354 GCA_031405355.1 Nitrospira sp.
TAGACGGCGCTCGAACCCAGCTCTTCTTCGATCCGAAGCAACTGATTGTATTTGGCCACGCGATCCGTTCGGGACAGCGACCCGGTCTTGATGAGCCCGCTGTTCGTGGCGACTGCCACGTCCGCAATCGTCGTATCTTCCGTTTCACCGGATCGATGCGAAATGATCGCCGTATAGCCGGACCGTTTCGCCAGCTCAATCGCCTCCAGCGTTTCCGTCAACGTGCCGATCTGGTTGAGCTTGATCAGGATGGAATTCGCGATCCCTTCCTTGATCCCCTTGGCGAAAATCTCCACATTGGTCACGAAGATATCGTCTCCGACCAATTGAACCCGCTTGCCCAGCTTCTCCGTCATCATCTTCCAGCCCTTCCAATCCAATTCGCTCAACCCATCTTCGATGGAGAGAATCGGATAGCGATCCACGAGCTTCCCATAGTAACTGATCATCTCCTCAGAGGAGCGCTCAGGGTTCTTTTCCGCTTCAAGGTGATACCGGCCCTTTTCATAGAGTTCGCTGGCCGCACAGTCCAATGCAAGGGCAATATCTCGCCCCGGTTTGTAGCCGGCAGTCTCGATCGCCTGCATGATCAGGCTGAGTGCCTCTTCGTTCGATTGGAGGTCCGGCGCAAACCCGCCTTCGTCACCGACCGCCGTGTTCAGCCCTTTTTTCTTCAACAACGACTTGAGCGTATGAAACACCTCCGTCGCCATCCGGAATGCCTCGCTGAAACTGGCCGCCCCCACCGGCATGATCATGAATTCTTGCAAGTCTAGCCGATTGTCGGCATGGGCTCCGCCGTTGATGATGTTCATGAGCGGCACCGGCAGCACTCGCGCATTCGTCCCGCCAAGATATCGGTAGAGCGGTTGGCCTGTTTCCGCCGCCGCCGCCTTCGCCACAGCCAGCGACACACCGAGAATGGCATTGGCCCCGAGCTTGCCCTTCGTTTTCGTGCCATCCAGATCGATCATCGTCTGGTCAATGCCAATCTGGTCGAACGCTTCCCTCCCTAACAGCTCCGGCGCGATCAGCTTGCTGATGTTGGCCACGGCCTTCGAGACACCTTTCCCCATCCAGCGCTTCTTGTCGCCATCGCGTAGTTCAATCGCTTCCTTCTCGCCGGTCGAGGCCCCGGACGGTACCGCCGCCCGCCCACAAGCCCCACTGTCCAGCGTGACTTCCGCCTCGATCGTCGGATTCCCTCGTGAATCCAAAATCTGCCGCCCTTTGATCTCTCGAATCGCGCTCATACTCCCCCCTCAGGCTGCTGAAAAACGCAAACTCATACCATCTCTACTTCGCTGCAAAATCAAACACAGGCGTCTGGAGCATTCGCGACGGCGATCGCTGTTCCCACACCGTCTTCTGCAAACGCTCAACCGTTTCGGGGCTATACAGCCGCTCCCCACACTGATCACAGACCTTCGCCGGCACATGCTCAACAACCACCAATTTCTCATCAAGCTGAATCGTATACGTCACCATCTGCTCATTCATCGGTGAGCCACACAAATCGCACTTCATATTATGTCCTCCTCACCTTGAACTCGATCCAAAGAGCAGCCTCTGGTTCATACACGGTAATGATCTTCACAAGTGGCCTACTTGGATCACTGCATTGAACATGAATAGGACGGCCCATCCTTGTCATTCCAAAGATCAAACAACTGGGGCCATACTTGTCCTCTGGATAAACCTCAATAACTTCGCCGCCAGCAATGGCCTCTCGCAACTCCTGCACAGAAATGTGGCGAATGATCGCCTGATCGACAGCATGTTGGGAAAACTCAAAGTCTCCCCGCGCAACTCTTCTTCGAATCTCATCAATCAACTATTCCCCCTCGAATCCAGAATCTGCCGCCCTTGATCTCTCCAATCGCGCTCATGCTCTCCACCTTGCTTGGGCGCGGGTGGCGCCAACCTGGCAGCCCGTCTGCCCGCAGCAAATCCCCACCCCGATCACTCTCAGGGGATGGGGATGGGTTGCCTTCGACTGCGCGCAACATTCTCACCCGCCCAACCCCGAGCGCGCCGAGACGCGCTCTTGTCCCAGGCGAGCACAGTTTCATCGTGCGCGTTGCGCGAGCAAAGAAGGCACCCAGCCTCGTCCCAACCGCTTCACAATCACGGACAACGACTCACCGCGTTGACCAGAAGCTACGGCTTTTCGTTGGCGAAGCAAGCGATCCTTGACGGTCTTTTTGAGCACAAGACCCTGATCTGGATCGCCTAATAGCTCCAGCAACTTCTGTTCGACCGTCGATTCAATAATTTCCTTCAATTCATGCTTGGTCATTCTGGCCACAGTCGCTGCCATGTCATTCCTCCTCGACGATCAGATTCCCCTGCGA
>JANNIV010000224.1:0-2022 GCA_031405355.1 Nitrospira sp.
GGCGGAAGGGGTTCCAAAGACGACAATGAAGGCCTGGAAGTCGTATCTCTCAGAAGAGCAGATCTGGCAGGTGATCGCGTTCATACATCAGTTCTCACATGGGGGTAAACCCTCCGAACACACGGATTACAAGCCCTGAGGTCGTTCGTTCAATCAGGATCGCGTGATGGATTTGCGCGGCTACGGAGTGGAATTAATTTATGGCAGGATTCTATTTAGGCTATCACCGAGTGTAGAATGGGTGACCGAATAATTGAGTTAGTAAGATGCTGCCCCTTAAAATTTATTTAGCGAAAGCCTTTCATGAGACCCGATCGTTCAAGTGGGATCCTACGACAGGGTTCACACTCGCTTCCGGATTGAAGAGTCCCTTCTACGTCGATTGTCGGTCATTGATGGCCCATCCTGGATCGCGTCGTCTTGTCGCCAACTTGGCGTACGAATCGTTGCGTCCAGTTGAACTCGACTGTCTTGGCGGATTGGAAATCGGAGCGATTTCCATTGCCACGAGCATCTCGGATTTTGCGTTTGTGGCCCAGCCGCCACGAACCTGGCGGACCTTCGTGGTGCGGAAACAGGTGAAGGATCATGGGCTTGGAAAACTCATCGAAGGATCGTTTCAACCAGGGGATCGAGCCGTGATCGTGGATGATGTGCTCACAAGCGGGGGTTCGCTTCTCAAGGCTGTTGCAGCTGCCAGGGGCGCCGGCCTCACTGTAACGCATGCCCTGGTGATCGTAGATCGGAAAGAGCAGGATGGGCGGGGCAAGGTTGAAGCTGAGGGACTTACGCTCATCAGCCTGCTGACAATCGACGACTTGACTAGCGCGCAACCAACCCACTCTTAGCAAGCTGTTGAAAAAATCCGCCAGCGGCGTTCTCGCATCGTTTAGACCCTCAACGTACCCAGAGGGTACGCCTCGGCTCTTCACTCGCTGCGGCCTTGCTGGACGAAATTTTTGAACAGCTTGTCGGCGGTCTCCTATTTACACTGAAATTGAATGCCCCACCGGTGCTCCTGCACAACTTCCTCTGCGCCCGCCATTGGGCTGACTATGCGAGATCGCCCTTTCGTCTCCCCTTCCTGCACGATGGTATAGAGCCCCCCGCATTTTTCCTTCATAAGGGCGAGGGCGTCCGTGCGAAACGATGAGAGCATCGGTCCCTGCTCGCCTATGAAGGGATAGACGACAACCCCTCCGTCTTCCCGTTCCTGAAGCAGTTTAGCTCCCTCGCCACAGCCGGCCAATGTGATGGTGAAGAGGACAGCGAGGCTTGACCAAATCTTCATATAGTCCCTATCATATCTACGGGAGCGATCCCGGACGAACGATTCCCCGATCTGATTGTTGGAAGGAGGCCAACTATGACCATGCGTATTGTCGTTGCTGTTGTCGGTCTGTTGCTGCTGTCTGCGATCTCGACCAGTGATATCTCAGCCCATCATTCCTACTTGCTCTCGGTCCAGCAGTTACGTGCTGGATTGACCAAGGCGCCTTCGATGCCACAGAAGGGTTTCATCTTGATCGATGTCCGATCTGTGGAAGAGCATGCGGCCGGATTCATCCCCGGAACCGATTTGAACATTGAGTTCAGGGAAATTCAAGCTCGGCATCGGGAGATCGGGGCCCAGTTGGAGGACCATGTGGTGGTCTATTGCCAGTCCGGCCATCGTAGCAATATTGCGGCAGAAACACTCGCCGATTTGGGCTACCGTCATGTCTACAATGTCACCGGCAGCATGAATGCCTGGCTTGCAGCCGGTTTTCCGATTGAGCGTGGAACCCGGTAATCCCCCCTCTATTCAGAGGATCATTTCCCTACCGACTTGGCACCGGCTTGTTTCGTCCGAGGGCTGATTCCTATCACAGCCGGCAGGCCAATGTGGCTTGTGATGCCGCCTTCTAAGAGGGGTATCCAGGGGTGCGAACCTGCCATCTCAGCCGTGGCTTGTCGTAGCGAGGGACTCACGGCGATGTCGGAAGAAGATCCTCCGTCCATGGCCATGACCTGGCGCAGGGA
>JANNIV010000225.1:0-4886 GCA_031405355.1 Nitrospira sp.
GATCCACGACATGCTGTCGGCGCACGGCTACGAGGTGCTGTCGGCGCGCGACCCCGCCGACGCGCTCACGCGGGCTTCGTCATTCAAGGGGAAGATCGACCTGCTGCTGACCGACGTCGTGATGCCCGGCGGCAACGGCCGGGATCTCGCCCGCCGGCTGACGGCCGCCCGGCCGGGCACGAAGGTCCTCTACATCTCCGGCTACCCCGAACACGGCGCCCAGCCCGGGAGCGTCCTGGAGCCCGGCGCCCCGTTCCTGGCGAAGCCGTTCACCCGCGAAGTGCTCCTGCAGAAGATTCGGGACCTGCTGACGTAGGAATGTCCAACCACACGCGTTCCGTCACCTGGGCACGGGCATCGTTGCAGAGCCCCCACATTTGGTGTAGAAACCCGTCCGGCAATCCGACTTGCACCCCCTCAGATTCGATACGATCGTCCAGAATGGCCAACAAATCGGACAAGGCTTGATCCGACCGATAGGGCGTAACGGAGAAACCAAAGGAAGCATGGGCCGCCGTCTCCTGCTTCGCCTGCTCAACCAGATCCTGCATATACTCTTTGAGCAAGCCCACCACATGACCGGACAATGCCATAGCGTTCTCCTTTGCCCACATTATGCGACTGTAAGGAAGAGGGAGCAAGAACTGGCGTGCGTAACACGAAGTTCGAAGTTCTGGGTTCGACGTTCAAAAACCTCGAACATCGAACCTCGAACCCTCCGTCTCGCTCGTCCCGCCTGTCTCGCGCGGCTATTCTGCCAGGGACGTGCGGTTGACCAGCCAATGAACGGTTCTCTATGATGCCGACCGGAAGTGGTACGAGGCCAGGCACGCGAGGCTCAAGGTTGTATGGTCGAACGGTTTGAGGTTGCGCTGAATACCCCGGTCGGACGGCTGACCACAGCCATCGATGTGCCGACAGGATTCATTCCCATCACGGCGATTGTCCCGGTTACGCGCCGGCTGGGAGATGAAGCCGCACAGCTGGAAATCCAGCACGCCACCGAAGCAGGCCGAGCCATTTCCTGCCGGATAGGCTGCGCCGCCTGTTGCCGCATGCTGGTCCCACTCTCTGCTCCGGAAGCGTTCGCGCTGCGAGACTATGTGGAACAGCTGCCGACGGATCAACGTACCCTTCTATTGAACCGCCTCAGTGACACGAAGGATCGCATCAAGCAAGCTGGCCTATGGGATCGGCTCAACGACGTGTCTGAGGCATCGAAACCGATAGCTGACGAAGAACTCGATCCGATCAATCGCTCTTACTACGCGTTGAGAATGCCTTGTCCCTACCTAGAGAATGAACTCTGTTCAATTTACGAAGCGCGACCAGCGGCCTGTCGGGAACTCCTCGTCACCTCGCCGGCGGACCTCTGCCAGGACCTGGCGCAGAATCCGGTCACTCCCCTGCCGGTCTCAATGCGAATCAGTTCCATATTGGGGCTGGCCTGGGGAACCCTGACCGACTCTCCCCCTCGACTCATCCCCCTTCCGATGGCCCTAGAATGGGCCGAACGGCATGAAGAGGAATCAAGACGGACCTGGCCAGGCTCAGCGCTTTTAGACCAGGTGCTTGACCACATGTGGCGGTTTCTCAGCCAGGCATTTCAAACGCGCGGTTCTGAGTTATAAGTTCTGAGTGCTGAGTGGGAACTTTCAGGAAACTCAGAACTCAAAACTCAGGACTCAGAACTAATAGAGAAAGTGAGAAAATAATGCACAAACCTGTGATCGTTTGTTTAGATCTGGAAGGAGTGTTGGTTCCGGAGATCTGGATCAATGTTGCGCTCAAGACCGGCATCGACGAACTGAAAATTACCACCAGAGAGATGCCGGATTACGATGCCTTGATGAAACGGCGGCTGGCTATTCTGGATCAGCACAAACTCACCATTCACGATATTCAGGCGGTCATCGGCAAGATGGGTCCGCTTGAAGGAGCCATGGATTTTGTCGCCTGGCTCCGCGTGCGATGCCAGGTGATTATCTTATCCGATACGTTCTATCAGTTCGCCCAACCGCTGATGCGCCAGCTGGGATTTCCGACGCTCTTTTGCAACCAGCTGGAGATCGATCACGCCGGTCGCATCGTCAATTACCACATGCGGATGCAGAACCAGAAAAAACATTCTGTGGCAGCGCTGAAGTCCCTCAACTTCCATGTCCTGGCCGCCGGCGATGCCTACAACGATACCGCCATGCTAGGAGAGGCCCACGCGGGATTCTTCTTTTGCCCTCCGGATCACCTGCCCAAAGAGTTCCCGCAGTTTCCGGTGACGAAGACCTACGGAGAACTGCAAGAGCGGTTCGCACAAGCAGGGAACTTTAAATAGCCGTCAGCTATTTATCCCCGTTCACCACTTCCAGCACTCGACGGCCATAGCGTTCCGCCTTCAGAGCGCCGATGCCTGGAACCTCCATGAGGGCAGCGGGTGTCACGGGTTTATGCCCGGCAATGGCCTTCAGGGTTTTGTCATGAAAAATTAGAAAGGCCGCGACGCCCTCTTCCTCGGCAAGCTCCGTGCGAAGTTGTTTGAGCCGTTCGAAGAGCTGCGGGTCCGCCGGCGATGTTCGCAGAACGACTGCGGACACGGCCTTCTCTCGGAACGGCTTTGTCACCGGTAAATCAGGTCGCGGCTCTTCTGTCTGCTTCAACTGCACTGCACCGATCCCTTGTAGGATCTCCCGCCCCTTGCGCGTCACATCGAGAATAGGATATTCCGTGCCTTCGACCTGAAGATAGGTTGAGTCGATCAACTCTCTCACCAGACCGGTCACAGCCAATTTCGAGCGTGTACGACACATCCCGTATGTCGGACAGTCTTCCGCGCCATAGGCCTGCATCGCTTTCGAACGGCTTCCGCGAAGAATCTCGACAATTCGACTCACGCCGAACCGACCTCTGCACCAAGACACGGTCTCTAAGACGGCCTTCGCGGAAGCGGCATCGTCATGCGACACCTCTCTGCTCGGTTGCCGGACAGGCGCAACGCAGCGATCGCAGAGGCCACAGGGGCCCAGGGCCCGTTCATCGTCATCGCTGAAATATTCAAGGATTGCGAGCTGCCGGCAGTCCGATACCGACACGTATCCCAGCATTTCTTGGAGTAGCGTCTTCATCCGTTCGGCGCGATCTGCGCCTTCAGGATCTTGTGCCGCCTGCTGAATGAAGTATTCCTGCGTGGCCAGATCCCGCTCATGGAACAGCAAGCAGCAGGCAGCAGGTCGGCCATCGCGACCGGCACGCCCAACCTCTTGATAATAGGCCTCCACACTTCCCGGAATGTCGAAATGGACGACCAGCCTGACATCCGACTTATCGATGCCCATGCCGAAGGCATTCGTTGCAGCCAGAATCCTCACATTCCCTCGACGAAAGTCGTCGTGTACAAGCTGCCGCTCCTCATCCGAGAGACCTGCATGGTAATAGCCGACCGACTGGTGAGACTGTCCCAGCCATTCCGCGACTTCCTCCACCGCCCGGCGCGTCGCGCAGTAGATCAAGATCGTGCCTTTCTCCGTCTCCCGAACCAACCGCTCCAACGCAGCCAGTTTTTCCTGGCGGGACTGGCAGAGACGAACAGACAAGGCGAGATTGTCCCGGCGGAAGCCTGCGACCAGCTTGAAGGGATCGCGGAGCGACAATCGTTTGCACAGATCCGTTTGCACGCGGGAGGTGGCTGTGGCGGTCAGAGCCAGACAGGGAGGATTCGTGAGTTCCTGGCGAAGGCGGCCGATTTTCAGATAATCGGGTCTGAAATCGTGGCCCCACTGGGAAATACAATGCGCTTCGTCGACCACCAGCAGCGAGACCCAGAGGGAACGCAACAGTTGGAGAAACCCCTCATGCTGCATCCGTTCCGGCGCCAGATAGAGCAACTGAAGCCGTTTCTGATTGAGATCCTGAATGACGCGGTGCTTTTCAGACCCAGTGAGGCCGGAATGAAATGCCGCCGCTGCGATCTTCCGCTGCTTCAAGCCGGCGACCTGATCTTGCATCAGCGCAATGAGCGGAGAGATAACCAGGGTCAATCCTGGCAAGAGGGTCGCAGGCAATTGGTAGCAGAGAGACTTGCCCTGCCCGGTCGGCATAACCGCCATCGCATCGCGCCCGGCCAACACGGCCCGAACGACCTCTTCCTGGCCTGGCCGAAACTTTGCGAAGCCGAACTGTTCGCTGAGCTGTCGAGTCAGATCATCCACGATGAGGTTAATCGAGAAACAGGATGGTGGTGGAGCGCGAAAATCAACAAAGTATAGACGACTGACCTACGGCGGGCAAGCTGCATGAACCGATAGGTAGCAATCAGCACTTAAAGTAGACTGAGGTCGAGGTTAAGGCTGAGCAAAGATCGGACTATCTTTATCTCAGCCTTAGCCTAAACCTCAACCTTCTTCCTGCTGGCGGGCTTTTGGGACATCCTGCTAGAAATTCACCCAGAGCTGGGCATAGGTCCAATCCTGATCGGTGCTGGTGCCCAGGTTCTCCTGGATATATTCGCCGGCGAAGAGGTGCCCATAGCCAGCCTGGAAGGATAACTTGCCTTCCATGAAAAAGCGCGTCCAAATGATATCCAATTCGTTGCCTATATGCCTCGTGGTGTTGTTCGTCTTCGAATAGACATAGACAGTCTGTGTGGCGCGATACCAGTTGTCCTTCGTATTGGCCAGGTTCAAACTGGTGGCCCAGATTTCAATGTGGTCGTTCTTGGTCGGGCGAAACTGCAAGTTAATCGAGGGTTTCATCATGTTCTTCCAGCCTATGGTATCCATGTAGCCCATGTGGATATGGTTGGTCCCCCACAAGTTCTCAAAGGTGTTGGCAGTCTTACAATCTGTGTTGCCACCGATCGTGCAGTTTGCCCTGCCATCGCCAGAGGCATAGTC
>JANNIV010000226.1:0-3474 GCA_031405355.1 Nitrospira sp.
ATGATCCTGTGCTGTTCTTCGGGCATGTGACCGGCCATACGCCATACGCCATATGCTCTCCTCTTTGGACGAGAGACGAGCGACGCGATCTTAGCCAGGCTGGTCGCTGATGGCTACTCAAGAGCCGGCAAAGACCGCCCACCCCCTCAACGTCATTGTCGCTACCGACTGTGGCAGCACCACGACCAAAGCCATTCTGATCGAAAAGGTCGGCGACGAATACCGGCAAACCTATCGCGGTGAAGCGCCGACGACGGTGGAAGCGCCGTTCGAAGATGTGACGCGTGGGGTGCTGAATGCGATTGCGGAAATTGAAGAACTTTCCGGCCGGAAAATACTCGACGGCGACAAGATCATTACGCCCTGCCGCGATGCAAAGACCGGCGTCGACATCTACATCTCCACCAGCAGCGCAGGCGGCGGGTTGCAAATGATGGTGACCGGGGTGGTGCAAAACATGACGGGTGAGAGCGCGCAACGGGCCGCGCTGGGGGCCGGCGCGATCGTCATCGATGTGTTGGCGTCGAACGACGGCCGGTTGCCGCATGAAAAGATCGAGCGTATCAGAACGATGCGACCGGACATGATCCTGATGTCCGGCGGGACGGATGGGGGTGCGGTTACCCATGTGGTTGAAATGGCCGAGTACATTTCTGCAGCGGAGCCGCGCCCTCGATTTGGAGCGACCTACAAGCTCCCGTTGATCTATGCGGGAAACAAAGATGCGCAGCCGCAAGTGAAGAAGATCCTGGGCGAGAAGGCCGCGCTGGTGCTGACCGATAACATTCGTCCGGTGTTGGAACGGGAGAATCTCGCGCCGGCGCGGAACAAGATCCATGACCTGTTTCTCGAACATGTCATGCAGCAAGCGCCTGGCTACAAGAAACTCATCGAGATGGCCGGTGCGCCGATCATGCCGACGCCGGCGGCAGTCGGCGTCATCATGGAAACAATCGCCAAGCGGGAGCATTTGAACTTGATCGGGGTGGATATCGGCGGCGCGACGACGGACGTGTTCTCGGTTTTCGAAGGACTCTTCAATCGAACGGTCAGCGCGAACCTCGGGATGTCGTACAGTATTTCCAATGTATTGGCGGAAGCAGGGCTCTCGAATATCATGCGGTGGGTGCCCTTCACGATCGAGGAGCAGACGCTCCGTAACCGGATTAAGAACAAGATGATCCGGCCGACGACTATTCCGCAGACGCTGGACGAGTTGCAGATCGAACATGCAATTGCCCGCGAGGCGCTCCGTCTCGCGTTGATCCATCATAAGTCCCTTGCAACGGCCCTCAAGGGCATACAACAAGAACGCACAATCTCGGATGTGTTCGAACAGCAGCAGTCCGGTAAGACGCTCATCGACATGCTCAAGTTGGATTTGATTGTCGGGAGCGGTGGGATTCTGTCCCATGCGCCGCGCCGCGTCCAATCGATGCTGATGATGGTGGACGCCTATGAACCGATCGGAGTGACGAGGCTCTCGGTGGACAGTATCTTTATGATGCCGCATCTCGGTGTCCTCTCAACGATCGATGAGAAGGCAGCAACCGATGTCTTCGTCCGTGATTGCATGGTTTACCTGGGAACCTGTGTTGCGCCGATTGGACAGGGAAAAGACGGGGACCGGTGCGCGGACTATGTCATTACTTTTGCCGATGGGAGAATCGACAAAGGGGCACTCGCATTCGGTGACTTGCGACTGGTTCCCTTAGCCGGTGACCAGAAGGCCTCGATCGCAATTCAACCGGTGAAACAGGTGAATCTCGGTGCAGGGGCGGGAGTCTCGATCACGCGAGAGGTGCAAGGTGGCGTAGTGGGACTCTTGCTCGATGGGCGTGGGCGTCCGTTGCAGCTGCCGACCGATCACAATGCCAGAGTGGCAGCGCTCACGAAATGGTTCAACGCAGTCGGGCTATACCCGACGGCGAATGATAAATTTTGAATGTGTAATTTTGAATTGAAAAATTCATCATTCATCATTCAACATTATAAATTTCTCTATGGCTCATAGTTACACTCCAGGCTTAACCGTCACAGAGCAGGCAATGGTTCGCCGTCGGCGGATGTTGTCGCTGCCTGGCAACGTGCTGGTCACGATTGGGGAAGTGGTTCGCGCGAATCAAGCGGTGGCCCGTGCCGAACTGCCCGGGAAGGTCTATCCACTGAATCTCGCCAATCAGTTGGGGGTGGCGCCGGATGAGATCCACGAATATTTGATCAAGAAGGCCGGCGATCCAGTGCAGAAGGATGAGATCCTGGCCGAGAACAAACCGCTTATCAAGTGGCTCAAGACGGAAGTCCGCTCACCGATCACCGGCGTCCTGGAGTCCTTCTCTACGGTCACGGGGCAGGTGTTGTTGCGGGAGCCGCCGCGCGTGCTGGAGTTGCTGGCCTATGTCGACGGGCGCATTGTCGAGGTGATTCCGCAGCAGGGCGTCGTGGTCGAAACGGATTGTAGTTTGGTGCAGGGCATCTTCGGCATCGGCGGTGAAACCTGGGGCGAGATTGCGATCGCAGTGTCGTCACCGAACGAAGAGCTCACCCCTCGTCACCTCACTGCAGACATGAAAGGCAAGGTCGTCGTGGGCGGCTCCTTCGTTTCTTCGGACGCGCTGGCTCGCGCGAAGGAAGTAGGGGTTGCGGGCTTGGTGATCGGCGGTATTCATGATAAGGATTTGCGCGCACTGCTGGGCTACGACCTTGGCGTAGCCATCACGGGCACGGAACAGGTCGGCTTTACCCTGATTCTCACCGAAGGGTTCGGCGCAATCCCCATGGCCGGTAAAACGTTCGCGCTTCTCTCGGCTCATGCAGGACAACCGGCTTCTATTTCAGGCGCGACGCAAATTCGCGCCGGCGTCATCCGTCCGGAGATCATCATTCCAAAAGGCGTAGCGGGCGGGCATGGCGCGGCAAGCGTTCCGCAGCGGGAAGGCATCAGGATCGGCGACCAGGTTCGCATCATTCGAGACCCGTTGTTCGGCAAGATCGGTGAAGTGGCGAGCTTGCCGTCCGAGCTCCAGAAGATTCCAACCGAGAGTGAAGTGCGCGTGCTGGAGATCCGCTTTGGCGATGGCAGCAGAACTATGATTCCGCGTACGAATATTGAACTGATTGAAGGGTCTTAGGGGACGTGTGGGGTAAGGGGTTAGGGGTAAGGGGGTAGAGGTGAAGCGTAAGGGGGTAGGGGTTAGGGGTAAGGGGAGTGCGGTGGCGCACTTCTTCTTTCTCGTTGCCTGTGTCATCGGTTTCTCTCACTCCGTCGTGTTAGCTCAGACGCTCCTCGCGCCGCCACAAGATGTTCGTGTATTCGATACCCCAAGCGATGGGGGCGGAAGCCTGACGGTGCTCTGGTCACCGGCTCCCGACGATAGCGCCGCAACCAAATATCAGGTCTTGCTCAGCGAAGGAACCACGGCGCCGGATCCGGCGATGATGAAAGTCGTGGCGGAGTTTCCTGCGAACCAACGC
>JANNIV010000227.1:0-6691 GCA_031405355.1 Nitrospira sp.
CCAGCGCAGCCAGCGCGCCGCGCTGGACGAAGACCGGCGCGCAGGAGCTATTGAACTCGATCAGCTTGCCGATCGCTTCGTGATGGCCGGGCGGCAGCACCAGCCAGCCCAGTCGCCAGCCGGTCATCAAAAATGTCTTCGAGAAGCTTTGCGCGATGACGAGCTTGTCGTTCGGCTCGGCGATGTCGAGAAAACTCGGCGCCGCCTTCCCATCGCCGAACCAGACGCGTTCATACACCTCGTCGGCAACGATCCAGGTGCCCGTCCTGCGGCAGTGGTCGAGGATCGCCTGCTGCTCGGCACGGGTCAGCGTCCAGCCGGTCGGGTTGTTCGGCTGCGGTCAGGATCTTGTTCAGAATATTGATGACTCCTTCTTTGGCTTTCATACGTCTCCTCCCTTCCTATAGCTGGCAGAGCCTCACATGTGGGCCATGAGTGAAACAATTCCGTCACGAAACCTTGCTTCATTATCGACGCCTTCCCACCTTTCGTCAACCGAGTGGCACGAGACGCCGGCGGTATGCAGACCGCGGGTGACATGAGATCTCAATTTCAATTGGATTGATGGGGCGAAGATGAGAGCGTAAGAGAGTAGGAACCGGTGAGGATGCGGCGGAAAACCTTACCCTGCTTCGCGGTAGCCACATTCTTCGCTTTGGCATTGGACACTTCGGCCAACTTGCTTGCTCACTTTTTCGACAAGGAATGGAGCGCTGCATGTCGGGCAAATCTTGTTGATGGGGCGGTCCCACAAGGCATATTCGCACGCCGGATACTTGCTGCAGGCAAAAAATGAACGGCCCTTTCTCGTGCGCTTCTGGACAAGATCGCCGCCACAGCCTGGCTGGGGACACTTCACACCCAGCGAGAGCGGTTTGGTGGTCTTGCATTCCGGGTAGGCGGAGCAGGCAATGAACTTGCCAAACCGCCCGGTCTTTACCACCATCGGACTGCTGCACTTCTCGCACTTCTCATCCGTCGTCAGCTCGATCTTCGGAACAATTTTAATGGTGCCATCTTCAAGCTTCTCGAAATTCTGCGTGTTCTTGCAGGGAGGTTTATCCTTGTACGCCGGGCAAGCCAGAAACTTACCGTTGCGCCCCCATTTAATCTCCATCATTCGGCCGCATTTCTCGCAAGCAATATCCGTCGGCGGCTCCACGGTGTCCTTGGGGCCAGGAATCGTCTTCGCCTTCTCCAGATCTGTCGAGAAGGTTCCATAAAACTCCCGCACCGCCGTCACCCACGGTTTGTTGCCTTCTTCGACTTCGTCAAGTTCCATTTCCATGTGCGAGGTGAAATCGACGTTGATCAGGTCCGGAAATCCCTTCATCAGGAAATCGTTCACGGTTCGCCCTGTTTCGGTGGGAGCGAACCGCCCTTCTGTCTTCTCGGCATATTTGCGGTCTTGAATTGTCGAAATGATGCTCGCATAGGTGGATGGCCTGCCGATGCCTTTTTCTTCCAATTCCTTAATCAGCAAAGCTTCATTATACCGAGGCGGAGGCTGGGTGAAGTGTTGTTTCGAAAGCACGCCTGGGACCGTCTGCCCCTCCTGGGATACGAGCCGCAGCCGCTCTCCCTCGCTCAGCAGCGGTAACTGGCGCTCCGCCTCATCCTCGACCTCCTGCTCGCTCTTTTGTTTCTGCGCAAAGAGTTCCTTGTCGCTCCCCTCCATGTAGACGATCGTATGGCCGGGAAACTTCACCACGGTGCCGGTTGAGCGGAAAAGAAACTTCTCATTCGTCTCGACGGGGCTCGACTCCACGCGCGTAACGTCGAGGATCGCAGGAACCATCTGCGATGCGATAAACCGGTTCCAGATCAACTGGTACAACTTATAGATATCCGGCTCCAAGTATTGCCGGATCGACTCAGGATCGCGCGCCGCCGCCGTGGGGCGAATCGCTTCGTGCGCTTCTTGCGCAGCCTTCTGCGTCTTATACACGTTCGGCGTGGCGGGTAAATATTCTGCGCCAAACCGCTCCTGGATCACCTGGCGCGCTTCTGTCATCGCCTCGTTCGAAATACGCGGCGAGTCGGTCCTCATATAGGTAATGAGACCGGTCTGACCCTCCGCCCCGATTTCGATCCCTTCGTACAGCTTTTGCGCCAGGGTCATCGTTTTTTTCGATGAGAAATGCAGCTTGCGCGCTGCTTCCTGTTGAAGCCGGCTGGTAATGAACGGCGCGACAGGGTTCCGTTTCTTTTCTTTTCGTTCAATCGAGTCAACGACAAACTCTTTCCCTTGGATAGCTGAGACGATACGCTGGGCATCGGTCTCTGTCTCAATCGATGCATCCTGCCCATTGATGCTGTGCAGCTTGGCTTCAAACGGAGGGGGGTTGGCTCCGGAAAGCATCACGGCAACCGACCAGTACTCTTCTGCACGAAAAGCTTCACGCTCCTGCTCACGCTCGCAAATCAATCGCATCGCCACAGACTGGACGCGGCCCATGCTCAACCCGCGTCGCACCTTAGTCCAGAGCAGCTGGCTGCCTTGATAGCCCACAATCCGGTCAAGTACCCGGCGGGCCTGCTGCGCATTCACCAGCTTCATATCGACCTGCCCGGGCGACTGCAGCGCGCGCTTAATGGCCGACTCCGTGATTTCGTTGAAGAGTACCCGAAAGACCTTACCCTCAGTCTTTTTCTTGGACTTGGACTTTGATTTGCCCAGTAATTCCTGTTCGAGGTGCCAGGCGATAGCTTCGCCTTCCCGGTCAGGGTCCGGCGCGAGGAACACTTTGTCGCAGGCTTCCGCCTTGGCCTTAATCTCCGATAAGATTTTCGCTTTACCCTTGATCGTCACATATTGAGGTTCGAAATCATGCTCCACATCGACGCCCAGCTTGCTGGTGGGCAGATCCTTAATATGCCCGACCGAGGCCATGACGGTATAACCACGCCCCAAATACTTGCCAATGGTGCGTGCTTTGGTCGGAGACTCAACAATGATCAGTGCCTTGGCCATGAAAACTCCGGTTGCTATGAGAATTGCACACTCATCCGTACCAAATAATGCAAATCCGTGCAACTGTTCGATGATTATTTCTGAATGTAGCGTTGCCCCGGCAGTTGCTTGACTCGCTGTCGAAGCTCCAGGGACAAGAGCGAGGCCATCACGGTGGGCACTGATAACCCTGTGGTGACAATCACGTCGTCCACTGTGCGCGGGTCGTACGACAGTGCATCATACACTCGCTGTTCCTCTCCGCCCAAATGATCGCGTTGTTCATTTTTCTCGCGAGAAGGCTGTAAGCGCAGACGCAACCCCGGCTCCAGCTGCGGCAGGACCACGTCGATGACATCCTGCGCGCGTTCAATTAAAGCCGCTCCCTCTTTGAGTAGTGCATTCGTTCCACGGCTGGTATCTTCCTTTACAAATCCCGGAACGGCGAACACCTCTCGGCCCTGCTCAGCAGCCAATCGCGCGGTAATCAACGATCCACTTCCGATGGCCGCCTCTGTCACAATCACACCCAGGGACAACCCGCTGATGATACGATTCCGTCGAGGGAAGTGATGGCTGTGGGGTGGGGCGCCCATCGGCACCTCGGATAAAATCGCCCCCTGCTCCTCGATCTGTCGGCGTAACCGCTCATGTTCAGGGGGATAGGTCCGATCGATCCCACAGCCCAGCACCGCAATGGTGCGCCCCTGTGCGGCAAGCGCACCTCGATGGGCCGCTGCATCAACCCCTCGCGCCAGTCCACTCACCACGGTCATGCCTGCGCCGGCCAAATCATGGCTCAACTCTTCGGTCATGGCACGTCCTGCTGCGGTCGCGCGCCGAGCACCCACAATAGCCACCGCCAGAGCATCCTGACCAGTCAATGTGCCTGTGATGTACAAGAGCGGCGGAAGATCTGCAATCATCTTCAGCCGCGCGGGATAGGCAGGATCCAAGAAGCTCCGGACTTCAACACGCTCATGCTCGATGACCTTAAGTTCCCGTTCGATGCTCCGGCAAGCAGGACTGTCAGGCCCTCGTCGTATCGCGTCTGCCAGCTGCGGGCTGCATCCATTCTGAATCAACTCATCGCGGGAGGCACACAGAACAGCCTCGGGGGAATGCCAGGCGCAAACTAACCGAACTATAGTCAGATCTCCCACCCCCTCGATTGCCCGCAGACGAAGCCAAGGCTCTAACCCCGACCGTGTCATGGACTGACGGGAGGAAGAACCCGCGACCTCAGCAGAGGGATCCACACCTACAGGCTGGCTGAAAGATTGCATACGCATTGTCGCACGAGAACTACAATCTTTAGAGCACCGCTAGATCATACTGTTCCAGATGCAAATGTTCGTCTGGTATGACGATGATTTTCGCCGTGCACTCACGCTCCACAGCCTCCAGACCTTGTCGTTCTTCATCTTGTAACAGCCCGACGACCGAGGGATGAGCGCCGATGACGATCCGCTGCGGCTCTGGACTGCTGCCGATCCGGCGGACATCGCGGAATATCTCATAGGCTACCGTGGTCGGAGACTTCGTATAGCCTCTCCCTTCGCAATAATGACAGGGCTCGGAAACCGAACGCAGAAGATCCTCTCTCACCCGTTCTCGAGAAATCTCGATCAGCCCCAGGTCAGAGATTCTGGACACCCTGGTGCGGGCCTTGTCGGTCGACATCGCATCAAGCAACGCGTGGTACACCTTGTCACGATTCTTCTCCCGCTCCATGTCGATGAAATCGACGATGATGATTCCGCCGATCCCGCGCAACTTCATCTGATAGGCCACTTCTTTCGCCGCCTCAAGGTTGTTCCGGAGAATGGTCTCCTCCTGATCGCGCTTTCCCACAAACCGTCCGGTGTTGACATCGATAACGGTCATCGCTTCCGTATGATCGATCACGAGATGCCCACCGGACTTGAGCCAAACTTTTCGGCTGAGAGCCCGCGCCATCTCCTGCTCCACTCCCAGATGATCGAACAGACTTTCCTCTTTATCGTACAAATGAATGCGTGACGTTTGCTCCGGCGAGAATCGCTGCACAAAGTCCCGGACCGCCTGGTACTCCTCACGCGAGTCGATCCATAACCGATCGACCTTTTTTCCGAAAAGATCGCGCACGACGCGGAAACTCAGGCTCAAATCGGCGTGGAGCAATGCCGGCGCCCCCTTCTGTTCACGTTTTGCCAGGATGTCCTGCCAGAGCACGTGCAAAAAGTCGACATCGGATCGCAGCTCATCTTCTTTGACCCCTTCGCTTACCGTGCGGACAATGTACCCGCAGCCAGGATGCCGCACCCGCTTCATGATGTCCTTGAGCCGAGCCCTCTCCTCGTCACGGGCAATACGGCGGGACACACCGATATGTTCCACGTTAGGCATGAATACGAGATACCGGCCAGGAAGCGACACATAGGTCGTGACCCGCGAGCCTTTCGTGCCGATAGGCCCTTTGGAGATCTGCACCATCAGCTCTTGCCCTTCACTCAGTAACTGCTCAATCGGCTTGGAGCTTTGGCGCCGGGGGCCCAACATATCCCCGTCCTTATCGGCATCCTTATCGTCCTCATCCACATCGACAAGCGTGTCTCCTGACTCGGAGTCTAACGACAAATCCGACACGTGCATGAAGGCCGCCTTCGCGAGGCCGATATCCACAAATGCCGCCTGCATGCCAGGCAACACTTTCGCCACTTTTCCCTTATAAATGTTCCCGACAAAGTCCTTATGTTTTGCACGATCCCCAAAGAGATCTGTGACGACTCCGCCGTCCAACACCGCGACGCGAGTTTCCTCGCGTGCGACTGTAATCGCAATTTCCAGTCCCATACCGACTCCTTCCATTCAGTAGAACCGTCGCACCGACGTGCAGGACGAACGCGGGGAATCCCCAGGTTTCGGCCTCCACTCGACAACGCGTCAGCCAGACGGTTTTCACCCTCAATATACCCTCTTGCCTCGATCCCGATTCATTCGAGACCGTGCGATGACCCTACTCGCTAAAAGAAACTCAACCGACGTCGTTTAACATTCAGGAGCAGGCCGAGCGACGCCATCGTCATAACCGTCGCACTCCCGCCGTAGCTCATGAGCGGGAGGGGAATTCCCACGATGGGGAACATGCCCGCCGTCATGCCGATATTGATCACGACGCAAAAACTCAACATGCAAAGAATGCCGACCGCCAGTAACGCTCCGAGCTGGTCCTTCGCACGCGCAACAATTTCTAACGACAGCCAGATCAACCCGACAAACAACAGCAAGAGAACCAGGACTCCGAGAAATCCCCATTCCTCTGCAAACACCGAAAAGACAAAGTCGGTATGCCCCTCAGGCAAAAACTTCAATTGGCTTTGCGTTCCTCCGTAAAGACCCTTCCCTGTCAACTCTCCCGCTCCGATGGCAATCCGTGATTGGAGCGCATGATATCCCTTACCTCCAGGATCGTAGACCGGATCGACAAACGTCATAATGCGCTGCCGCTGATAATCATGCAATGACCCCCACATCATCTCCCAAGCGAAGGGAAACAGCATCAACGAAAACAGGAGGATGACACCCACCGCCTTCGATCGCATGCCCACCATCAGCAACATCGCGGCATAGACCGCCAAGAAACTCAACCCGCTCCCGAGATCAGGCTGCTTCAGGATCAGGAGTAGCCCTGGCAGTACCAACAGCCCAGGAAGCACCACTCGTTGAAGCCAGCCTACCCGTGGCGCCTGCGAATAG
>JANNIV010000228.1:0-5370 GCA_031405355.1 Nitrospira sp.
GTAGAATTACACCGGATGGATGCCGGCGAAATGGAATTCAAAGACGATAGTTTTGACACCGTCGTCGCAGCCTACGTCGTCACCGCTGTCCCGGACTATCGCAAGGTCGTCAGCGAAATGATCCGCGTCTGCCGACCCGGCGGACGGATCATCATGCTGAATCACTTCGCCAACGACAATAAAATCATCGCCGCTATCGAAAAAGTGCTGTCCCCCATCACGAAGAACTTGGGGTGGCGCACAGACCTGGCGCTCCAGACCGTGCTGGAAGGAACACCGCTGCACGTCGCTCGGAAACAGAATGTGAATCCGATGCGGCTCTGGGCTTTGGTGGAATGTGTGAACGGAAAGAACGGGAACGGGAAGACCCACATCAACGGTGTGAAAAACGGAAACGGCTCCACAGCCTACGCACATATCAACGGCACGCGTTTGTCGGAACAGGCCAGCGGACAGGCGCTGGGCTAGCAGGCCGTTGAAAAAGCCCGCCAGCTTCGTTCTCGCATCGTTCAGACCCTCAACGTACCCCAAGGGTACGCCTCGGCCCTTCACTCGCTGCGGCCTCGCTGAACAGTCTTTTTGAACAGCCTGCTTACTTGGTCTATTTGGTCTGTCTCGTCTATTTGGTTGAGCGAAACTAACCAGATAAACCAGACAGACAAGACAGACCGAATAAACCAGACGTGCTTCAGTCTACGTCACATCAGCCGCGCGCTGCTGCTCGAATGATTTCCAATTCTGCCATTCCCCGCCGGGAATGATCGTATTGCCCACCAGACACTGGCCGGAGAATCGTTGGGCGATCAGGTCCGCCAGGAGCGAGAGCACCTGACCGGTCCGGCGATCCTGCACCCCACGGACCCGCAGCACCACGCCGAACCCTGGCCCATCGATCGGCCCGTACAACATACAGTGAACCCCTGTGACACCCTTCGATTCCTGCATCGACGCCGGAAGCAAATCTCCTTCCCACTGGATGGAAGGATGCCGCCCGGATGATGACGCGGTAGCTCGCCAGGTACAAGGCACTCCGGCCACATCCAGTTCCGCCAAGAGCCAGGTGACCGTCGGCCAGTCCAGCATTTCACTTTGAAAGGTCCATTGCGCCACCTGCTCTAGCGACAAGGATTCAAGGCTCGGCGCCGCCACTTCTTCCAGCTGCGCTTCTTCGCACACCACATAGAGTTCTCCCTGCGGATCGAACCAGAAGCGGAGTCTCCCGTCGGTCAACTCCGCTTGAATCACCCCCAGCGTCGAACAATCGGCCCCCTCCTGTTCAAACATCGAGAAATCCGTCACGCCAGTCATCGTGAGTTTCGCGACGCGCGCCATCCGGCGAATACGATAGCGAATCACGACCGTGACCGTGGTTCCCGCCGCCACCTCACGGCCCGATGCCTCATCCAGCATGCGCCGCTTCGACACCTGCACATCCGTCACATAGCCGCCGCGAAATCCACCGGTTTGGCCCAGCAACCAACGCAGATCGTCTTTCGACTTGATGGATTGTTGCATGAGGGGAATTGTAGCGCAGCGGGAAACGAAAGGGCTAGCCCCTCTCCCATGAGACGGCCCTTGCTGTCAATCATACGACCGTGTATGTTCCCGGCTAGAAGGACTACCGGGCACGAATAGTTATCGTTCATCGTCATTGCACGAGATCTTCTGATGCGCGCTGTCTGCCTGAAACATGTTCCCTTTGAAGGACCAGGAGCCTTCGCGACGGCGCTGACTGAGCGCGGCGTGAGCCTGGAGCGCTATCTCGTTCCGCAAGACGGGCTGCCGAAGGATGCGGGCGATCTGTTGATCGTGATGGGTGGACCGATGTCGGTGAACGATCCTGATTCCTGGATTGCCGAAGAGACGGAATTCATTCGATCCTTGATCCTGGCCGGCAAACCCGTTATTGGGGTGTGCCTTGGCAGTCAGTTCATGGCTAAAGCACTGGGCGCCACCATACGTTCTGGCAAGGCGCTGGAAATCGGCATGACGCAAGTCAGGCTGACGGCTGAAGCGAAACAGGACCCTGTGTTCAGCACGCTGCCTGAGTCATTCGAGGTCTTCGAGTGGCATGGCGAAGTGTTCGATCTCCCAAAAGACTGTGTGGCTTTGGCCAGCTCCGACATCGCTCCCCTGCAAGCCTTCCGCTATGGCGCGCTCGCCTACGGGCTGCTGTTTCATTTGGAAATGGAAGAAAACGGAATCGACTCATTGTGCCAAGAATGTGCGCCGGACCTCACGAAAGCGCGCTTGGCCGCGCAACAGATAAAAGCGACAGCCCTCCCTCATCTCCCGCAACTCCATCAGGTCGCCGATCGTCTGATCGACCACCTTCTCTTTCCCCAGCGTTGATTACTTCCTTGCTCCTGAAGTAGTCTTAACTCCCTTGTCGTCAAGTCAAAAGTCATCAAGTCGAAGGTCTGCTGCAATTTCCCTAACTTGAAGACTTGACGACTTGATGACCTTCCGACTTTAAGCCCGATTAATTTATAAAAGGAGAAGATCGGACATGTCTAGTTTTCCGATAGAAGTTGCCACACGAATCAAGACCCTGCCTCCCTATCTGTTTGCCGCCATCGACAAGATGAAGCAGGCCGCGATTGCCAAGGGCATCGACATCATCAATCTTGGCATCGGTGACCCGGATCTGCCGACGCCGGGGCCGATCATTGAAAGCCTGGCGAAAGCAGCCAAGGATCCCAAGCACCACCAATATCCCTCGTATGAGGGCATGCTGTCCTTCAGAAAAGCCGTTGCAGACTGGTACAAGCGGCGGTTCAACGTGACACTCAACCCGGCAGATGAAGTGCTCACCCTCATCGGCTCGAAGGAAGGCATCGGACATATTCCACTCGCATTCATCGATCCGGGCGATATCGTGCTCGTCCCGAGTCCCGGCTATCCGGTCTATCCTGTTGGAACCAGTTTCGCCGGTGGCGTCGCACACCTCATGCCGCTCACGAAGCAGAATGGCTTCTTGCCGGACTTGAAGGCCATTCCTAAGGACGTGGCGAAAAAAGCGAAGCTGATGTTTCTGAACTCCCCAAACAACCCGACCTCGGTCATCATGAGCAAGGACTACTTCAAGCGCGTTGTGGATTTTGCCGGGGAAAACCAGATCATCGTCTGCCACGACGCGGCCTATTCGGAGATTTTCTACGACGGCAAACCCCCAGCGAGCTTCATGGAAGTCGATGGCGCAAAAGATGTAGGGATCGAGTTCCACTCGCTCTCGAAGACCTACAACATGACCGGTTGGCGCATCGGGTTCGCCGTCGGAAACACACAGGTTCTCGCAGGGCTGGGCAAGGTGAAGAGCAACCTCGATTCCGGCTGTTTCCAGGCCATTCAGGAAGCCGGCATTACCGCGCTCAATCTGGATGACTCTGTGACGGACGGCTTGCGCAAGATCTATCAGGAGCGGCGCGACACTCTGGTCCCCGGCCTCAAACAGCTTGGGCTTGAGGTCGATCCGCCTCCGGCTGCGTTCTATATCTGGGTCACGGTGCCGAAGGGTTACACCTCCGCTTCGTTCACAGCTCACTTGCTGGAGAAAGCCGGAATCGTCACAACACCGGGCAATGGTTTTGGCGCACCGGGCGAAGGATATATCAGGATGACCGTGTGCACATCGAAAGAGCGATTGGCGGAAGCGGTCGAGCGGATTAAGAAGGCAGGGTTCTAAGCTAGAACAGAGGCATCGAGGCGAGTGGCTTGCTCGCGGAACGCGCACGATGAAACGGTGCTCGTTCGACGCGCGCAGTCACCCCTCACCTCGACACCTCTGCCCATCGCGCATCACGGTCATCTCCGGGGGAAGAAAGAGTGGGAAGAGAAACGGTGTTCATCGGGTTTGGTTCCAACGTCGGCGATCGATTCGATTTCTGCGACCGTGCGGTGACGTTGTTGAGCCTGCTGCCGCACTCCCAACTCTCGGGGGTGTCGCTGCTCTATGAAACCGAGCCGGTGAACGATCATGCCCATCCTGGCGATGGCTGGTTCTTGAACGGGGTCGTACAGCTTGAGACGGATGTCACGCCGAAGAGCCTCTTGGCTATACTCCGTGAGATCGAGTGCTCGCTCGGCCGGGATGAGGAAAACCGATCAGGCCCCAGAACCATCGATCTGGATATCTTGTTCTACGGCCAACGGATCATCGACGAACCAGATCTCGTGGTGCCGCATCCTCGCATGCACCGTCGCCGGTTCGTTCTCATGCCGTTGAGCGAACTCGATCCGCTGTTCGTCCATCCATTACTCCAGCGCACAATCAGCCAATTGCTCGCCGAAGCCGGGAGGCAGCCGGAGGTTCGCCTCCTGTTTCCCCAGCCCTCGACCCGCTATGGGTCTCGCCCTGCTTGCAGCCCGCCTCCAGGCTCATGAAAATTATCCGCACCCCACGATCTATGACTGCATGGAGCGAAGGATTGCGCCGGCGGCCGCCGCGACGCCTGCCGTGCGCTGGCGCACGATCTCGGGGTACCGTTCGCGATCGTCAGCGTCACTGCGCCACCCGCCGTGCTGCGGGCGCGGATCGCGGCGCGCACCGCGCGCGGCGCCGATGCGTCCGAAGCGACGCCCGCCGTGCTTGAGTCGCAGTTCACGGCGGCCGAACCGCTCGGCGCAGATGAGCTGTCCCGCACCGTGACGGTAAACAATAGCGGCGATACTGCCGCTTCCGGCAGCGACGTCTGCGGACCATTAAGTCGTCTGTTACAGCAGGTCCTGCCATGATCAAGAGCGAGCGCGAAACCACCGCGGCAATCAAGCGCTGCGAGCTGTTCCGCAGTCTTCCGGCCACGGCGCTTGCGCAACTCACTGCGGCCGCCGTCGCAATCGACGTGCCACGCGGCGGCTGTCTCTACCAGAGCGGCAAACGCAGTCCGGGTGTCTACTTCGTGGTGGGCGGGCGCATCATGCTGAGCGTCGGGACCTCGGCGGACTCGACCAAGGTGGTCGGACTGAGCGGCCCGGGCGGCCATCTGGGTCTATCCGCAACCGTGCTCGGTGTGCCGGAGACGGTCACCGCCGACGCGCTGGTGGACAGCACGCTGCTGCTGATTCCCTGCGGTGCGCTGCTGGCGTGCGCCGGTGAAAACGCCGCGCTCGGAATGCACATTGCGGCAGCATTGGCCCGGCAGGTTCAGACGCTCACCGCCGACATCGAAACGTTTGCGCTGCACTCCGGCCGCAAACGTGTCGCGGACTATCTGATCCAGAACGCCGCCCGCAACGGCGCCTCGCGGCACCCCGTCGCGTTACCCGCCAAGAAGAGCATTATCGCGTCGCGCCTGGGACTGACCCCGGAATACTTCTCGCGCATGCTGCACGAACTGATCGCAGGCGGCGCGATTGCCGTCAACGGACGCC
>JANNIV010000229.1:0-3042 GCA_031405355.1 Nitrospira sp.
ACACGTTGCCGAACGAGCGGCATGCGTGTGGACCCGCCGACAAGCACCACTTCATCGATGCGATCAGGAGTGAGTTCTGCGTCTTTGAGCGCTTTGCGGCAGGGAGCCAGCGTGCGTTCGATCAGGCCCATCGTCATGGATTCGATCTGATCTCTCGTCAGCTCTCTCATAAATCTACCCTTGCCGTCCGGCAGGTCGAGAGTTGCCGTCGTTTTCAGCACATCGGAGAGTCGAATCTTTGTGCGTTCGGCTTCCAAGCGTACGGCCTGCATATGGTCTGGGTAGGCGTGGAGATCGAGGCCATGTCGTTCACGAATTTCTTCTATGAATAGATCGGCGATCAGCCGATCGAGGTCGTCGCCACCCAGATGCGTGTCACCATTGGTGGCCAAGACTTCGAAAATCCCGTCCTTGAGCTTCAGAATCGAAATGTCGAAGGTGCCGCCTCCAAGATCGTAGACGGCGATCGTGCCTTGAGTCTTCTGCTGTAACCCATAGGCGAGCGAGGCGGCTGTCGGTTCGTTGATGATACGCAGCACCTCAAGACCGGCGATCATGCCGGCGTCTTTAGTGGCTTGTCGCTGACTGTCGTTGAAATAGGCGGGGACAGTGATGACGGCCTTGGTAATGCTCTCGCCTAGGTGCGTTTCGGCCCTGAGCTTCAGCTCTTTGAGAATCATGGCTGAAATCTGCGGCGGCGAATAGGTTTTCTCGCCGAGCTTGAACCGAATCACCCCGCCCTGTTCCGTTAATGTGTAGGGAAAGTAGGTGAGCTCACTTTGCACATCGGCCAGGCTTCTACCCATGAAACGTTTCACGGAATAGACCGTGCGGGCGGGATTGCGGGTCAGATGCTCTTTGGCGGAGTCGCCGACGATGAGCCCGTTATCGGTCATGGCAACGACGGAGGGCACCATATTACGCTCGTTCCGTCCCGCGATCACGCGCGGGGTTCCCTGGTCCATATAGGCGACCAACGAATTGGTCGTGCCGAGATCGATTCCGACGATACGGGCCATAGTGGTTAGGAGATGGTGGCGACGAGGTCGTTGACGATGTTCTTCACATAGGTGCGGTTCGACAAGATGTCTCGCATGTGCTTGAGAATCCGATCGCGTTCAGCGCGGGCTTGGTCAGTCGCTTCGCCGCGGTCTTGAAGGGCATCCCATTGTGTGAAGAGCTGTTGTAAAGCGGTTTCCATGTCCTGCTGGCGCCGTTCGAGCATCGTGCGTTCTGACTGAAGTTTGGCGCAGAGTGTAGCTGCGGCGCCCGAAGCACGATCGGCAGCACGGTACTCGTCCAGCGTGTCTTGAAGTTCGAGGATTTCTTCGAACAGATCAGCCGGGGGCGAAGTCCGAATGTTTTTCACGGCGCCAGCTTCCAGATCGAGCAGATACTCGGCCCGTTGAATTGGATCGCGAAGTGTGCGGTAAGCGGTGTTCAACATCGCTGAATTTCCGAGGCTGATGGTCTGTTCTTCCGCGCTCTTGTTCTGAAAAAAATCCGGGTGGAATGCGCGGCTCAGTTCGTAGAACTTGGTTTCCAGTTGGCGCGGATCGATCGTGAGGCGACGGGGGAAGCCCATACAGGTGAAGTGGTCGAGGTCTTTCGAGACCGGCTGCACCTTGACGCACCGCTCACAGAAGTATTCCCCTGCCATTTCAGACTGGCAGTGCCAGCACATGCTGCGAGCCATCGGTAGCTCACGTGGGCTGCTGGTGCTGTGGGTGGGTGGGTGGTCCAACGGACTCCTCTGACAGCACGGGCATGGCGGCCTGCCATGCCCGTAGGATCATCGCTGTGCTTTTGCTGACACGTATTTAGGCCGAGAACGACTCTCCGCAGCCGCAGGTCTTGTCGGCGTTCGGATTGACGAATTTGAAGTTGCCACCCATCAGGTCTTTTTGGAAGTCCAACTGCGTGCCTTGCAGATAAATGGCACTCTTGGCGTCGACAATGACTTTCACGCCGTCAAAATCATGGATCTGGTCGTGCGGTCCGATCTTTTCGTCGAAGTTGATCGTGTAGCTGAGGCCTGAGCAGCCGCCGCCCTTGACACCGAGGCGGAGCCCCCCTTCCGTGAGGCCCTGCACGTTGATGAGGCGTTTTACTTCCTTCAGTGCGGACTCGCTGAGTGAAATCACAGGAGCTTGAATTTCCGGGTTCGTCGTGTCCATAGCGCACTCCCTTTGTTCGCGTTACTTCGTGTCGACCAGGGCTCCATCGGCTTTTTTCTGGTAGTCCGCGAGGGCGGCTTTGATTGCATCCTCGGCGAGCACGGAGCAATGGATCTTCACGGGCGGCAGGTTTAGTTCCTGCACGATGTCGGTGTTCTTGATCTTTTGGGCTTCTTCAATCGTCTTGCCCTTCAACCATTCGGTGGCGAGGCTCGAGCTGGCGATCGCAGACCCACAGCCGAATGTTTTAAACTTGGCGTCCACGATCGTATCGTTCTGCACCTTGATCTGGAGCTTCATCACGTCGCCGCACTCAGGGGCTCCGACCATGCCGGTGCCGACCCCTTCCTCGTCCTTCTTGAAGCTCCCCATGTTGCGGGGATTATTGAAATGATCGACGACTTTGTCACTGTAAGCCATGGTCACCTCCGAAATTTATAATTTACAATTGCAAATTCTCAATTGCCGCTAGTGTGCAGCCCATTGGACTGATTTCAAATCGACGCCTTCTTTTGCCATCTCGTAGAGCGGAGACATCTCGCGTAATTTTGTAACGATCTCAATAACCTTCTTGATCGTATAGTCGATCTCATCGTCTGTGTTGAAACGGCCCAGGCCAAAGCGGATCGAGGAATGCGCCAGCTCCGTTCCGACCCCCAACGCGCGAAGCACATATGAGGGTTCCAATGTGGCCGAGGTGCAGGCCGAGCCGGACGAGAGGGCGATATCCTTCATGCCCATCAGCAACGACTCGCCTTCCACATAGGCAAAGGAGATATTGAGGTTGCCGGGGAGTCGATTGATCGGATGGCCGTTCAGATAGCTTTCTTCGAGAGCCTTCATGATACTGGCCTCCAGCCGATCG
>JANNIV010000230.1:0-3207 GCA_031405355.1 Nitrospira sp.
AAACTGGACCGAACAATGGTCGGATTTACAGTGGGTGCAGGAGCCGGTGATGTGGGTTTCCCAATCTGTGGCCTTTTCGTCGAATCTGCAGAACGTATTTCCGCCCTTGGAGATCGTCGTCCAGGGTTTGTCAGTTCCAGGGATATGGGCCACGAGGCAGCTTGTGGAGAAAGGGACGTGACAATTCTGCGACGCGTCTCCTTTCGCCATGCCAAAACTGCAAGACTGTTCTGTCGTGGCGTGTGAATCGTCTATGGGCTGCGCGTGAGCCTCTTCTGCAATGCTCCACAGGCCGATAAACATGAGCAGCAGGAAGGACCAGCGTGTCATCAGGTGGCATCCTAGCACAGCGATGTTTGTAGGCGTCAATCATGATTCGACGCATGTGCAGCTGAGGAAAAATTCTGTGGGCATGCCCGAAATTTATTGGCTGTCACATTTGGGGCAACAGGAGAAGATTCCCCAGGATGCTCAAAAAGGCCGTACAGCAAGGCCGCAGGCGAATCGAAACCGGAGGCGTACCCTCCGGGGTACGTTGAGGATTTCGATGAGTCGAGAACGAAGCTGGCGGACGTTTTCAGCTTCCTGCTAAAGCGATCAGGCGTGACCAGCCCTATGCCACGTTGTCCATTCGTCTGAGAATGCCACGGAGGCATATCGTTCGCCAAGTATTTTAGCAACTCGGTTCATGAGCTTAGCGATTTGTTGCATATCCTCAGGGGGAAGATCTTGACGAAATCGAGGGTGGAGTCCCCACCGAGTTTCCACTTCTTCTCCGGCAACGGTCGAAATGACGCTCACCAGTTTAATTTCGCTACCTGTCGGACCTTGGGGGCTAGGCATCGCGGTGGTGAGTGGTGAGGCGGACGAGGTATGGGTCGCCACGGGGACCTCTGCACCGACTGAAGCGGCAGGAGGGAGATCTCCGGCCAAGATGGCTTTAATGGCTGGAATCACGGCGCTCGCGCAGAGCGTTGCGGCGGAGGATACTTGCGCGTTTTCCGCGATTCCCATCGCGTCGGCAACTCGCCCGCCAAAGGCTTTCAACATTTCCTCTTTCACGGGACTGTCTTCAGTAACGAGGAACCGAAACCGCTCATAGGTCTGCCGGCTCTCCGCCACCGCTGTACCGACTGTGAGCATAATTTCCGTTTGATCGGAGCCAGAACCGAATGCCGGTTCCAACACATTCTTCAATTGCAGGGTGACGGCATCTTCAAGGCCGTCCATGAACTGAGGCTGGTCTTTGACCGGCAGGTGCAGGGCAGAGAGCCGGTCGGTGAGATTAAACATGATCTTGAGAAACTCAAGGTAGACACCCCACTCATCCTGGCGTTTCAATTTCAAGGCTCGCTCCGGAGCGGTCCGTTTCATGACGGTCACGGATTCGCCAGCGACGGCCAGTATCAGTTCTGCGAGCTGGCGAAGTTGCGGGTGGTATTCTTGGTTGCCGGTGGCCATAGGGTCTCCTCTTCAGTCGCGGGATTATAACGGAGACAGGTTCGGCGAGCAAAGAAGTTGTTTCAGCATTATCTTGCCCGCTTGGTACCTCGCGGGTACGATTACCTGTGGACAGCATGGGAAATGGTGAATGGTCAATGTTGGTAACGACTCAGGGGTTCAGGCTGAAGGCTGAAGGTTATGAATCGTCCCTGCGTAACCCCTAAAAGCCTTCAGCCTATCTACCTGAATAGTTATGAATGTTGAATTGTGGGTTAAGGAGATGGCGATGAAGAAATCTAAAGGCGGTGTTCTATTCGTTGTCGGGTTGCTGGCGGTGGTGGGGTTATTTGGCTGTAGTCAGGAGACGCCGGCGGAAAAGGCGAAGGCTGCGGCTGCGTCCGGCAGTGCGGCGACGCAGGCAGCAGGGCAGGCTGCAGTGGATGCGATACAGACTCCGATGGATAAGGCCCGTCAGGTGGAAGGTGTGCTGGGACAGTCGGCTGAGCAGACAGCCGCTAAGATCAAAGAAGCGACGCAGTAAAGCACATGGCTGCGGAGAAGAGAATGGGAATAAAAAGGTGTCAGCATTGTTTGAATTGACGGCTGTGAGTTTTGGTGAATTATGGTTCCTGACACAAAGAGAGAACAATGCGAACCACTTAACGCTCACTAGAGATCGAATCATGAAATACCCCATGAGCTTCTGGAGTGTCTGCATCCTTGGTAGTGTTTTCATGATCACTCCTATCCCTGCTTTGGCAAAAGGGCCTACCTGATACCAATTTGGTTTTATGCACCGAAAGTTAATTATCATAGTCATCGCAACGTTAGTTGGAAGTGCCACAGTGTTGGTCTTCGGGGCCAACGTCTACTTGAAGTATTCTGATCCAGTCGGTTATGAAAACGCCAAGCGGTGTCCCACCATCAAGCCAGGTGTGACGGAGGCCGATTTGATTTCACTGCTGGGACAGCCCATACATATTGAGCCTTCCCAGGATGGCAAATTTCAGTGGCTCAGCTTTGCTACCCCTTCAATTGCAGCTGTATTTATACGAGCTCAATCGTCATCGACCTCAAAGAAGATCGCCAAATTACGTTGCGATGAAGACGGATCGGATACATGGGCACTTAACTGAGAAGATGAAAAGGGGTCGGGAATATTATTTTGATGACTATCTGTGCCGCGCTCTGTAAAGGTTCTTCGAACTGCTAGAACCCTGCATATAGCTCGGCCCTCACCTTGATGTTCCCCTTCATTCGTCTCGTCGGCGATGACACGCACATTGTGCTCACTTTGTTCGGGAGTCTGATCCTGCGTGCATCAACATAAGATTCCGCTTGTCAGGTCACTGGGTGGAATCATCGGGGGGACGACGACGCGCCTTATCCCAAGCAATGCAGCAGCGAGTAACCCAAGATGATCCTTCCAAGCTTGCTCGTGTATGTTGTCCCCATGATGGCTCGGATGAGTCCCCCACTGCGCGCAACGTTCTCACCCGCCCACCCCTGGCACACCGAGACGTGCCATTAACCCAAGCGAGGGCCTTCCTCTCTTTCCATCTTTTTAGAGGAGTGGCCAAGGTTGCCCTCAACTGCGCGCATCGAACGATATATATGCTCCCTCCAAGCTTGCTCGTTATCTCTCTAGGGATGGGGGCTGATTGATCTTCCACTGCGCGCGTCCAACGAGGGCTTTCTTAAGCCGCGCGTTGCGCGAGCACAGAAGATCATCAGCCTCCATCCCCTCCCTCTCTTTGAAAGGGC
>JANNIV010000231.1:0-2287 GCA_031405355.1 Nitrospira sp.
CTGCACACGAATCCTCCCTCTGCCCTACGTCGTGAGCAACCTCCGCACCGTCGCCGTCATCGGTGGAGGGATCTCAGGTCTCTCAACTGCCTATGCCCTTCACGAACAGGCGGCGACGGCTGGTATCCCGATCCGCTGCACCGTAGTCGATAGCGCCCCCGTCTGGGGAGGCAAGATCGTCACCCACCGGATCGGCGATCTCGTGACGGAGGCAGGCCCCGATTCCTTCCTCTCTCAGAAACCAGCCGGTCTCGAACTCTGCGACAAATTGGGGTTGACCGAGCAACTCATCAACACCAACGAGACAGGCAAGAGAGCCTCTGTCTACTCGCGTGGCCGTCTGCATGAACTGCCAGAGGGATTGGTGATGATTGCCCCCAGTCAGCTGGGGCCCTTTCTCCGAAGTGGACTCTTGAGTTGGGCGGGGCTCGCGCGGATGGGATTGGATTTGGCCGTGCCGGTGAAGCGGTCATCGGAAGATGAGTCCTTGGCCAGCTTCTTCCGGCGACGGATTGGTCGGCAGGCGTTCGAGCGAATGATCGAGCCATTGATGGCCGGGATCTATGCGGGCGACGCGGAACAGATGAGCCTGCAAGCCACCTTCCCACGGTTTGTCGAATTGGAACAACAATACGGGAGCGTGATTCGTGGGATGATGGCGTCTCGAAAAGACGGCCCGCCTGCCACGCGCTCCGGTCCGAAGCGGACGATGTTCATCAGCCTGAAAAACGGGTTGTCGGATCTAGTCGCTGCCCTTGTCCACCGATTGACAGACCAAGGCGTCACGCTCAGGGGAAACTGCGTCGTCGATGCATTACGGGTACGTTCCCATCAACCGGGTCGCTGGATGTACGACGTCATCCTCCATGACAGCTCGGCCCTGTCGGTGGACAGTCTCGTGCTGGCAACCCCGGCCTATGTGTCGGCTGAATTAGTCCGTCCGCTCACCCCCATTGCAGGCGGATTGCTGGAGATGATTCCCTATTCTTCGACAGCGACGATCGCAATGGCCTACCCGCGTGCAGCTGTGTCCAGCGCAGCTGAGGGCTTCGGCTTTGTCGTCCCGCGGGCAGAAGGTCGCGACCTCATTGCAGCGACCTGGACATCGCTCAAGTGGCCACACCGCGCTCCGCCGGATCAACTGCTGGTTCGTTGTTATGTCGGCGGAGTCGGACGAGAGGCGATCCTACAATTGGATGACCAAGCATTGGTAGCGCGGGTCAGGGCAGAATTGGCCAGTATGTGCGGCGTGACAGCGAAACCAGGGTTTGTAGAAGTCAATCGCTGGATGAGGGCCATGCCGCAATATTCGCTGGGACATCTCGAACGGCTGAACCAGATCGAAGCAGCACTCAGTCGCTATGGGGGACTGGTCCTCACAGGCGCCGGCTATCGAGGCGTCGGGATTCCTGACTGTATCCGTGATGGGGCGGTCGCGGCCGAGCGGGTTGTGCGGTATCTGTCTGGAGAACGATCTTAGCAGGGTGCGGAAAAAGTCCGTCAACAGAAGAAGACCGTTATTTGGTTTATTTGGTTTGTCTTGTTTGTTTGGTTAAACCAGACAGACCAGATGAACCAGATAAACGAAACAAACCAGTTTGAGCACCCTGCGGGCATACGGTGTGTGCCTGTAAACAGGTATTTCAGCAAGCTGTTGGAGACTGCCATGGATACTCGAATGAAAATAATTGATGTGACCGGACCCGTCCGCGAACCTCACGCGCAGGTATTTTCCTATGACTATTCTATCCAACGGGCCTCCTGGGCGACCGCCCAGGCTGTACGAGTGAAGGTGTCCATTCCGGAGGAATTGGATGTGCTTCGTGGCAAGATTTTTGGAGCCGTCGCAGGAACGCCGGGTCAGCAACTCATAATTTCGAAATGCTTGTCGCGGCATATCGCAGACGAAAAACTCCGCATCGCCGAAGCAGACGGCATGTTGGCAGAACGCCGCGACATAGTCGTGGCTCCCTACACAGGATCACTGATTCATCTGTTCCCACGGCTCGATACCTGGGCGGTTGAACAGCGAGAATCGTTGCGGGCAGAAATCAAAACGTTGGTGGGACTGTAGTCAGGCAGTGACTTCCGGGAAGGTTGAGGCTGAGGTCAAGGTTAAGTGTGAACACTGATGGCGAGTCGAACCCGGAGAAGCAATTGATCTTTATCGCAGACACGTGTAGGCTTGAAACAACTCAAAGTTGAGAAACGCAATGACCAAAGTCCATGAACAGACACTGTTAGAGAAGCTCCGGGGCCTCCCTCCGGAACGGCTGGCTGAGGTCGA
>JANNIV010000232.1:0-15861 GCA_031405355.1 Nitrospira sp.
GGGGAATGGCAGGGATATTCCAGAGAGAACTCGTTTTGCGTGCCTGCCAGTACTGCCAGGATGCCGGCCTGCGCCGAGGCTGCTTCCTCGCCATGCGCGAATAGCGGGGCTTGTGCGCACACGTTGAGGTAATTCATACCCACGAAATTCTCGACGAGATGGGATGCCTCATTTTCCTCAGCGAACCGCAGCCATGGCTTATTCACAGCCATGATGACGCCTTGCGAGTTCAGCACCACGATCTGCGAGCTGAGGGAATTGAGCACACTGATGTTGAAGGCCTCACTCTCACGCAAGGCCTCCTCCGCCTGCTTGCGGTGGGTGATGTCGGCGAAGATGACCTGAATGGCGGGTTCGCCATTCCACATGATACGACCAGCGTCAACCTCGACGAAGATTGCGGTTCCATCAAGCCTCTGGTACTTCCGTTCGACTCGACGAATCGGTTCGCCGGTAGCAAGAATCTGCGCGATGCTGTCGTGGATCGATGCGTGATCATCAGGATGAGAAAAGTGAAATGTGGGATTCTCGAGCAACTGTTCAGGCGAAGCGGCTCCAATAATCCTGCATGCTGCTTGATTGACATAGACCTTCTTCCCGTAGGAATAGACGAGCACCCCGTTCGGCGAGAGGTCGACCAACGTGCGATACCGCTCCTCCGATTCACGCAGCGCCGTCTCAGTCCGCTTACGATGGGTGATGTCGCGAGTGATCGCCAAATGCTCCGTGCGGTGATCGATCGGATTCCGCAAGGGGACCGCATGCGTTTCCATCCACCGTCGCGTGCCCTTCAGCCCGACGATCTGAAACTCAAGTGGTTGCGATGCTCCCCGGATCACAGCCTCGTGCATCCTGCGGTACCGTTCCAGGAATTCAGGGGCGACGAGATCAAATACCGACCGACCTGCCACCTGCTCGAAGGAATCGGCTTCGATGAAGCAGAGCCCGGCCTTGTTCATCTGCAAGATTGTGCCGTCGTCGGCCATACGATTGACGCATTCTGGTTCAGTATCAAGAATCGAGCGAAGGAGTGATTCCTGTTCCGCCAGGCGCAACAGGGCCTGTTTGTGCTCGGTGACGTCAGACTCTGAACCGACCATCCGGAGGGGTGTGCCGTCCTCAGCCCAGAGGGCCAGGCCTCGATCCAGAATCCACATGTAGGACCCGTCTTTCCGCTGGGTCCGATATTCTTCGCAAAAATCCGGAGTCTGTTTGGCCATATAGGCGTCGAGACTCTGAAGCACTCGACCGAGATCGTCGGGATGAATGCGACTTCGCCACTCCTCGACATGGCTCGAGATTTCATACTCTCCGAACCCACGCATCGCTTTCCATCGCGGGGAAAAAAAGACGGTGCCTGATTGGATGTCCCAATCCCAGATGCCATCGTTACTGCCTCGCACTGCGAGATGCCATCGTTCTTCGCTGACCCGAAGCGCTTCTTCAACCCCTTTACGTTCAGTGATATCATGGCATGAACCGGACATTCGACGGGGCTCTCCCTGCTCATCCCACAACGCCTGCCCGCGCCCGCGAATCCATCGATAGTCGCCTGTATTGGTGCGCAGCCGGTATTCGACATCGTAGGGAACTCGCTGTTCGATGTGCGCAGCCAGTTGGCCGAACACGCGATCCTTGTCATCGGGATGAAGCCTTGCCGCCCATTGTTCAAGCGTCTCGAACGAGTCGGACTCTTGTAGTCCCAGCAGTTCACGGACTCGCGGCGACCACCAGATCTGTGTCTGCGGGGCATACCAGGGCTCGCCGGAAAGCCGGAGGGCATCCCAGAGGATATCGCTTGACCCCTCTACGGCCAGCGCGAAACGATGTTCGCTTTCGCGTAATGCCTCCTCCACCCTCTTCTTGCCAGACACGTCTCGTCCGATTCCGGTGATGCCGATGGGCTCACCGTGAGAATTCTTGAGCAGGGCGCCGGTCCAGTGATAGGGAATGGTACGGAGGTCTTTGGTGAGCAACCGACCGTCGAGTTCAGCGTACCCTTCCATGAAGGCCTGCTGAATTGCGGCGGCGGTAGGGATATGTTCTTCCGGAGGCACGAAGGCTAGGGCGGGCATGCTCAGCAATTCCTCTGGGCTGTACCCCGTGACGTCTTCGACACGGCGATTCCATTTCACCATGTTGCCATGAGTGTCGAGGGTAAACATAATATCGGGGACTGTTTCGATCACATTGTGTATCTCGGCCAGGGCCATGGCATGTTCCTGCTCGACTCGCCTCCGTTCGAATTCCGCTCCAACGCGCGGAGCAAAGACTTCCAGCAGGGACTGCAGATCCTCGCCATGTTGCAACGGCTTGGTATCCATCACGACGAGCAATCCACGGACTTCTCCGTCTTTCGTCCGGATCGGCACAGCGCAATAGCTTTCGGCTCCAAGGTCTACTAGACGCTGGAACTCGGGAAAGGTTGCCTGGAGATCCCGGTTGAAGCAGGCAAAGGTCTGTGTCAGTGCGGTGGCACAAGGCGTATGGTCAAGATCATATTCGAAGTTGTCGATGAGGGTGTCTCCGGCCGAGACCGCGAGGGTGCGGATCTTCCTGAAGGGTACTTCAAGCACTTCACTGATCACCGCATATTGCACATGCAGCGTCGAGGTCAAGTGTCTGACGAGTGAAGCGAAGAACTCATCCCCTGTCCCAGACGCTGTGCCTTCGACGATGGTTCGCAAGAGCTGGGACCGTTCACGGAGATCCTGCATCGAGCGGTTCCGTTCCGCCAGCTCGCGTGACAGGTCGGCGACCTGGCCGCGCAGCAAGTCCAATTCAGACAATTGGCCGGCACTACTCATGGTGCGACTCCTTGCCACGTAAGATGGCGATATATTGCGGATGGGCACGGATCATCGTTAGCATCGAAGTGTCGATATGCAAGGGGGACAATTGCGCTAATGCTACTGAGTTGTGCGGAAAGATCCTGATAATGAGTGAAGAAGAAATGAACAACAGTTGCGACAGGAGGGTTCCAGCGATGAATGCCGGTCCTGTCGTTTGGGTGCAGATCGGGCTGCAAAACCGCATAAGCGCAGACCCTCGTTGGTGGTCCTGAACAAAGGTGTAGGAACGAGGATATTTAATTTGGTGCCGAAGGCGGGACTTGAACCCGCACGGCTTGCGCCACACGCCCCTCAAACGTGCGTGTCTGCCATTTCACCACTTCGGCGACCGAATCCGCGAGGCGTCACACGTTCAAGGGTTGCAAGTTTCTGGTTTCTAGTTTCATGTTTCGAGTTATTCGTTTCGGATTGCTGAAACTCCGAAGTCGAACCTGAAACTAGAAACCTGAAACTAGAAACCGGCAGCCCCACTCCCGAACGACGCGGGACAGCCCGAGGGAGCCGCATTATAGAAGTGGGCCAAAATCCTTGTCAATCAATGGAGGCTCCGGTAGAATCGGGCGGCTCATGCTCACCGAGTCCTCCAACGTTGCGCAAAATCGTCACAACCTCACGCCTACGCTCGATGATGTCGTTGAACGACAGGCACAGGGGTCGATCGCTGCGTTGTTCGACGTCGACAACACGCTCTTGCCGGGAGTAGCCAGCGAGGTACGATTCTTCCGGTTTCTGTGGCGGCGTGGCCTGGTGGGATGGAGCGAATTGGCCCGAAGCGCCGCCTGGCTGGCGGGGCACATGCCTCCATTTTCGCTGCACCCGCTCCGGGAACGAAAAGTGTATCTGACTGGCAAGCGCCCGGTCGACATTGAATCCTATGCGCGGGAGTTCTGTCAGGCCCATATGATCGGAAGGTTGTCCGTGCAGGGCCGCGCAAAGCTGGACGAACATCGACAAGCCGGACACCAACTGATTCTTGTGACCGGCGCGCCAGATTTTTTAATTGCACCCCTTGCGGATTTTTTGGGCGTGGCCACTGTTTTCGCGGCGATGCCGGAGCAGCGGGATTCCGTCTATACCGGCGCTTTGATTCCCCCCCTGCCCTATGGCCCTGGCAAACGTGAGCTGATCCTCGCCCACGCTCGGGAAATGGGTCTGGATTTAACCGGTTCCTATGCCTATGGTGACAGCCCGGGCGATCACGACCTCCTTGAAATGGTCGGGCACCCCCTGGTAGTCAACCCGATCCGGGGCATGGCTCGCACGGCGCAACGATCCGGCTGGCCGATCGCGACATGGAAATAAATAAGGTCGCATGAGGTCATCAAGTCAGAAAGTCTTCAAGTCATCAAGTCTCGGACATTCGACCTTCATACGTTTCGACTTTATGACTTTCTGACTTGATGACCTGCAGAAGACCTGATGACTTTCAGACTTTACGACTTTATGACACGAGCATTCTATGCGAATCACCGAAGTCTTCCATAGCATTCAAGGCGAGTCGAGCTATGCTGGACAGCCCTGCGTGTTTGTACGGCTGACCGGATGCCCGCTCCGCTGCACCTGGTGCGATACCACCTATGCTTTTCATGGAGGGCAGGACGGTTCGATCGATGATGTTCTGGCGAAGGTGCATAGTTATGGGTGCCGCCTTGTCGAGGTCACAGGAGGGGAACCCCTTGCCCAGCCAGAGAGCCTCCCGCTCATGGCCCGACTGTGTGACGCCGGCTATACGGTCCTCCTTGAGACCAGCGGCGCTATCGATATTGCACCGGTCGATCCGCGCGTCCATGTCATCCTGGATATAAAGTGCCCGGGGAGCGATATGACCGATCGGATGCACTGGCCGAATCTTTCCAGGCTGGCGGCCAAAGACGAGGCCAAATTTGTGTTGGCCGACCGAGCCGACTACGACTGGGCCCGTGAAACTCTGGCCCGGTACGAACTAGCGAACCGCTGTACGGTGCTCTTTAGTCCGGTCTTCGGCTCGCTTGATATGCGTGAGCTGGCCGAATGGATTCTGGCTGATCGTCTGCCGGTCCGTTTTCAATTGCAGATGCACAAGTACATCTGGGCGCCGGACATGCGAGGGGTATGAAGAGCGAGAAGCGTGAGAGCGGAGCTTATGGCTAATGGCGTATAGCACGAACAAAAAAAGTCCTGTCTTTTCTGCTCATGCTATCGGCCATAAGCCATACGCTATATGCTCTTCTCTTCGGACGAGAACCAAGGAGTTTGTGAAATGAAGATCATGCAAGTCACGGTACAGGTTGAGCAAGCGGAAACTGCGTCGGCAGAGGTGTTGGTGCTCACGCACTGTGAAGGAGAGGCACTGGCCAAACAGGGTGCGTCCCCGCTCGATCGTGCCCTCGGAGGTGCGTTGAGTAAGCTGGTGCAATCCAAGGAATTCGAAGGCAAGGCCAACGAAGTTTTGCTCTATCACACGCAGGACAAGGTACCGGCAAAACGGCTGGTGCTGGTCGGGCTGGGCAAGAAAAACGAGGTCACGCTGGAGACCATCCGGCAAGCGATGGGCTCAGCCGCGAAGCGCGTCCGTCAGGCGAAGGTCGGGTCCTTTGCAGTCGTGCTTCCAACGGTAAAGCCTGGCAAGATGTCATGGATCGAGGTGGCGCAAGCGATGGTTGAAGGGGCGATCCTGGGCAGTTATCAGTTCACTGCCTATCGGAGCGAAGTTGCATCAGGGCAAGACGTCACGGAGATGAAGATTCTCGCTCAGCAAAAGGATCAGCTGCGGCAGGTCACCGAGGGAATTCGGCGCGGCATCGCCACAGCAGAGGCCACCGTCTTTGTCCGGGATCTCTGCAATCATCCCTCCAACGTCCTGACTCCCACCAGGGTCGCGGACGAAGCAAAGACCATCGCCAAGACTGAAGGGATCGCGATCAAGATTCTCGAACAGAAAGAGATGGAGCAGTTGGGGATGGGTGCGCTGCTCGGTGTATCGCGCGGAAGTCAGGAGCCGCCCAAGTTCATCATCCTTGAGTACAACGGAACCAAGAAAAAAGACGAGCGTCCAGTCGTGCTGGTCGGGAAAACGATCACCTTCGATACGGGCGGGATTTCGCTGAAGCCTGCCGAAAATATGGAACATATGAAAGCCGATATGACGGGGGGAGCCGAGGTGCTGGCTTCGATCCGGGCAGCGGCCAGACTCAAGCTCCCTCTGCGTCTCATCAGTATCCTGCCCGTGGCGGAAAACATGCCTGGTGGCCGGGCGATGAAGCCGGGCGATATCGTGACGACGCTATCGGGAAAGACCGTCGAAGTCCAGAACACGGATGCAGAGGGCCGGCTCATCTTGGCCGATGGCCTCGCCTACGCCATGCGCTATAACCCGGCAGCCTTGATCGACATTGCGACGCTCACAGGGGCCTGCGTCGTGGCGCTTGGCCAATTTGCCATCGGGATGTTCGGCACCGACCAATCGCTCAAAGAACAGGTGCGGAAGTCGGGGCAGAAGGCCGGCGAGCGGGTGTGGGAAATGCCCCTGTGGGAGGAATATTTCGAACAGCTCAAGAGCGACGTTGCCGACATGCGCAACATCGGTGGCCGTGGCGGCGGCATGATCACCGCGGCGCTCTTTTTGAGCAAGTTCGTGGGGGACTGCCCCTGGGTGCACCTCGATATTGCCAGCACGGATTGGAGCGAGCGGGAACGGGCTTACATTCCGAAGGGTCCCACCGCGATAGGAACAAGATTATTGGTGCAGTACCTCATTGACCGAAGCTTATAAGAATGGCCCGCAGGCTGTTCAGAAAGGCCGTCCAGCAAGGCCGCAGGCGAGTCGAAACCGGAGGCGTACCCTTCTGGGGTACGTTGAGGATTTCGATGAACCGAGAACGAAGCTGGCGGACTTTATCAACAGCCTGCTGAAGGATTTCATGACTTCACGCGAAAAGATCGGGCAGCTCTTCATGGTCGGGTTTCTGGGCACGTCGGTGACGCCCGATCTGACCTCGTTCATCAAAGAGTACAAGCCGGGTGGTGTGATTCTCTTCTCGCGGAATCTGGAATCCGTCGGTCAGATGGTCGACCTGACCAATGACCTGCAAGCCTGCAGTCCCCATTCACCACTGTTGATTTCAATCGATCAGGAGGGCGGTCGGGTCTCCCGTCTTCCGAAAGGTTTTACGATTTTCCCTCCCTGTGACCTGCTGGGCCAATGCCGCTCAACCGAATTAGCCTACGCGGCGGCGGCGACCATTGCCAAAGAACTGAGAGCAGTGGGCGTGAACATGAATATGGCGCCGGTACTCGACGTCAATAGTAATCCGGACAATCCGATCATCGGCGATCGGGCATTCGGCACGACGCCGGATGTAGTCTGTGAATTGGGGATGGCGACAGCGGCGGGACTGCAAGGCAACAAGGTCGTGGCCTGCGGGAAACATTTTCCCGGTCACGGGGATACCAATACCGATTCCCACAAAGAACTTCCGGTGGTCGAGGCATCACGGGAACGGTTGGAGGCCATCGAGTTCCCCCCGTTCCGTCATGCGATTGCGCAGGGTATCGCGTCGATGATGACCGCACATGTGCTCTACCGGGCTCTCGATCCTGAATTGCCTGCCACGCTTTCGCCGGCTATCATCAACAGCTTCTTGCGCCAGGAGTTGAAATACGATGGAGTGGTGTTGACGGACGACTTGGAAATGCACGCGATCATCGACCATTATGGCGTGGAAGACGCAGCGGTACGCGCAGTGCTGGCGGGATGCGATGTCCTGCTGATTTGTAAAGATCGGGATCGGGAAGTCGCCGCCTTTGGAGCCATTGAGCAGGCAGTGGCGTCAGGCGCAATTTCCACAGAACGATTGAACCTCTCCGCGGCTCGAATCGCCCACTTGAAAGAACGGTTCATCAAGCCCTACAAGCCTGTCACGGTCTCCGATGCGAGACTCATCGCAGGTTGCCAAAGCCATCAATCGTTGCTGCGCACGATCGAGCAGGTTCGGGCACGTTCCGAAGTTCGAGGTTCGAGGTCCGAGGTTCGAGGTTTTTAGAACTTCGAACTTCTTGTCGCGCTTGTCGCACCCGTCTCGCGTGATTATCCACTTCCCCCTTGCAGGTTGTCGGCTGATTCCCCTACAGTGCGCTGCATGATCCGCACATTTCAAGGCATCAAACCCACCATTCCGACATCCTGTTTTATCGAAGAGACCGGTGTCGTCATCGGCGATGTCGTGCTGGGCGAGCAGTGCAGCATCTGGTTCCATACCGTCGTTCGCGGAGACGTGCACTATATTAGGATCGGTGACCGGACGAACGTGCAGGATCTCTGTATGCTCCATGTCACCCACGATACCCATCCGCTGATCATCGGCAACGAGGTGACCATTGGCCATGGGGTGATACTCCATGGCTGCACGATCAAGGACCGTGTGCTGATCGGGATGGGCGCGATCATCATGGATGGCGCCGTGATTGGAGAAGATTCCGTCGTAGGGGCCGGCGCTCTGATTACCGAACAGACCATCGTCCCACCCAACAGCCTGATCCTTGGTTCACCCGCGAAGGTGAAACGACCGGTCACAGCTGAAGAACTCGTATGGATTAAGGAGTCGGCGGAGAACTACGTGAAGTACGCAGGCCAGTATTTGGACAACTCTTCGAGAGCCAAACCAGGATTTAGAATTTAGCAGGCTGCTCAAAAAGGCCGTCCAGCAAGGCCGCAGCGAGCGAAGGCCCGAGGCGTACCCTCTGGGGTACGTTGAGGGTCTAAGCGATGCGAGAACGATGCTGGCGGACTTTTTCAGCTGCCTGCTGAGAATTTTTTCCGATTTGCATGAAACAGATCGGATCTCCTACCAACGCCGTCTGGTAGTAGCGTTTCCCGACCAAGTAGGGCACTCGATGCCGGTGGCACCATTCTGCAATCCATATGACTTCTTCAGTAGTAGTCGTGACAAGGCCAGGCCTTGCCAGCTTTCCCATGCAACCTGCGACTAACGCGCGCACAATGCAGCGCTCTTTCTCGAATTTCCGGGTGTCGAGAGTAAGAGGATTGCCTCGTCCATAAGACAGAGGAGACAGATGCGGGAATCGCTCAGGGTCATTCAGCACGCTGACCATCCAGAGATGATCGAATCGGCCCTTCGCCCTGGCCGCATCAATTGCGCGGTACGCGAGGGAAATCGAATGGCAGGCACGGTTGAGGGCTACAACTTCGACTCTCCGGAGATTATAGGGCTCCACGGTCCGACCCAGCTCCATCTTTTCCATGATCAAAGGAGGAAGTTCCGCCACCCCGGCGCCGACATAGAGACTGCGACCGCCTCGCCTTAGTTTCAGCCGCAACGCCACGGCGACCAAACTCCCGAGCCGTTCACAGAGCCCCCGCTTCGCTCGCCAAAACTCGTCGCCGCCCTCATAACAGTAGACCGGCCCCAGTGCGCCATAATCGAGACGGCCATAGACCTCGGTCACGAGATGGCGGGTTTTGGGAGGGAGTTTCGTGCGACTTTCCTTCATGGTCCTACTCCGGCGATCTGCGTCGCGGTTGCGGTTACCGTCGCTGCGACGTTCGAGAGAAATTCGAGATTCAGCGTGTCCAGGGTATCGGTCTCACGATGATAATGCGGATTCCGGAAGTTCGCCGTATCGGTCAACACCACGGCTGGATAGCCTGCATCCCAGAACGAGGCATGGTCGCTACGGCGAGTATGGGGCATGGCCTCCCCTCGGCCCGGCACCACCAATGACAGGGTTTTGAGCTTGGCCGCATGCTGCCGGGCCTCCTGTTCAAGCTGACCCACCATAGACCTGGACGCCTCGTTGCCCACAATGGCGAGAAAATCTCCTTGGGTCGGCACCGCGATAGGCACTCCCGGCGGGGCCTGCTGAGTGCCTGCCTCGCTCCTGGCGAACCCGACACATTCCAAGATGATCGCACCGGCCAACTCGCATCGTTCAGCTTTCAAGCGGGACGCAAACGCCTGACTCCCCAGTCGATCCTGCTCTTCAAGACAGAAGGCCACGAGCCAGACTGGTCGCGCGAGAGGTTGTGCGCTGAGTCGCAATGCCACTTCAAGGAGGACCACGAGCCCACTCGCGTTATCATCCGCACCCGGCGACCCGGACACGGTATCGTAGTGGGCCCCGATCAGGAGTGGGGGCAACTCCCCTCCCCGGCCCAGCCTGTCCGGATACTTGGTCGCCACCACATTGCGATAGACCTTGCCCCATGCACTCACGGGCTGGCCACTGGTGACCCATCCTAACTTGGCAAACTGCGTGGCCAGATAGTGCGCCGTCTTCCGAAGCGCGCGGGGACTCGTCTCAGGATGGCGTTCTCCGACGAGAGACTTAAGATGGCGGGTGATTCGACGGCGCTGGGTTAGCACATCTAGCCAGGACTACTCATGGACGTTTCTGCTGCAATCGCCGATGTTTTGGTTATGCTGTGATCTCGGTCCCGATACCTTTATGCGTGAACACTTCGAGAAGTATGGCATGAGGAATTCGTCCGTCGATGATATGGGCTTTACCGACGCCTCCTCCGAGCGCATCCAAGCAGGCATGGACCTTAGGCAACATCCCTTCGCCGATCGTGCCCTTCTTCACCATCCGCTGTACGTCTTTGCGTGAGACCGTCGAGAGATGGCGCCCATTCGCATCACGAATGCCCTTCACATCGGTCATCATCACCAGCTTTTCCGCGCCCAGCGCAGCGGCCATCGCCCCGGCCACCAGATCGGCATTGATGTTGTACGTGTTTCCTTCCCGGTTGGTGCCAATCGGGGCGATGACGGGGATGTAATGATCCTGTTGTAGTTTCTTCACCAACGTAGGATCGATAGACTGAACCTCTCCGACCAAGCCGAAGTCCTCGTCCCCCTCACCGTCGTCGAGATCTTTTTCCAAACTGGCCGCCCAGGCTTTGGCCGTGAGCGGTCGAGAGAGCATGAGCCCGCCATCCTTTCCACTCAAGCCGACCGCAAGGCCGCCATGGCGATTCAAGAGATCGACGATTTCCATGTTGATCTTGCCGGCCAACACCATCTCCACGATTTCCATCGTGGCTTCATCGGTGACCCGGACTCCATGGCGAAACTTGGCTTCGATACCCAAACGCTGGAGCATCTTATCGATCTGGGGGCCTCCGCCGTGCACGATGACCGGGTTGAGGCCTACATATTTCAGGAGCACGACATCCTGGGCAAACTTCTCTTTCAGCGGCGCATCGGTCATCGCATGACCGCCATACTTGATGACCACCGTCTTCCCCTTGAAGGTGCGAATGTAGGGCAAGGCTTCGATCAGGACGTTGGCTTTCTTAATCAGTCTGTTCATGGGTAGCTCCCGTTGCGAGAAAAGCGTGAAAGGCGCGAATCGCGGGACGGACGAGGGTTCGAGGCTTTCGGAACCTCGAACTTCGAACTTCGAACTTCGGATCGTGTCTGATACAGAGGATCATGGCTTATCGTCCTTCACCATACGCGCGCCGGCCGGGCGACCTGCCCTCGGATGAGTTTTATCATAGACGGCCAGAAGCTGGTCCGTAGCCAGGTGGGTATACTTTTGCGTCGTACTCAATGAGACATGTCCAAGCATCTCTTGGATCGAGCGCAGATCGGCCCCTTCATCGAGGAGATGGGTGGCAAAGGAGTGACGCAACGTATGGGGGCTCACGGAACCACCGGTAAGCTGATTCGAATAGCGGGCCACAATGCGGGCGACACTCCGGGTTGTTAATCGCCCCCCTCTAAGATTCAAAAAAATGGGGGCTGATGGCCGATGGTTGAAGGTTGATGGCTTCGATGAAGCACGATAGTTGTGGATTGCCTTGAGCGCCACCGCTCCGATCGGCACGATGCGCTCCTTCCGGCCCTTTCCTCGCAGATGGACCAGCCCTTCAGACGCGCGGAGATCGTCGAGATTGATCCCCACAAGTTCACTCACGCGAGCCCCGGTCGAATAGAGCGTCTCCAGCAAGGCGCGGTCTCGGAGCGACGATCCTGTTTCGCCGGCAGGAAACTCCATCAATGCCGCCGCGTCGTCCTTACTCAACACACGAGGAAGATGTTTCGGCTGTTTCGGCGTCCTGATGGCCTCGGCAGGATTGAGACCGACCCTGCCCTCTCGTTGCAGATAGCGATAGAAGCTGCGGAGTGAGGCGAGTTTCCGGGCCATCGAGGTGCTTTTTTCGCGCTTGCGATCCAGCCAGTGAAGATAGGCCCGAATCGACTCCGTTTGCACTGTGGCAGGGTCGAGTAGGGGTACGGCAAGATGCGCCGCCTTCATGAAGGTCTGAAACTGCCGGAGGTCCGAGGCATAGTTGCGCATTGTCTCCTGCGACGCATGCCGCTCCAGATCGAGGAACGTCATGAAAGCTCGAATTGCGTCATCCATGCCGTCAAGTCCTCAAGCGCCCGTTGTCCTGTGAGCCGTCGTTTGCGTTCCTTGTCTCTCGTCGGTGTGTCAAGCGGAGGGAAGAGCCCGAAATTCGTATTCATCGGCTGAAAGTGACGAGGGTCCGTGGCCGTAATATACGACACGAGACAGCCATGCGCTGTGGTAGGTGGCGGCGTGACCAACGGCAAACCTGCCAGACCACGGGCCGCGTTGATTCCTGCGAGCCCTCCCATCGCGGCGGAGTCCGTATAGCCCTCAACCCCGACCAACTGTCCTGCAAAGAAGAGGGTGCCGCGCGCCTTAAACTGAAGGGTATTGTGCAGCAGTTGGGGAGAATTAATAAAGGTATTGCGATGCAGGCTGCCGTAGCGCAGAAACTCCGCCTGCTCAAGACCTGGAATCATGCGAAACACCCGCTTCTGCTCTCCGTAGGTCAGTTTGGTCTGGAACCCCACGAGGTTGTAACAGGAGCGATGGGCGTTTTCCGTCCTGAGCTGCACCACCGCATAGGCTCGCGCACCGGTCTTGGGATTCTCAAGGCCCACCGGCTTCAACGGACCGAACTGCATGGTCTGACGGCCCCGTTCGGCCATCACCTCAATCGGGATACAGCCTTCGAAGTAGGCAGCCTTTTCGAACTCTTTCGGTTGGACTTTCTCCGCCGCAAGCAATGCATCATAGAAAGCATTGTAGGCAGGCTCGTCCATGGGGCAGTTGAGATAGTCGTCTCCGCCCTTGCCGTAACGGGACGCGAGAAATGCGACATCCATGTCGATGGAGTCGGCATCCACGATCGGGGAGATGGCATCGTAAAAATACAAATGTTTGGTGTGGGTCAGTTGTGCGATCGCCTGAGACAGTTTGGCGGATGTCAAAGGGCCGGTCGCCAGGATGCAGAGACAGTCGGTTGGAATCTCGGTGATCTCCTCATGCAGAATGCGAATGTTCGGATGACCTTCCAGCGCCTGGGTAATCTTGAGTGAAAACTGCTCGCGATCGACGGCCAGGGCCGATCCGGCTGGCACTCGCACCTCATCCGCCACCCGAATAATGAGCGAGTTGAGGCGGCGCATTTCCTCTTTCAAAATGCCGGGAGCATTCAGGATATCCGCTGAGCCGAGTGAATTCGAGCAAACCAGCTCGGCCAGACCCCCGGTTTTGTGTGCCGGCGTCATCTCTTTGGGGCGCATTTCATAGAGCGTCACTTTCGCCCCACGATTGGCTGCCTGCCATGCCGCTTCAGACCCAGCCAGACCGCCCCCAATAATGACAATGTCCTCACGCATTCGAGTGGAACTCCCCAAAGAAAGACCGAGCGCGGTGGCATTGTAGGAAGCGCATTTTGGGGATGTCAAGGCGACTTCGCACTCCATAACGCTGGCGTCACGGTTGATCCGATTTACGACCCCATGCTAGACTTTGCCGCTCGTAGGCGATTAGCTCAGGGGTAGAGCGCTTCCTTCACACGGAAGAGGCCACTGGTTCGATACCAGTATCGCCTACCATATCCTCTCCCTCCCCTTTCCCTTATCCCGGTCCATCCCCATAGCCTAACCCCACAGTAATCATGATACTGTCGGTTCTGCTCCTATTCTGGACAGAATACCGGACCTCGGCTACACTTCAGTCTACCGAGAGACCATCGACTCTGAACTATCCATAAGACACATGAGGTCATCTATGCGGACTACAACTCTTGCCTTGGGAATTCTCCTCCTGGCCACCACAGTCGGTTGTGCCGGAAACCGCGAGCAACAGGCGTCGGCCGATGCAGATGGAGGCTATACCCCCCCGGTTAGCATTTATAGTGTGATGGACCCCACGTCTTTGGTCTATACCAATGTGGCGGCCGGAGCTTCCCCTGGCGATAACCCCTGGCGCTGGGCCGGCTTTCTCTTGCACCCGCTCGGAGTTGCGGTGGATTACGGTGTGAACCGGCCGATCTACGCGATCACCAGCAAGATGCCCTACCTTTTCGGATATACATCTGAAGATGCAATGATAGATGGCCAGCGGCGCTAACTTCCGCAATGGCACCGCCCTAAATTGAACGCCCGCTTTCTTCACGAAAGCGGGCGTTGCTGTGTCACCCCCTTGGCAAACCCTTTCACCTTTCGTGTATGCTCCCTTCGTGAGTTTGAATTCACGTAACAAGCCGAAGCCTTATGCTGGACTCTTTCGACTGTGGGTGGTCTGCAGCCTGGGACTGGGCCTGTTGCTGAACGGTTGCGACACGTCGCCTCGAAAACCGGTTCTCCCACCCTCTGAAAGCGACTTGGTCCTCCTGAAACCCACAACCCTCTGCACCTCGAAATCTGTCTTCCTCAAAACACATCCTGCCTCTACCCTCAAGCCACAAGACTGGGGCACCGGACAAGAGCTGCTTCTCCCTGCTGGCCGAAGTCCATCACATGGCGACGAGTCCTACTTTTTCGATGAGGACGGCATGCTGGTCGGAACCGTCTTTACCTTTCCATCCGGGCTTGACTTGAAACCATACCCGGTGCTCCGCCAGACCTTAACGCAGCTGAAACCAGTATTGGAATTCTATCTCACCGTGGCAAATCTCTCCTCAAAGACGAGCATGGATTCCAGCGCCCTGTACGAAACCGGCGATGAGAAAACGACGACACAATACTTGGTGCTTGGTACGCGCGAGCAGCCGACGCTGCTCCAGGCTTCCGTGACGATCGACCCCTATGTACGGCTCTTTTCACCCTATCGCCGCGAGTTCCTGGAACGGCTGCGCCATCCAAGGGGCAAGAAGCCCGGGCAAGAGATCGAGACTCAAGGCTCGGAGGACAAGGAACCCTTCATCTCGCTCCAGCAATTTGCGCGCGGCCAAACCGCGCAGCTCTCTTACTGCGGGGCGCAGAACTACGATACCGCAGCCACCGCCTACCAGAAAGCGATCGCAAGCGGATTTACGAATAAAGTGTGGCTGGCAGAAGCTCATCACAAGCTAGGCCTGGCCTGGGAAGGGAAGGGGGAGCACGAGAAGGCCAAGGCGGAGATGCTTCAGTCCTTGACCATCAGACCGAACACTCCGGAAGTTCTGAACAACCTGGGCACGGTGTACCGCGAGCTGGGAGACAAGGCGAGCGCGCTTGCCTCATTCGAAAAAGCCGTCACGCTCCGCCCTAACTATGCCATCGCCCGTTACAACTTGGCCGAGGCCTACGAGCCCACGAGTCCTAAACGGGCCATCTCGGAATACGAGACCTATCTCGCGCTGGTCCAAGGTATCCCCGATGAAGCCGGTCGCGTTGCGTTAGTCCAACAACGCGTCAAGACATTGAAGCACTAGCAGGATGCTCAGCGCCGGGCCTGTTCTTCCTGTTCTTCGAGCGTCTTGCAGTTGATGCAGAGGGTAGTGACTGGGCGGGCTTTCAACCGAGGATAGGGAATCTCTTCTTCGCAGCGCTCGCAGATGCCATAGACATCTTGGTTCATCCGCTCAAGCGCCTCGTCGATCTTCTTGACTAATCGTTGCTCGCGCTCACGGATACGCATCGAAAAATTCTGCTCGGCTTCCGCAGACGCCTGATCGCTGACATCCGGGAAGGTCTCCTGACCGTTTGGATTGGCGAGGCCTTCGACCACCTCCTCCAACAATACCTTGCGCTGCCGCTCAAGG
>JANNIV010000233.1:0-4250 GCA_031405355.1 Nitrospira sp.
TGGATAGCTTGAGGGAGCAGATCCTGCGAGCCTGAGGGGCTCCTAAGGGGAAGAGATCATGAAACTGCGTATGGGACGAGTAGAGCTCTTGACGGGCCTCCAGCGGGTCCAAGGTGTCGTTGAGAAACGCAACACGATGCCGATTCTCTCGAATATCTTGATTGAGGCAAAGCAGGAGGGAGTGGAAATTGTCGCCACCGATCTTGAAATTGGCATGCGCGGGCATTACAAGGCGACCGTGGAGAAACCTGGAGGGATTACTCTCTCAGCTCGAAAGCTGTACGAGATCATCAAGGAACTGGCGGTCAGTGAAATCGAAATCACCTCCGGCGACAACAATTGGACGACGATTCACGCCGGCAAGAGCCAATTTAAGATCGTTGGGCTCCCCAGCACCGACTATCCTGCATTGCCTACGATCGAACGGGAAGGGCTCATTCCTCTCGCCGGGGCCGGGCTCCTTGAGCTGATCAGGAAGACCCTCTTTGCCGCCGGAGACAATGACGCGCGCTATATCCTCAACGGTCTGCTGGTGACCCTCATCACGTCGGAGAAGAAAACGATCTTGCGGCTGGTCGGCACCGATGGACATCGGTTGGCGGTTGCCGAGCAGGAGGTCGGACATGCCGGCGCCAAAGGCGCTCCGCAAGAGATCAAAGCCATTATTCCGAAGAAGGCGGCGCACGAGATGCAGCGTCTTCTGGAAGAAGGCGGCGAGGGCGAACCCCTGATCGGGTTCACCAAGAATCTCATGATTTTCCGGAAGAGCGGGCTGCTGCTGACCTCGCGGCTCATGGAAGGGAATTACCCGAATTATCAGCAAGTGATCCCGAAAGAGAGCGGCGGGAAAATCGGGGTCAATCGCAATGAGCTTGAAAGTGCGCTTCGGCGTGTTTCCGTGCTGTCCCGTGATAAGGCGAGCGCAGTGAAGGTGTCGTTTGTCTCCGGACAGATGACGTTGTTCTCCAGCAATCCCGATTTTGGGGAAGCGACTGAAGAGCTTGCGGCACGGTACGAGGGACCGGCCTTGAACACGGGGTTCAACGCCCGCTACTTGTTGGACGTACTCGGGGTGATGGACGGAGAAACGATCACTCTGCAAATGGATAATCCGCTGAGCCCCTGCTTGATCCAGGAATCGGACAGTCCCGGGTTCAGGTGCGTGGTGATGCCCATTAAAATCTAGCTGGGTCCAGCGATCAGCCGTCAGCCGTCAGGTGGGTCGCTGAAGGCTGAAAGCAGAGAGCTGATAGCTGATAATTAAGTAGGAGACTGATGGCCAGTAACGACAGCGAGACCGTACAGAAATCCGACAGCTACGGCGCCGATCAAATTAAAGTATTGGAAGGCCTGGACGCCGTACGGAAGCGTCCGGCTATGTACATCGGCAGCACTGGTGTGGACGGCCTCCATCACCTTGTCTATGAAGTCGTCGACAACAGCGTCGATGAGCATATGGCGGGGTTCGGTGAGACGATTGAGGTGACGATCCACATTGACGGCAGCGTCACGGTCGTGGATAACGGCCGCGGCATTCCTACCGGGATGCATTCCACCCAAAAGAAGTCCGCCGCCGAAGTGGCGCTGACGGTCTTGCACGCGGGCGGCAAGTTCGAGCAGGGCGCCTATACGGTATCCGGCGGGCTCCACGGCGTCGGGATCTCGGTGGTCAACGCACTTTCCGAATGGCTCGAGTTGGAGATTTGGCAAGACGGCCAGGTGTTCGAGCAGCGCTATGAGCGCGGCAAGTCGACGGCCCCGCTCAAGATGACGGGTAAAACCAAGCGCCGTGGCACGATGGTCACGTTTAAGTCCGACGGGCAGATCTTCGAGACGCTCGACTTCAGCTTCGACGTGCTGGCACAGCGGCTGCGTGAACTCGCCTTTTTGAACAAGGGACTCGAGATCACACTCAAGGATGAGCGGAAAGAACCGGTCAAGGAGCAAGTATTCAAGTACAAGGGCGGTATCGTGTCGTTTGTCGAGCATCTGAACGAAGCCAAGGTGCCGCTGCACAAGCCTATTTACGTGCAGGTTGAGAAATCGGATATGGTGCTGGAGGTTGCGCTTCAATACAACGACAGCTACGCCGAGAATCTGTTTTCCTTTGCGAACAACATCAATACCAAGGAGGGTGGCACGCACTTGGTGGGCTTCAAGGCTGCGCTGACCCGTACGATTAACAGCTATGCGAACGCCAACGATTTACTCAAGAAAGACACCGAGTCGCTCACCGGTGATGATGTCCGCGAAGGGCTCACCGCCGTCGTCAGCGTCAAGGTCCGGAATCCTCAGTTCGAAGGACAGACGAAAGCCAAGCTGGGCAATAGTGAGGTGAAAGGCATCGTCGAGTCCGCGGTCAACGAAGCGCTCGGAACCTATTTCGAAGAAAACCCGACGGTGGCCCGAAAGGTCATCGGGAAAGCGATCGACGCGGCGCGTGCTCGTGAAGCGGCGCGAAAAGCGAAAGAGCTCATCCGACGGAAGAGCGCACTCGACGGGGGCTCGCTTCCCGGCAAATTGGCCGACTGTTCGGAGAAGGATCCGGCCTTGAGCGAGCTGTATATCGTTGAGGGCGATTCGGCCGGCGGTTCAGCGAAGCAGGGACGGGACCGCAAGTTTCAGGCGATCCTGCCGCTGAAGGGCAAGATCCTCAACGTCGAGAAGGCGCGATTCGACAAGATGCTCTCTAGCGATGAGATCCGGACCTTGATCATGGCGCTCGGAACCGGCATCGGCCGCAAGCGCGAAGAGTCTGAAAAGCCAGACAAAGATTCGTTCGATATCGCGAAGGCGCGGTACCACAAGATCATCCTCATGACGGATGCCGACGTGGACGGCAGCCACATCCGGACTCTGCTCCTCACCTTCTTCTTCCGGCAGATGCCGGAACTGCTCGAACGAGGCTACATCTACATCGCGCAGCCTCCGCTTTTCAAAGTGAAGAAGGGCAAGACGGAACGGTATCTCAAAGATGAGATGGCATTGAACGAGCACCTGGCCGATATCGCCGTCGAGGATGTGGAAGTGTATGTGGAAGGGGTCCAAGGGTATGTCACGGGACGGCGGCTCTTGCCCATTCTCAAGAAGCTGATCGCCTTCGAGACATTGCTCGGCCGGCTCAATAAGAAACCGCACGAGGCCAGTATGGTGAGGGCATTTGTGGATGAGCCGGGACTCGATCGCGAGCTCCTCAAGGATCAGGCGGCGCTCAAGAAGGTCGTGGCCAACGTGAAGAAAACTCTCGCGGTGGTCTATCCAAAGCTCACACCAACGTTGGATATCGTTGAGGACGAGGAACATCAAACGAACAAAATTACATGTCGGCTACTTGCCAACGGGGCCACCTATAGTTTTGATGTGACGCATGTGCTAGTCGGTTCTGCCGAATTCCGCGAGTTGCAAAAGCTCTCACCGTCGGCGATCGGCTTGGGCCGGGCGCCGTTCAAGATCAAAGCCGACGGTCAGGAACAGCTCCAGCCCGCGACGGTTGAGTTGGTCAAGGCGATTCTCGATAGGGGCAAGCACGGACTCGGTATTCAGCGTTACAAAGGTCTCGGCGAAATGAACCCGAATCAGCTCTGGGAAACGACGATGAACCCGGAAGTCCGGACGCTGTTGAAGGTCAAGCTGGAAGACGTGCCGGGCGTCGACGAGATCTTCACGATTCTGATGGGTGATGAGGTCGAACCCCGACGAAACTTCATTCAAGCCCACGCGCTCGAGGTCAGAAATCTAGATGTGTAAAAATTGCAAAGAGCTTATGGCTAATAGCGTATGGCAAATAGCAGATGCAGAGCTTCTTTCTTGCCATCAGCTATAGACTATAAGCCATTCGCTCTTTTCCCGTGGAGAATTAGATGCCACCTGATGAAAGACTAGGACAGATCGCCATCGAAGACGAGATGCGCTCGTCGTACCTGAGTTACGCGATGAGCGTCATCGTCGGTCGGGCGCTCCCCGACGTGCGTGACGGCCTCAAGCCGGTCCATCGCCGCATTCTCCACGGCATGAACGAAATGGGCCTGGCGTCGAACCGGGCCTACCGCAAGTCCGCCAAGATTGTCGGCGAGATCATGGGGAACTACCATCCCCACGGGGACAGCGCAATCTACGACACGCTCGTTCGGATGGCGCAACCCTTCAACATGCGCTATATGCTCGTGGACGGTCAGGGCAATTATGGATCGGTCGACGGCGATCCGCCGGCAGCCATGCGGTATACCGAAGCACGTCTGACCAAGGTCGCT
>JANNIV010000234.1:0-7999 GCA_031405355.1 Nitrospira sp.
ACTTCGCCGCCAAATCTTCACCTGGGCCTCGCCGTATTTTTTCGCAGTTTCGTCTTTGTTCAATCCTTGCAGTTCGCCGTACATCCGTTCGTTTAAGGCCTTGTCTTTCTCGATGGGGATACCAGTCTGGCTGATGGTTTCGAGCACGAGCCGCAACGTTTCATTTGCGCGGGCCAACACGGAGGTAAAGGCCCGGTCGAACGTGAAACTGCGAAGTTTCTCGCCCGCGTGCGTCGCCTCCTGAGTACCGCGCGGAGACAGAGGTACATCTACCCATCCCGTGAAACGATTTTCCAGGTTCCATTGCGATTCGCCATGTCGAAGCAGAACTAACCGAGCCATTGTGCGTCCTCTTGAGTTTGAAAAAGTATGGTTATAGGCCAGAGCATACTGGAACAGGTACCCAAGTCAAGCGGCTACTTTCGGTCTGCGTGAATCAGTGTACAAGCAAGTTTTTGGAATCAGGTCTGGATCTACTGGTGGCCAGCGAGAGTGTCTCTAGCTCACACATTGCTCGCGGCAGTCGGTTTTGCTGGCTTCTCTACCGGTCGTTCACCATCCGGCAGTCCATCTTGAAGCATTTTGAACATGGTGATCGCGAACAATACGTACAAGGCGACTCCGATCCAGATCACGTAGGACTGGACGCCTCCAGTCTCCCTCAATGCCGCATCCTGCTTCGCCGGATCGATCCCTGCGTTCTTCTTAATGTCGCCGATATGTTCACGGCAGTGCCAGTAGTACACATAATTTGCTGTCGCTCCGGCCATGATGCTCCAGATGAGGCCCACGGTCACGTCGCCGGTCAAGTAGGTCGAGATCATCGGACCGAGGGCGTAGACCGCTGCATACATATACATTTTTCGGTAGAGAAACCAGAGGAATGAAATATACAGAAAGGCTGGCCAATTCCAGGTCAGGGCGAATTTCGGCCCTTCTCCCAGTCCGAACTTATTAAAATGTTTCAGGTAGCGATCGGCATGAGGGCCGATGAATTGGCGCCAGAGATGTTCATCGGGGTGGATCTCAGAGTGGGTGATGGGGGCGGCGATCGGTGGTTCCGGTTCGACGGCAAGCGTATTTCCGCACTGGTGGCAAAATTTCGCGTCTTCCTGATTCTGCTGTTGACACTGCGCACAGAGTTTCATCCGGCAGAGAGTATCACAATGAAGCGTCACCTGGGTAAAGAAGCAGCAAGTTGCTTCCACTGATAGGCCTATGCTACCTTCCCTTACTTTACAAAGGGATACGTCTGTCATGGCGACAGAAGAACTGAAGCAGGACGCCGCACGATACTTGATGCAGACGTATACGCGTCAACCGCTCTCGATCATTCGAGGGAGCGGGACAAAGGTATACGACCTTGAGGGGCGCGAGTACCTTGATTTCGTCGGCGGGATTGCCGTAAATATCCTCGGTCATGGCCACCCGGATCTGGTTCAGGCCATCCAGCGCCAGGCTGCGCAGCTGATCCATACCTCCAACCTCTATTACACCGAGCCGCAAGTGAAGCTGGCGCAGACGCTGGTGGATCACTCGTTTGCCGACAAGGTGTTCTTTTGCAACAGCGGGGCGGAAGCGAATGAAGCGGCGATCAAGCTGGCTCGCCGGTATTCCCATGACAAGTATGGAGCTGGGCGGTTCGAGATCCTTACGATGAAGAACTCGTTCCATGGTCGGACGTTCGCGACATTGACGGCCACGGGCCAGGATAAAGTTCAGAAAGATTACGAGCCGTTGCTCCCGGGCTTTCGCTATGTGACCTTCAATAATCTGGAAGAACTGGAACGGTCCGTGACCGACAAGACCGCGGCGATTCTGCTTGAGCCGATTCAGGGCGAGGGGGGCGTCCATGTCGCGGATCGCGCATATCTAGGGCGGGTCAGAGATCTGTGCTCAAAAAAAGATGTGCTGTTGATGTTCGACGAAATACAAACTGGGATGGGACGCACCGGGACGCTGTTCGCTTATGAGCAGTTAGGGGTGCAGCCGGACATCATGACCTTGGCGAAAGGGTTGGGGGGTGGCGTGCCTATCGGAGCCTGCCTCGCGACGGACTCCGTGGCGAAGGCCTTTTCGCCCGGCAGTCATGCTTCGACATTCGGCGGTAATCCGCTTGCCTGTGCAGCGGGCTTGGCCGTTTGTCATGCCCTGTTGGAAGGCCACGTACTCGATCATGCGCGCCGGATGGGAGAGTATTTTGCGAAGGGGTTATCGGCCTGTAAAGAGAGACATCGGGTGGTGCGGGAGGTGCGGGGTCTTGGGCTTTTGCAGGGGATTGAGCTTGATATGGATGGGAAAGCCGTTGTGAGCGAATGTTTGGCTCGCGGTATTCTCATTAATGGAGCCGGCGAGCATGTGCTGCGGTTCGTGCCGCCCCTTATCATCACCCAGTTGGAAATCGATCGATTACTCGATGTGCTGGATCAGATTTTTAGCAAACAGACGGCGTAGGGCGTACTTACGCAGAATAGACATCGCGCAGATGACGACAAGAACGACAGGAATGCAGGCAGGCAAGAAAGACTTTCTGGATATCGCGGCTATCAGCAAGGCGGAAGTGGAGAGCCTGCTGAAGTCTGCGGCTCTATTGAAGGACAAGCAGCGGCGCGGCATTCTTCATCCACTGCTTCCAGGCAAAACATTGGGTCTGTTGTTCCAGAAACCATCGACGCGCACGAGAGTGTCGTTCGAAGCGGGGATGAACCAGCTGGGCGGCCATGCTCTGGTATTGCCCATGGCCGAGATCCAGCTTTCGCGAGGAGAAAGTGTCGCCGATACGGCGCGCGTGTTATCACGCTATCTCGACGCGATCGTCATCCGCACCTATGACCATTCGATAGTGGAGGAATGGGCGAGGGAAGCGACGATGCCGGTGATCAATGGGCTGACCGACCTGAGCCATCCCTGTCAGGCCCTTTCAGACCTCCTGACTATTCGCGAGAAAAAGGGACGATTGAAGGGGATCAAGATCGCCTATATCGGCGATGGCAACAATGTGGCGAACTCACTGATCGAGGCGGCGGCGAAGATGGGAATGACCATCACTCTTGGGTGTCCAGTGGGGTATCAGCCGGAGCAGCATGTTGTGGATAGGGCGAGGCTCGAGGCTGCAGCAACCGGTGCGGTGATCGAAATAGGGCACGATCCTCATGTCGCGGCAAAGGAAGCTGACGTGATCTATACCGATATCTGGATCAGTATGGGACGCGAACGGGAGCATGCGCGACGACTAAAAGCGTTGGCTCCGTATCAAGTAAACAGCCGCCTGTTGCATCGGGCCAAGCCCGATGCGATTGTCATGCACTGTTTGCCCGCCCACCGAGGTGAAGAAATCAGCGCCGAGGTGCTGGATGGTCCACAGTCGGTCATCATCGACCAGGCGGAGAATCGGTTGCACATGCAGAAGGCCATCTTAACGAACCTATTAGGCAAGAGGAGTCGAACGAGACGATGAGTCGTATCATGAAGAAAGTCGTGCTGGCCTATTCAGGCGGACTTGATACTTCCGTGATCTTGAAGTGGCTACAAGAAACCTACGGCTGTGAGGTTATCGCGTTCTGTGCCGATCTAGGGCAAGGCGAAGATCTGCAAGCGATCAAGGTCAAGGCGCAAAAGCTTGGCGTGAAAAAGGTCTACGTCGAGGACCTGCGCGAGATCTTCGTGAAGGACTATGTTTTCCCAATGTTACGCGGCAACGCCATATACGAAGGCTGTTATCTGCTCGGAACCTCGATCGCGCGGCCCCTCATTGCGCGGCGTCAGGCCGAGATTGCGCTCAAAGAAGGCGCCGAAGCCGTGTCGCATGGTTCCACCGGAAAGGGCAACGACCAGGTGCGGTTTGAGCTGACCTACACGGCGCTGGCGCCGAGTCTCAAGATCATCGCGCCCTGGCGTGAATGGACGATGAAGTCGCGGCGTGAATTGATCGAGTATGCCGATAGACATGGCATCCCCGTGACAGCGACGAAAGCCAAACCTTACAGTATGGACCTGAATCTGTTCCATGTGAGTTATGAAGGCGGCATCTTGGAGGACCCCTGGGAATCGCCACCGGATGAAATTTTCCAAATGACGGTGTCGCCGGAGCAGGCGCCGAACAAGCCGCTCGAAGTCGAAATCGGGTACGAGGCTGGTAATCCGGTATCCGTCGACGGCAAGAAGATGAGCCCGGCGACGTTGTTGGCGCATCTCAATAAGCTGGGTGGTGCGCATGGGATCGGGCGTGTCGATCTAGTGGAGAATCGCTACGTCGGAATGAAATCGCGCGGGGTCTATGAAACGCCGGGCGGAACGATCCTCCATGTGGCGCATCGCGGACTGGAGTCGTTGACGATGGATCGCGAGGTGCTGCACTTCAGGGACAGTTTGATCCCGCGTTTCGCCGATCTGATTTACAACGGCTATTGGTTCAGTCCGGAACGGGAAATGATCCAGGCCTCGATCGATATGGCGCAGCAGGACGTGACCGGCACGGCGAGGGTGAAGCTCTACAAGGGGAGTTGCACGTTGGCCGGGCGCAAGTCGAAGAATTCACTCTATCGTCTCGATATTGCCACGTTTGAAGAGGACGAAGTTTATAATCAGAAAGATGCCGAGGGTTTTATTCGGTTGAACGCGTTGCGGCTGAAAATTAGAGCTCAGAGAAAGAAGGGCTCCTCCTGATGGGACGAGCAACGGGCCGCAGCCCTGCCGTGTTGAAAGGCGGAAAGGCCTGGGGCGGGCGGTTCAAACACAAGACGAACCGGTTGGTTGAATCCTTCACTGTTTCGGTGGCGGTCGATCGTCGGCTTTACGCCCATGATATCCAGGGCAGCATCGCCCACTGCAAGACGTTGGGGAAGGCCCGCGTGTTGACCGCCTCTGAAGCCAGGACGATCGTGCGGGGCCTGGAGTCGGTGAAGACGGAATTTGATCGGGGCCGTTTTCGCTTCACCCCTCAAGATGAAGACATTCATATGGCGATCGAGCGCCGGCTGACAGAATTGATCGGCTCCCTCGGCGGCAAGTTACACACGGGCCGAAGCCGGAACGACCAGGTTGCATTGGATATTCGGCTGTACTTGCGTGATGAACTCAGTCGGCTCGTGGCCAATCTGGAAGATTTTCAGCGGGTGCTGGTGGCGAAGGGCAAGGCGAATCTAACGGTCGCCATGCCGGGCTATACGCATCTCCAGCGTGCCCAGCCGGTGTTGTTCGCGCATCATCTCTTGGCCTATGTGGAAATGATCGAGCGGGACAAGGGGCGACTTCGCGATGCATCGGTGCGTGTGAATGTCATGCCATTGGGGTCCGGTGCGCTCGCAGGGACCAACTACCCGGTCGATCGCCGGTTCACCGCAGAGCTATTGGGTTTTCCCTCCGTGACGCAAAACAGTCTCGATGCCGTGTCCGATCGGGATTTTGTGATTGAAATAGCCTCGGCGCTGTCGATTACGATGATGCACCTGTCCAGGCTCAGTGAGGAATTGATTCTCTGGTCGTCTCAGGAGTTCCAGTTTGTTGGGCTTCCCGATACCTTTTGCACCGGCAGCAGTATGATGCCGCAGAAGAAGAATCCCGATGTGCCCGAACTGGTGCGGGGCAAGACGGGACGGGTCTATGGTCATTTGGTGAATCTGTTGACGACCCTTAAGGCTCTGCCCTTGAGTTATAACCGAGACCTCCAAGAGGACAAGCCGGCGCTCTTCGACGCTCTCGATACCGTCACCGCCTCAGTAAAAGTCTTGACCGAACTGATGCGCCGACTCACCGTGAACCGGGACGTTCTCAAGCGGGCGGTTCAGGGTGGTGGAATGTTAGCGACGGAAGTTGCGGATTATCTTGTGACCAGAGGAGTGCCGTTTCGCGAAGCACATGCGATCACGGGCCGATTGGTGCGGGCTTCACTGGATCAAGGCCGTGAATTCACGGCCTTTTCGCTCAATGAGCTGCGGACATTCTCTGAGCGAATTGAAAAGGGTCTGCTCGCACGGTTGACGGTCACTGCCGCGATCGACCGGAAGTCTCAGGTCGGTGGGACTGCCAGAACGAGTGTGGAGCGGCGGATCAAGGAACTCGATCGGATACTCTCGTGAAGGCGTGGATGTCGAGCGCGAGGTCCATTGTGGTGGGCATGATGATTGGAGTGTTGGCGGCTTGCGGATCCGTGGGGCCGCCGGTTCCTCCTGAAAGTGTTGGTGTAAATTCGACCATTGAACGACAAAAGGAGTTAGAGGCGATCGAGGAGAAACGGCGTGGCGCAGCGGCGGCAGCCGAATCTGCCGAGTCACCGCCGGACCCAATGCTACAGGGACAGGATGTCAATCTACCTCCGTTACAACCGGTGGGAACCAGGTAAGATTTTAGCCCCTCTTGCTGGACCTGCATAGCCGGATAACGCTATACTACAAAGCGGCAATTGTTGTGCAAGGATGGGCCGGGGTTCAGCGGCATTGAAGTTGAGCAGCTAGAATTTCAATCCATTCAGGATAGAGTTGGCGTACGCCAGCAGGAATTGTTGAAAACATTTCAATGAATGTATTGATACCCCCGGCTGGATAGCCGGGTAGAGGCAGGAGGACCACTTCATGGATCTTATTCAACCGGTACGGCAGAGTCAGCTCATCGGGCAGGCGGCAACGATCAAGCATGCAGCCGGCAAACGGCTGTTGCTGGTCGATCCCTACCCTCGCAATAATCCCTATCGGTTGACTGCTTCGGAGCGGCGCGCGGTATGGTTTCCCAAGCTGAGCTTGCCGGTGATCGCCGCCTATACACCGGCGAATTGGGAAGTCAGTCTGATCGATGAAGCGGTTCAAGATATCGACTTTGACTTTCCCTGTGACATGGTCGGCCTCTCCATCATGACCACCTATGCTCCTCGCGCCTACGAGATCGCAACGGAGTTTCGCAAGCGAGGCAAGACAATCGTCATGGGGGGTGTCCATCCCACCTATTGCCCTGACGAAGCCCTTCGATATGCCGACGCGATCGTCTGTGGAGAAGCCGAAGATCTCTGGCCGCAGTTGGTCGCGGACTATGAAGCGGGGACGATGCAGCGCATGTATAAGATGACATCGTTCCCCTCTCTGGAGAATTACAAGAGTCCCCGCGTCGAACTGCTGAGCCCGGACTCTTACATGACGAGACAGTGCAGTTTCACGACCCGCGGATGCCATTTCGACTGCGAGTTCTGTAGCGTGTCTCCGTTTAACGGAAAGACCACGCGGCGCCGGCCGGTGCCGGAAGTGATCACGGAACTTCGCAATGTTCAGCGATGGATTCGCAGTGAGTTGGTCGAACGATTGCGCGACGAGCCGCTGTGGACCGCCTTCGTCACCGCGCTTCGAATTCGTGTAGGAATCGAGGACGGCAGCATTGTCGCGTTTGTCGATGACTTGCACAACAGCAACCGTACCTATTGTCGTGAGCTCTGGGCCGCGCTGAAGCCGCTCAAGATTAAATGGGGTTGCCAGTCCACGATGTTCCTCGCTGACGACGAGGAGATGGTCAAGCTTGCGGCTGAGAGCGGCTGCGTGTCGGTCTTCGTCGGGATGGAATCGCTCGATGAAGACGCGTTGGATGAAACGAACAAGCCGTTTAACCGAGTCCAGAAGTTCTCCAAGGAGATCAAGATGTTCCACGATTACGGGATAATGGTCAATCCCGGGATCGTGTTCGGATTCGACAGCGACGATGTGACCGTGTTCGAACGGGCCGTCGACTTCTTGACGAAGAACCAAGTGGAATTGGCGTATTTCAACGTGCTGACACCTCTTCCTGGGACGGCGCTCTTCGACCGTTTTGAAAAGGCCGGTCGCATCTTCGATAAGGACTGGGCGAAGTACGACGGCAAGCATGTGGTGTTCCAGCCGACCCGGATGACGACCGAGCAACTACAAGACGGTTTCCACTGGGCCAACCACCAATTCTATTCGCTCCCTTCGATCTGGAAGCGACTGTCGGGCACGAGTCAGCGGCTTATTCCGCGATGGGAGATGAATCGGGAGTTTCGGAA
>JANNIV010000235.1:0-1668 GCA_031405355.1 Nitrospira sp.
CTGCTTACGCAAGCAGGCGTGAGCGTGCCGGTCGATCTTGCCGAGCTTTATGCCGTCAAGCCCTATGCTAACTGGGCTCGTTTCTCAGGCTGATTGCAAAGGGGTAGGGGGTTCCGTACAATGCCGCCCCATCAATCTTTGCCTTGTATACGGAGGGGGTCATGAGCGTACGATGCCTGACATCGGCGACGCGAATTGGTGGCGTTGCCATTTGTGCGATCGCGGGCCTGTTGACGGTCGTCGGTCTCCAGCCGGTCTTTGCGATCGATGTGAAGCTCTCGGTGGAAGAGGCGCAGAAAGCCTTGGGAGCTGGGCGGGCGCCATTGGAGAAGGCCAACAGCCCGGAGGAGGTCAAGAAGGTCCTTCAACAAGCTTCCATGGTCACGCGCGTGGGCGCCGATCCTGAGAAAGATCCCTGCGGAGCCAGCGCCATCCTCAGAACCAAACGCTATCGGCTTGAAGCCTTTGGCCGGCAGGAAGCGGCGGAGTCCAGGAAGCGGAAGACGGAAGTGCGCATGCCCGAGGAGTTCATAAAAAAAGTTATGGACATGCCCAATATGGAGATTGAGGTTCAGCTCTGTGGCGACGACGAATACTTTGCCGAGGGCGCCTTGATCGAGTTACAGCAGGGTTCGAAGAAGATCAAGCCTGTCGACATTGGGAAAGCCGAACGTGGCCGAAAAAACGAAGGAAGCGGGCCGGTGTATCGGTCGCGGTTTACCGCACTGTTTGCCTATGAAAAATTTGATCCCACCGCATCGTCGTCTGTTTTTGTCGTGAATCTTCAGGACGGAACTGAGGCGAGAATTGTCGCCGACTTCTCCAAGGTAAAATAAACGCATATCTCGCGCTTATGAACCACGCTCACTCACGTGCGGCTTGTGGCTTTGCGCCCACTGGAGCTGAAACTGTTCATACGACATGGACATCTTCTGTTGCATCGCTGTTTCAAGAGATTGTCCGGTCATGAGCATTTTCATCAGTTGACGAACAGTAGGCAGGCTATACCGATCGATGAGGTGCTGAGTGGCAACCGTTGCCGAGAGATAGGCGGTCGATACTGACGTTGCGGGAAGCTGAGCCCACGATCCGTGAAGCGAGGTCAGTGGTATGAGGGGAAGGCTCCTTTGTCGGGACTCTTCCATATCAGGCCAAGGGTCTTCCGTCAGATGGATAGCTAGACCTTCCACGAGCCATCTTGGAGGAGGTGCGCTTCCATTCTTGGCCTGTTCATGAAAGAGCGCATGGACGAACTGATGACGGGCTACGCGGCTGAATAATGCGAGATCGTCGAGCGCGCCTTGAGTGGGGAGATTGATCGATCCTGAAGCGTGATCGAACAATGTATCGGCCCAATCGGGAACTCCCGCCGGACCGGAAAATTTCTGACCTGTGTGGAGGACAACCTTGATAGGTCCGGCAGGCATCTGTCCGAACTTGGGAGGGATCTCCTCATAGGCATATTCGAGCATGGCCCGGATGCGCAGCCAGGTGGCTTGATCCTCAGCCCCATCGAAATGAACGACGAAATGAGTGGTGTCGCGCGGAACAACCGGCCTCGGTGACTGTTCTGCCTGAGTCGCGGTGGAAGTGGCTGGTGGATGAGTGGATGGTATTGAGGGAGGAGACGTAAGGCTTTGACGGGGATCCGGAACCGGTCTGGTGGCT
>JANNIV010000236.1:0-11936 GCA_031405355.1 Nitrospira sp.
TGCCGCATCGCCTTCCGGCGGGGCATAGCCGTCCCCGTGCTTCCGGAGCAGGTGCACCACGTCGACCAGCATGGTTGCGTCCTTCGGATCTTTGAAGCCGATCATGTATTTGTAATTCGTCCCGAGATGCACCCAGTAGCGCGGCACCGCCACGGCGCCCCAATCCTTCACCGAGACTTCGCCCGAGTCGAAGTGCACCGTTTCCGTGGCCAGCGGGCTCGACGCGGTCGCCTGGTAGTCCATCTCCAGACGGTCCGGGAGCACGCGCGTTTCGTGAAGCTTGAAGACGCGCTGCGCGAAGCCCCCGGTCCCGACGATCGTCCCGCGCTGCGCAGGTAGACGTAGTCCCCTCCCGCATGAGGTAGGGCGGCCCCCAACTCTCCGTAGACCATGGCGCCGCCGAGCGCAAAGAGCGCTCCGGCGAACCACAACAGGAGAATTAGCATCGGATCACCGACATCGCGGGCCATCAATCCCGTGGTGGTGAAGATCCCGCCCCCGATGATGTTACTGACCAGCACGCAGGAGGCTGTGAACCAACCGATCTTCTGCCCGGTTGATTTGAGGTTTGGCTCGTTGATCGAGGAATCGCTCATAGCGTTGCTGGCTGGATGAAATTCGGAGGCGTTCTTTTCTTTACCTCCTTCCCTACCATACTGAGCGATGCCTGGGAAACAACCTAAAGTCCCGGTAACGTGTTCGTTTGCCGAATTTCCCCACCTTGCCCTTCCGCTCAAGGCCCCTTTAGAATACCTGGGCTAGAGAAAATCAATGCGCGACGTTGTTTCCCTACATGGAGGTAGCGTTATGAGCCTTGCCGACAACAAATGTATCCCTTGCCGCGGCGGTGTTCCGCCGGTTCCCGCGGATCGCGCGCAGACTCTGCTGAAAGAGCTGGGGCGCGGATGGTCGCTGAATCAGGCCGGACATCTTGAGCGCTTATATACGTTTAATGACTTTGCTAAAGCCTTGGCCTACGTGAACAAGGTGGGGGCTGTGGCAGAAGCGGAAGGCCACCATCCCGACCTCTATCTGGCCTGGGGCAAGTGCAAGGTTGAAATTTGGACGCACAAGATTAATGGCCTAACGGAGAGCGACTTTTATATGGCTGCGAAAGCCGATCGCGAGTTTGAACAGTTTCGCGGAGCTGCCAGTTAATCGCGAGTCAGGATGGTTCACCATGAACCCACAAGGCAACAGATGAGCGACAAGGCCCAGGTGGCGCTCGTCAACATGCCGTTCAGCTATTCGAAGTATCCTTCGATCCAATTGGGCACACTCTCTGCGCTACTCAAGTCGAAGAACATTCCTGTCGACTGCCATCATCTGAACGTCCGTTACGCCCATGAGATCGGCGTGCCCCTCTATGAAATGATCTGCGAGAAACGGGCGCTATTCGGCGAGTGGATTTTTTCATATCTCCTGTTCCGCGATAATCCGAAGCGTGCTGAGTATCCCCGGCTGTTTAAGCCGGTATTCGAACAGCTCGCCAAGGAGAGCGGGCATGAGGCCTCATTCTTTGAAGGTATGGCGTCGAGAACGGCCCCACAGTTTTTGACCTGGGCTCTGACCGACATCGACTGGGGGCAGTACAAGATCGTGGGGTTCACTTCCACGTTCGATCAAAACGTTGCGAGCCTGACGATGGCGAAACTCATCAAAGACCTATATCCAGATGTGACCATCGTGTTCGGAGGAGCGAACTACGACGGCGAAATGGGGCTGGAATACTTCCGGGCCTTTCCTTTCATCGATCATGTGGTGGTGGGGGAAGGGGAAGAGGTGTTTCCGGAATTGGTCCGTTACCTCCTCGCAGGAAAAGCAGGCACTGTTCCCAACGGCGCGACCTATCGCACTGAAAGCACGACCGCATTCACCCCAAACCACTCGCTCTTCTCGGGCTTCGCGAAGACCGGGCCGCCCGACTATGACGACTACTATCATCTGCTGGCCGAGTTGGGCGATGCGGCGCAGGGGCTCGATCGAATCTTGTTGTACGAAGGTTCGCGGGGCTGTTGGTGGGGGGAAAAACATCACTGTACGTTTTGTGGGTTGAACGCGCAAAGCATGAAATTTCGGGCTAAATCGTCCGAGCAAGCAGCCCGGGAGATGGCCTATCTCTCCAGCCGTTACGATACGGCGCGATTTCGCTTGGTGGACAACATCATCGATATGAAATATATCGAGAACCTCTTCGGCCGGTTTGCGGCAGACCATTGCGACCTGGACGTGTTCATCGAAACCAAGAGCAATCTTCAGAAGAGTCAGATTCGGATGCTCGCCGCCGGGGGGGTCAAGTGCATGCAGCCTGGCTTAGAGAGCCTGAGCGTCAATCAATTGCAGGCGATGGATAAGGGCGTGACGCCGATGCAGAATATTATCTGCCTCAAATGGAGCGCTTACTATCATATCGCAGTGTCCTGGAATATCTTGCTCGGGTTTCCTGGAGAAACGAACGAGGACTACCGCCGCCAGATCGATCTGATTCCATCGTTGTTCCATCTACACCCACCGGAGGCGACCGGGAAGTTCTGGCTGCAGCGATTCAGCCCCTATTACACCAAACCGCACGAATACGGCGTCCACATCACCGGCCCCTGGGCAGCATACGAGTATGTTTACGATGCCAGGTACGTGGATTTGAAGAAGATTGCCTATGATTTCGAATATGAGTTGGATAATTGGAACGTGGACCAGCAGGTCTACCAGGAATTGGTCGATCTCGTGCAGGAGTGGCAGAGGCTGGTTGGGTCGAGCGATCGGCCGTTTCTCTATTACTCGAAGATGATGGACTATGTCACAGTCTACGACGGCCGGAACCCAAAGGCACCGATTAGGCAGCGCTACGACTGGCCTGCTGCGGGAATTATCGAGGCCTGCAACGAAGCGGCGAAGAGTGTCGAGCAAATCCGCACGGTACTGGCAAGCCGACCTGGCAAGAGCCAGAATGTTGATGTGGAAATCGATCAAGCGCTCGGTGTATTGACGGCCGCACGGGTTCTCTATGCAGAACGCGGCAAATACTTCACGCTTGCCATTCCAGAAAACCCCTATCTCTAGCAGGGCAGGATACTGAAAAAGCCTGCCAGCGTCGTTCTCGCATCGTTCAGGCCCTCAACGTACCCCAGGGGGTACGCCTCCGGACCTTTACTCGCTGCGGCCTTGCTGGACAGGCTTTTTGAGTATCCTGCGAGAATGCCCGGCTCAGTAGACTTTCCTCAAGCTGCAGCTGGAACGGGACACCGCTCTCATCACATCGAGAGTTTGTCGGAGACGTTGCGCATCTGGACGCCGTGCGCGAGGGAAGCGCCGCCTCGGATGGCGCAGGCGACATGGACGGCTTCTGTCATTTCTTCGATGTTCGACCCTTTTTCTAAGGAGGCCTGGGTGTAGGCATCGATACAGTAGGGGCATTGAACTGCGTGGGCGACGGCAAGAGCGATGAGAGCCTTCTCTCGCTCTGTCAACGCTCCCTCAGCGAAGACGGCGCTGTAGTAGGCCATGAATTTCTCCCAAAGGTCCTTGTTACCCTTGCCCATCTCGGCGAACTTACCCAAATCATGTGGATGATAATAGGTCTCCATAGGCATCTCCAAATTGTGAATGTTAAATTGTGAATGTTGAATGAGCTTGCACCCCTTAATTCATCATTCATAACTCATCATTCAACATTGTATTGCGTTCATGCGTTGTTGGGCGGGTCGAGGTCGGCTTGTGTGAGCACCTGCGAAAACCGCGTGCCGACGATGCCTGTCACCTTGGCCATGAGGTCGGTCACCTCTTGCCATTCTTGCGGCAGAAGATCCTGTTTCAGTTGGGGATGAATCGCCCATTGGGCATCGACCTGTGTTCCCTTTCGGCTCACGAGCACCCGAAGCAGTTCCACATCCTTAGTGTGTGAATCGACCCCTGCTGCTTGCGGCGGATTTCCGTTTGGTTGTCCCGATGGAGGTGTTGAACGTGCCATACAGCCAAATTCCTTCCATTTGTAGGAGGCGATCATACCGCATCGTTATTCTGTCTGTATATCTGGCAGAAGGCTTCTGTGGCCACCTCGGACTGTTCAGTCATTTGACTGATCTGATGCGAGCGTAGCAGGACTGACATTTTAAGTGGGAGTTGTGCCTTCTTGGAGCAGGTCGAGCATAGCTTGGTGGATAGCCCCGTTACTTGCGGCTAATTCTTTTCCGTATATCGAGTGAGGAGCGCCTTTGAAGTCTGTCACCTTGCCGCCGGCTTCGCGGAGAATGACGACTCCTGCCGCCATGTCCCAAGGGTTCAGGGTCACTTCCCAAAATCCATCGAACCGGCCGGCCGCGACATAGCAAAGATCCAGCGCTGCCGTTCCAGTTCGGCGCAATCCCTGCACCTTCAAGGCGAATCGCACGAAGTGGTTCAAGTTATTATTCGGGGTCTCGCGAATGTCGTAAGCAAATCCGGTCACGAGGAGTGCACGATCGAGGTGGTTCGCTGAGGACACGGAAATGGGGGCTCCGTTGAGGTAAGCCCCGTGACCGATTTGCGAGGTGAAGAGCTCGTCCCGAGTCGGGTCGTAGACCACCCCGATAATCCCGCGGCCGTCGCACTCCACTCCGATGGATACACAGTAGGCGGGGAACCCGTGGGCGAAGTTGGTTGTGCCATCAAGCGGATCAATCACCCATTTGTAACGGGACGGAGATTGTTCGGTCAGCCCACGTTCCTCGGCAAGGATACGATGAGTCGGGAATGCCGCGTGGATGACATCGATGATCCGTTGCTCTGCCTGGTGGTCGGCGTCGGTGACAAGATTGATGATCTGTTTATGTTCAATGCGAAAACCGGTGCGCGTGCATTCCGCTAGAACGGCTCCAGCCTGGCGGGCCGCGTCAGTGGCGACTGAAAGGAGTGTGTCAGAAGGGATAGCCTTGTCATACGGTAGCGACATGAGAAGGCATCATAGCACGAGGCCGCTTTTCTACTAATATTGAGCCAAAAGACCTCTCGAACGGGAAACAATCCCGCCCATGAGGCCAGGATCTGGCTAATTGCTTGTCATGCTTATTAGCTGAGCAAATGGTATTCCAGGCAAGCACGGACCCGTATTAAAGCGATCACGCTATGCAAGCCACTATTTGAACTTTATCTATTGACTTGCTATGCAAGCAATGCTATAAAGCAAGCATGCTTCACCTGGGGGCAAGTCTGTGGAAGAACTCACCGATATATTGGTTGGTCTTGAGCAACGGATCAGCGCCTACAAGAACCGGCTACAGGAACTCGAAAAGAAACGGCGTCGCTTGGACGACGAAATCGCCACGATTAAAAAATACCTGGAACTGGCAGAAACGCTCTATCGCGTTGAAGCCGACAAGGCCAAGCTCGCCAGTCTCTCCAGTCAATTTTATTCCGATGAAAAAGGCGCTCGGCAACGGCCGAATACGGATGTCACCGACCAGTCGAGGGAAATCCTCATGGGGCGGAGCAAGTATTCCGGGAAAAGCGTGTCAGAGGCTGCGTACGAAATGCTCCGCGAGGCGAATCGCTCGATGCACGCAAAAGAGCTTGTGCAGCGATTGGTCGAGGGGGGGCTCCAGATTAAGGGGAAAACGCCGCTGACATCTGTGGCTACATCCTTGAAGCGGGACAAGCGGTTTAAGAAAGTGGGTCCGAATACGTTCGAGGCCTTGGAAGAGTCCCTGATCCACGCAGTGTAGTAAGTCAGGTAGTAGACCTTAAAATACGCGAAGGGGGGTGAGAGTCTTGGCGACGAAGAAAGCAGCAAAAAAGAAGAAGAAGTAGTCCCCGCCTTGATTTGAGCGTCGGGAGCAAGGCCACTTGCTCTCGACGCTAAATCGTAGTTCAATTAATCGCACGTCAAAATTTATCTCGCCCGGATCGGCAAGATCCGCGCGCAGGCTTTCATTGAACAGAACGATGTTAGGAGGCTTGAAGGGCCACAAGCGATGTTGGCCGTGGTGCGGTCTTGGCGGAACGAGGCTTAGACGCGGCGACTGTTTCGTCGCCGTCGAGCAACACCCAGCAATCGGGGTGAGAGAGAATCTGCTGCACAAGGCGCGTGTGTATCGCATGCCCCGAGCGATCAGCGATCAAGTGCCCGATAAAGGGTACACCGAGCAACGAAAAGTCTCCGATCAAGTCGAGGATCTTGTGTCGCACGAATTCATTGGCAAAACGAAGGCCTGATTCATTGAGAATGCCGTCCTGAGAGAGGACGATCGTATTGTCTAGGTTGCCGCCCTGGCCCAGCCCGCGAGCCCAAAGCGCTTCCACTTCCTGCAAGAACCCGAATGTCCTGGCATCCGCGATCTCACGCTCAAATGCATGGGCTGAATGCTCATAGACGTAGGTCTGGGTCTGGATTAATGGATGATTGTAATGGATGGAATAGGTAATCTTGGTGGTCGTGGACGGTTCGATGCGAACCCGCCGATCTCCGTCCACCACCTCGAGAGGCCGTGTGATTTTCAGATAGGGTTGCCGCCGGTTCTGGGGAGTAATTCCAGCTGACCGAATCAAGCGAACGAAGTGTGCCGCGCTGCCGTCCATCACGGGAGCTTCACCGGCATCAACCTCCACATATACGTTATCGATGTCGAGTCCCGCCAACGCGGCTAGTACGTGTTCAATCGTTTTTACCTGAAACCCGTTGCCGCTGATCGCAGTACAGAGTTCCGTAGGCACCAAATACTCGACGGAGGCCGAAAGGGAGGCTCCATCTTTGTCGCTCCGGTTTACGAAGACAACCCCTGTATTTGGTGGAGCAGGCCTGAGTGTAAGGGTGACTGGTTGTCCAGAGTGGAGCCCAACTCCTGCACAACTCACTGCATTCGCTAAGGTTTGCTGAACTCTCACAAAGTAACCTCAATATTAGATACAGGGGGTATCAGCAACTCGTGTGCCAGTCGGTATTTTTATGAGAAATGAGCATAGATCATTGATAATAAAAGACAAATGCTTAACTGCTGGCGTGTGAAGGCATGTTGCAAAAACATGACACCTGTGACTTTTCAAGAATTATCAATCGTAATTCCGCCGCTATCATGACGAGCCAGTGTAACTGAGATGGAATCCGATCACTGCGAATGCAACGACGGTTGATGGAAATGGCTCTTGCCTTGTTTGCGGCTGAGGAGGAATCCCTGAGATGGCCGGTTATCGAAGAACCACAAGTCGATTGTCGGACTAAGACATTTCTATGCTGGTGCCACAACGACTAGGGCCGGGGGTCCAACTCGATGAGTCCTTTCCGAATGGCCAGGATAGCAGCTTGCGTGCGGTCGTAGACTTGCAGCTTATGGAATATATTTCGCACATGATTCTTGACGGTCTTTTCGCTCAGGTCCAAGTTATTGGCGATTTCCTTGTTTGTCTTGCCATCAGCGACCAAGCGTAAGACTGTGATCTCTCGTTCCGTCAGATCATGCTCGACCCACCCAGGCTTTTTCCCTTTCTTCTGAGACATCAAGGAAAATTCCGCCAAGATCTTGCTCGCGACGGAAGGATGGATCAGCGACTCGCCTTTGTAAATCGCGCGAATCGCGGCGACGATCTGAGAGGACTCGGAGTCTTTCAAGAGATATCCGGTAGCGCCGGCGCGGACCAAATCGAAGATATATTGTTGCTCGTCATACATGGTCAGCGCTACGATTCCGATGTGAGGGAACTCACGTTTGATTTGCCTGGTCGCTTCGACTCCGCCCATCCGGGGCATGCTCACGTCCATCAGCACGACGTCGGGCATCAACGTCTTCACCTTCTCGACGGCTTCCATGCCATCCTGGGCCTCACCCACAATATGAATGTCGTCTTTCGTCTTGAGGATTGCGGCCAGTCCTTCGCGTACGACGCGATGGTCGTCTGCGATGAGCACTTTAATTTTTTCCATGGGATATCATCTCCTTATTCACCAGGGGGATGTCGACGACGATCGTCGTGCCACGCCCTTTCTTAGACTCGATCTTGCCTTCGCCGCCCACGAGTCGAGCCCGTTCCAGGATTCCGCGAATCCCGAAATGGTCCCATTTTTCCGGGTCGCGCAGGACGGTGTCCATGTCGAACCCCACGCCGTTATCCGCAATGGTAACCTTGAGGCGTTCAGGGTCAATGTCCAACCCTACGGTGACCCGAGTCGCTTTTGCGTGTCGTTCCACGTTGCTGAGGGCTTCTTGCACAATGCGAAACAGAAAGATCTTGGTACGTGGGAATAAAATCTGTTCATCGCCGGATACGCGGAACTGCGTCTTGATATGATACTGGGTCTCGTACGAAGTGAGATAGTTGGTCAGGGCCGGGAGCAGCTCCATCTTGTCGTAGTGGAGGGGGCGGAGATTGAAGATGACTTGCCGCGCTTCATGGATGGCCAACTTCAGCTGGGCCTTGCTCTCGCGTAAGGTGGCCAGGCTGGCTTTCGGATCTTTCCGAATCAGTTGCAGGCTCAGATCCAGTTTAAAATTCACCCCGGCCAAGTTCTGCACGAGGCCGTCGTGCATTTCACAGGCAATGCGCGTCCGTTCCTCCGTCACTGCCACACCCGTCTCCTTGACATAGAGGCGATAGAGCGATTGGTACTTATTTAAGGTTTTCTCGATTTCTGCCGTGGCCCGGATGCGGGCTTCGATGAGCTCCCACATGAATTTTGCGCTGGCTCCGCCGATGATGGTCACGCCCATCCGGTGAAAGTCTTGGAGTAAATCCCAGACCTTGGCATTGCCTGATACGTCGATAATGAGATCCACGCGCTCGAGGTCCAGGAGCCGACGGTAATCGCGGGTCACGGGGATGCCAAGCCGTTTTGCCAGTGTGATGCCAGGGGCATTGGCCTGGACCTCGGCCACGCATACGATTGTGACCAGCGGATCTGTCGCAAATATCTCCATCAGTGCCGTGCCTCCACGGCCTGCACCGATGATTGCCACATGCGTGCCGCTCGGCGCTCCGGTTTTGCGTGGTCGTCTGGAAGACATGGCGTGTGTTGTCGGCATCGTGACGCCTACTCGTTGAGAAATCGTGCTCTGTTGTAGACCGACGAATGGCGGCAGGACCATGAGGAGAGAGGAGGGATCCTGCGTCCCTCACCGCTCGCGGCGTTGCTGGGCCAAGGTTCTCAGCTCATCCATGAACTGGTCAATGTCTTTGAACTCTCGGTAGACAGACGCAAAGCGAACATAGGCAACCTGATCCAGCTGATCCAGCTCTTTCATCAACTCTTCGCCCACGATCCGGCTCTCGATTTCGGTCTCGCCCATTTCCTGTATGCGCTTCTCGATCCGATCCGCTACGGTTTCGATAGTGGCGGTACTGATGGGCCGTTTTTCGCAGGCTTTCTTGAGACCGGCGAGAATCTTGGTACGGTCGAACGATTCCCGGCGGCCGTCCTTTTTCACCACCATAGGAAGGATTTCATCGACGCGTTCGTAGGTGGTATAGCGACGTTTGCAGCCGAGACATTCGCGTCGACGGCGAATAACCTCGCCTTCCTTCGCCATGCGCGAGTCTACGACCTTGTCTTCGAGTTCATCGCAGAAGGGACATTTCACAGGCGGCAATCCTGCCCAGTCTGATGTAGGTTAGTAGGGATGAAAGATCGGGAAACGGCTGCAGAGCGCTTTAGCTTGAGCGCGGACTTCCTCGAGCGTCGCTGGTTCATGCCGATGCTGCAGAACCCGGTCGATTAAGCCCACAATCTCTTTCATCTCGGCCTCCCGCATCCCACGAGTAGACACCGCGGGTGTTCCCAATCGAATGCCGCTGGCGACGGCCGGAGGCTTTTCGTCGTAGGGTACGGCATTCTTGTTCACGATAATACCGGCCTCGCCCAAGGCCGCGTCCGCTTCTTTGCCTGTAATGCCCTTGTTGGTCAGATTCATTAACATGAGATGAGTATCCGTGCCGCCCGACACAATCTTGTACCCACGGTCAAGGAGCCCTTGGGCGAGCACCTTCGCATTGGCAATGACCTGCTGCTGGTAACGTGTAAAGGCCGGTGAAAGGGCTTCTTTGAAGGCAACGGCTTTTGCCGCGATTACGTGCATCAAGGGTCCGCCTTGTATTCCGGGGAAGAGCAATTTGTCGACTGCTTTGGCATGCTCAGCCTTGCACATCACGACGCCGCCCCTGGGTCCGCGCAGGGTTTTATGGGTAGTCGTCGTGACGAAATCGGCATAGGGAACAGGATTTGGATGTAGTCCGGCGGCAATCAGTCCGGCGATGTGGGCGATATCGACGAGCAGATAGGCGCCGACCGACTTGGCGATCTGTTGGAATCGTGGAAAATCAAAGGTGCGCGCATAAGCGCTGGCGCCGACGACGAGCAAGCGAGGCCGGCATTCCTCCGCCACCTTCTGCACCACGTCATAGTTAATGGTTTCGGTTTCACGTTCTACGCCGTAAGAAAACACACGGAACAGGATCCCTGAAAAATTGACCTTGCTGCCGTGAGTGAGGTGACCCCCTTGGGCGAGGTCCATGCCCAGGATAGTGTCACCGGGTTTCAGTATAGACAGATAGGCCGCCATATTCGCTTGAGACCCTGAGTGCGGCTGCACGTTCACATGCTCCGCGCCGAAAATCTGCTTACATCGCTCGATGGCGAGATCCTCCACCCTGTCCACATGCTGACAGCCACCGTAGTACCTCTTTCCCGGGTACCCTTCGGCGTACTTATTGGTCATGATGGAGCCCTGAGCAGCCAGGACTGCGAGACTGGCGAAGTTCTCCGAGGCGATCAGCAGCAGCTTCTCACGCTGCCGCTCTTCCTCGGCAACAATTGCGGCATAGACATCCGGGTCCGTGGCTTTGAGAGCGTCTAAAGAACCGACCGCGTCATTCATGACAGCTCGTTCCCTCGTTAGCAGGATGCTGAAAAAGTCACTTTTCTCACCCGCCCAACCCTGCGCGCCGAGACGCGCCTTTCACCAGGCTGCGTTCTCGCTTCGCTCAGATGCTCAACGTACCGAAGCGTATGCCTCGCCCCTTCGCTCGCTGCTGCCTTGCTGGACAGCCTTTTTGAGCATCCTGCGACTATTTGAGCATCAGCGCTGGGGCGTAAGACTCCGACGGTGTTTCATATAAAAACCGAGTTTCCCACAGTCTGCTAGGCCTCAGCGGGAGCCGTTTCAGCTTCCTGTTTCTTGACGACGTGGATGACCACCGTCGCGGTCACATCCCGTGGAAGCTTAATCGGCACGGTAAAGGTGCCGAGCTCCTTGATCGGATGATCTAGCTGGATCTTGCGCCGATCCACCGTAAACCCCTGCTCTGCCAATCTTTCCGCAATGTCTTTGGTCGTGACCGACCCGAACATCTTGTCGTCCTTGCCAACCTGGGCTTGCACTGTGAGCGACACGGCCGAGATGCTCTTGGCATGGGTTTCGATCTCCAGCTTTTCTTTTTTTGCCCGTTCACCGGCTACGCGCTTGATATGCTCAAAGGCCTTGATGCTGCGACTGTCGGCCAACACCGCTTTTTTGCGCGGGAGCAGAAAGTTCCTCGCATACCCATCTTTCACATCGAGCAGGTCGCCGAGATGTCCGACCCCCTCCATCGTTTCTTGTAGAATGACTTTCATACCCCTAACTCCTTCTGTTGGAAAGGAAAAGAGGATACTGGGGGGCCGGCAAAAAGTCAATTCGCAATGTGCAGAAGATGTTCCCTTGGTCATGGCCGCGGGGGCGATCGTGAACGGGAGGGCGCCCTATGACAGGCTGGACAGGTGTAATAGGCTGACCGTATGATGGCGACCGCTGTACGAGGACAATCCCCCAAGAATCTCATGACCGCACGAGACCTTCTCGAAACATGGGCGCTCCGGCTTGAAGCCGAACAGAAACGGGTGAGCGGAACGGTGCTTGACCAACCAATTACTCAAGTGGCAGGCCGGCTTGTGCACACGATCGGCACGCTACATCTGTATGAGATGACGCTCCCGCAGGGCT
>JANNIV010000237.1:0-22201 GCA_031405355.1 Nitrospira sp.
GGCCGATCCAGATGTTTCATCATCGACTGAACAAGTTCAACGGTTTCAGGATGGGTCGAGAGCCCGGGGCCGATGGCGATTGCTGTGCGTGCTTGGATAAAGGCGACGACACGGTCGAGTCCTGAGCGGGCCAATGTCCGCGCCTTCGTTTCAGGCATCGGCATCGTCATTGCTTCCAGTAGTTTGGCTTCCAATACATCGTTGACGCTGCTGGGGGTGGCCACGGTCACCAGGCCGGCTCCAATGTGGAGGGCTGCCCGGGCTGCCAATGCCGCCGCGCCGGTTTTCCCGACAGACCCCGCAATAATCCCCGCATGGCCAAACGTTCCCTTATGGGAGGAGGGTAGGCGTTCCGGTAGGGATTGGAATGCACTGTCGCTTGTCAGCAGCAGGGTCCGGCTCTCGATGGCATCCATGTAGGCCGGTGGAATGCCAATATCGACGACACGAACCACGCCGGTTTGGTCGATCCCTGCACCGACATAGAGGCCGAGCTTCGGGAGGCCACATGCGATCGTCAATGTGGCGCGGATCGCACTCCCTAGGATGGCGCCGGTATCGGCATGGAGGCCGGATGGGATATCGACTGCGATGACTGGTTTGCCGGCATTGTTGATGAGTTCGATGGCCTCACGATAGGCTCCGGTTACGAGGGAGGACAATCCGGTGCCCAGGAGGGCATCGACGAGGATGTCGCTGGAGGCGAGGAGTGGGCTCGCTTGGTCGGCAGACCGGAATCGAACGATCGCTGCTTTTCCGGCTACTCGAACGAGCCGGCGATACATCGTCGCGGCATCGCGACTCAGGTCGGTCACCGGGGTGAGGAGGACCACGTGAATTCTCGCGCGTCGGCGGTGAAGCAGTCGGGCCACAACCAATCCGTCTCCTCCGTTGTTCCCTTTTCCACAGAGGATAGTAATGGTCTTGCCTCGCACTGGGCCACAGTGTTCCTCCAGATACCTGACAATTCCTTCGCCGGCCCGCTCCATCAAGACGGTACCGGGGACATGCGCTTCGGTGATCGTGCGGCGATCGAGCGTCTGCATCTCGGCTCCGGTCACGATCTTCATCGGTGGCCTTGGGTGCGGGATCGATCCCGCAAGAGGAATCGGGTGAGCGAAGGGAGGAAAGAGGTCTGTTGCTTACGTTGCAATGTCATGACAAGGGCGAATCGCGTTGTCCATGGAGAAATGCAGGATGCCGGCACCGGCGCGATAGTTCAACCCAGCAATGCTTTCATCTCCCTCACGGCCTGGCCGAGGCCCACCAGAACCGCCCGGGCAATGATGCTGTGACCGATGTTGTATTCGACGATTTCCGGAATATGGGTCAGTCGCGTCAGATTGCGATAGTCCAAGCCGTGTCCGGCATTGACGCCCATGCCGAGTTTGGAGGAGAGTTTCGCGGCCTGTGTAATAGCCTCTATTTCGTCGTCGGCATCTTTCGAACGTTTGGCATTTGCATAGCGGCCTGTATGGAGTTCGATGAAATCGGCTGAGACTCTGTGAGCAGCTTTGACTTGGGCCAAATCCGGCTCGATGAAGAGGCTGACGGGAATGTTTGCCTCGTGGAGCATACTCACGATCTGCTGGATACGATCTTTATGGCCGGTTACGTCCAGGCCCCCTTCAGTCGTGAGTTCCTGACGCTGTTCCGGGACGAGTGTGACGAGGTCCGGCTTGATAGCTATGGCAATTTTGGCCATCGTTTCGTCGGCGGCCATCTCCAGATCGAGCTTGGTGTGGATCAGTTCCCGCAAGAGGCGAAGATCACGGTCTTGAATATGACGCCGATCTTCTCTGAGGTGGACGACGATACCATCGGCCCCTGCTAATTCCACTAATACGGCGGCGGCAAGGGGGTCCGGGTCTGTTCCACCACGGGCCTGCCGCAACGTGGCCACATGGTCGATGTTCACCCCAAGTCGTGGCACGGACCCTCCATTCTGTCATGTGGAGCAAGGAGAAACTGAGCTGCGCGATGAGTGCGAAAGGCGTTGCAGTTGTAACAGAAATTGACTGGGAGGGGCAAGGACTGGGTGGGGGAGTTGGTGGCCGATTGTCCCAGTCCTTCCAAAGGGTCGAGATGCCGAACCCCACAGAATCACGACATAATTTGACTAGATATGCTCCGCGCCATTAGAATAGGCCCCCTATGCGGTGGAGGGCGATCACTCGATTGCTTCCGCTCGGTGTGAGGATGACTGACAGGGGATCTCGTGGGATTCGGCGACGGATTTTATCGCATCAAACGGCTGCCGCCTTATGTGTTTGCCCAGGTGCAGAGCCTCAAGCTTGAGGCTCGTCAGAAGGGCGAAGACATTATCGATTTCGGAATGGGAAACCCTGACCAACCGACGCCGAGCCATATCGTCGAGAAGATGATCGAGGCAGCGAGGAAGGGGAAAAATCATCGCTATTCAGCCTCGCGCGGGATTACGAAACTGCGGCATGCGATCACGGGATGGTACAAGCGGAATTACGATGTCGATCTGGACCCTGAGACCGAGACCATTGTTACGATCGGCTCCAAAGAAGGATTGGCGCATCTGGCTCTGGCCTTGATCGGCCCCGGCGACGTCGTTCTGACACCGACGCCGACCTATCCCATTCATATGTATAGCTTCATCATTGCGGGCGGAGAAGTCCGCGGGGTCGAGTTACGCCCGGACAGTGACTTCTTCGACGATTTACAGAGAGTCTATCGCCAGACGTTCCCAAGGCCGAAGATCTTGGTCATCAATTTTCCGCATAATCCTACCACCGCTGTGGTGGATCTCGGATTTTTCAAGAAGATCGTCGCCTTTGCCAAAGAGCATAACGTGATCGTCATTCACGACCTGGCCTACGCCGACTTGGTGTTCGATGGGTATAAGGCGCCGAGCTTCCTGCAGGCTCCCGGGGCGAAGGATGTCGGCGTCGAGTTCTATACCCTTTCCAAGGCCTACAACATGCCCGGTTGGCGCGTGGGATTTTGTTGCGGCAATCGCGAGGTTGTTGGAGCCCTGGCGAAGATCAAGAGTTACCTCGACTACGGTATTTTCCAGCCTCTTCAGATTGCCAGCGTCATTGCCCTCAATGGGCCGCAAGACTGTGTGAAGGAGACGGTGCTGCGCTACCAGAAGCGTCGCGATGTGTTGGTGAGCGGGCTGAATCGTATTGGATGGCAGGTGGACAAGCCCGTAGCGACCATGTTTGTCTGGGCCAGAATCCCGTTGCCCTATCGGTCTTCGGGGTCGTTGGAGTTTTCGAAGCTTCTGCTCCGCGAGGCGAAAGTGGCCGTGTCTCCCGGGATCGGATTCGGTGAAGGCGGGGATGAATATGTGCGGTTCGGCCTCGTTGAAAATGAACATCGCACAAGGCAAGCCGTGCGAGGCATTCGCAAGGCGCTGAAGCTTGAGGGGGCGGAAGAGTGATTTCGCGCGTGGGCGTCGGCATTATTGGATTCGGAACGGTCGGAACGGGCGTTGCGAAGATTCTCTTGGAGAATGCCGCCTTGATCAGCCGCCGGGTCGGAGTGCCGATCGAGATCGTCCGGATTGCAGATCTCGATGTGACACGGGACCGCGGTCTTACCCTGCCGCCAGGCCTCCTCACGACCGATGCGAAGCAGCTTCTCGCCGATCCGTCGATCGACATCATCGTGGAGTTGATCGGGGGCTGCGATATTGCCAAGCGTATTATTCTGGAATCCATTGCGGCAGGCAAACATGTCGTGACTGCCAATAAGGCCTTGCTCGCGTTACACGGAGAAGAAATATTTACCGCGGCTTCCAGCAAGGGCGTCGACCTCGGTTTCGAAGCGAGCGTGGGCGGAGGGATTCCCGTCATCCAGGCCTTGAGGGAAGGGTTGGCAGGCAACACCATCCAATCCATTTATGGGATCATCAACGGGACAGCCAATTACATTCTCTCGCGCATGACCCATGAAGGCCAGAGTTTTGAGGCGGTACTCGACGCAGCGAAGCAGGCCGGGTATGCCGAAGCGGATCCGACATTCGATGTAGCCGGTATCGATTCGGCGCACAAGCTGGCGATTCTGGTGGCATTGGCCTATGGAACGCCGGTCAATGTGAAAGAGGTATATACCGAGGGGATCACCCACATCACGCCGCTCGATATCGCGTACGCCAAAGAGTTCGGTTGTACGATCAAGCTGCTGGGCATTGCCAAGCTGGTCGGTGACGAAGTTGAAGCCAGAGTGCACCCCACGATGCTGCCGTCCTCGTCTCCAATCGCCCAGGTCGAAGGAGTCTACAACGCGATTCAACTTGTCGGCGATGCCGTGGGCGATGTGGTGCTGTATGGCCGGGGTGCCGGCTCTATGCCGACCGGCAGTGCGGTGGTCGGCGATCTCGTTGCCATTGCGCGTAATCTGTTGAAAGGCGCGGTTGGGCGAGTGCCACCTGCTTCGTTCCGGCAGGACCAGCGTCGGCCGCTTCGGATGCGGACGATGGAAGAAATCAGTTCGCTCTACTACCTCCGGTTTATGGTATTGGACCGCCCCGGCGTCTTGTCGCAAATTGCAGGGGAGTTGGGCCGGTGTGGCATCAGTATCTCGTCCGTCCTCCAACAGGGGCGCCGCGAAGGGCAGACGGTTCCGGTCGTGATCAAGACCCATACCGCCATGGAGCGCGATGTCCAAACGGCATTGCGCGCAATCAATCGCATGGCCTTCATTTCCGAGCCCACCACCTTGATCCGGGTCGAGGGTAAGGACGAGTAATGCGATGAATCGCTGGCATGGTGTGATCGAAGAATATCGAAAGTTTCTGCCGGTGACTGACCAGACCCTTGTGGTGACGCTGGGGGAAGGCAACACGCCGCTCATCAAGGCGACGCGGTTGGCGAAACAGATCGCCCCGGGCATCGATCTCTATCTCAAATTCGAAGGCATGAATCCGACGGGATCCTTCAAGGACCGCGGCATGACGATGGCCATCTCAAAGGCTGTTGAGTCCGGCGCCAAGGCGGTGATCTGCGCCTCTACGGGAAATACTTCCGCTTCCGCGGCAGCCTATGGCGCGCGGGCGGGCCTGGCGGTTTATGTGTTGATTCCTGCCGGGAAGATTGCAATGGGGAAACTGTCCCAGGCCATGATGCATCAAGCCACAGTGATCCAGATTGAAGGAAACTTCGACCAGGCTTTGACCATCGTCAAAGAACTGTCTGTGTCCTACCACATCGAGCTGGTCAACTCGATCAATCCCTATCGGATCGAGGGGCAGAAAACCGCCGCGATGGAAGTCTGCGATCAGCTCGGCGATGCCCCGACGGTTCATGTGTTGCCGGTGGGGAACGCCGGCAACATTACCGCCTATTGGAAGGGGTACCGGGAGTATCGTGCGGCCAATCAATCCACGCGGCTGCCTCGCATGGTTGGATTTCAAGCGGCTGGCGCCGCGCCCATCGTGCTTGGCCGCATTGTGGAGAATCCGCAGACTGTGGCCACGGCGATCCGAATCGGCAATCCTGCCAGCTGGGAAACAGCCTTGAGTGCCGTGAAGGAATCTGCGGGCGCGATCGATTCGGTGACCGACGAAGAGATTCTCCAGGCCTATAGAGCGGTGGCGGCGACGGAAGGGGTCTTCTGCGAGCCGGCGTCGGCCGCTTCGGTTGCAGGCGTAATGAAGTTGAGCAAGCAGGGTGGGTTGCGTGAAGGCGAGGTAGTGGTCTGCACCTTGACCGGCCATGGATTGAAAGATGCCGACACAGCCATCAGCGTATCGACCCAACCGAAAACCGTTAGAGCGACGCGGGAGGATGTCGCTCGTCTTTTAAGGGTGTAGACACAATGAGCGCAGGGCTTCTATGAAACATGTGATTCTCCATGCCGATGGGATGGCAGACCAACCTCGGAAGGAATTAGGCGGGCGGACTCCTTTACAGGCGGCTTCGACCCCTTGCTTGGATCGCCTTGCGCAAGGTGGAGAGCTTGGGCTCTTGGCCGCGGCACCTGAGAATGTGCGGCAGGGAAACGGTCTGATGGGAACCGCCATACTCGGGTACGATCCCAAGAAATACTACCAGGGACCCGGTCCGCTCGAAGCTGCCAGTTTGGGGGTGGCCATCGGTGAGCATGATGTGGTCTATCGCTGTACGATGGTCACGCTGCGGGCGGACGCCCACTCTATGAGTAAAGGCGGACTGAACGAGATCAAGAAGCTCGGACCACACGTGGTCATGGATGATGCGACCGCGGGCCTGATCTCGACAGAAGAGGCCCGCGAGGTGATTGAGGCGATCAATGAGCAGCTCGGGTCTGAGATGATTCAGTTCTACCAAGGCTTAGGCCACCGACATCTCATGGTATGGGTCGGCGGGAAGTCGCGAGCGGTTTGTACAGACCCACAATTATTGGTTGGTCGGCCGATCGCCGATGTATTGCCGACGGGGGATGGGTCCGACTTTCTTTGGAAACTCATGGACGCTTCGTTTCAGATCTTGCGCGATCATCCCCTCAACGATGAACGGTCGGGAGCTGGGCAGAAGCCGGCCAATTGTCTCTGGCTCTGGGGCCAAGGCAAGGCCATTCTCTGGCCAAGCCTCACTGAGCGATTGAAAATGTCCGGTGTGGTGGTTTCATCGAACGATGTCCATCGCGGACTCGGCATCATGGCCGGGCTTAAAGCCGTGGACGGCGCGAGATTGGCCGGTGCGGATCTTCGTACTCACGCGGCGGTTGCCCTGGACGAACTGAAGAAACATGATTTTGCCTACGTGCATGTGGAGTTACCGGACGAGGTTGTCTACGGGGGGGATGTCGCGGCCAAGGTGAAGGGGATTGAAGCGGTCGATCGCGAGCTGGTGGGGCCGCTACTCGAAGGACTGGCCAAATTAGGAACCTATCGCATCGTGGCCGTCTGCGACTCGGGTAACGTGCATCATGGTCAGGAGGCAGAAGGTCCTGGGTTCTTTGCCTATCGTGATAGTGCGGCGGCCCCCGCTGCTGAGGCCGCACGGAGATTTATCGAAGCCGATGCTAGAGCCTCGGTCGTGCCTCCTCGCGATGCGACGAAGTTCGTTGTACGACTGTTCGCAAAAGGAACCTGACGGTCGTGGCGCTGATTGTCCAAAAATATGGGGGGACATCGGTGGGCACGGTCGAGCGGATTCACCGTGTGGCGGACCGCGTCGAGAAGGCTCATCAAGATGGCCATCGCATTGTGGTTGTCCTGTCCGCGATGAGCGGAGAAACGGATCGATTGCTTCGGTTGGCGAACGAAGTCGCGCCGCTGCCGGACGATCGCGAACTCGACATGTTGCTGTCGACCGGAGAGCGGGTGACCATCGCCTTGCTGGCGATGGCCCTGCGGGCGCGGGGACTCGATGCGCAATCCTTTACGGGACGCCAAGTCGGGATCATGACCGACAGTGCCCATACGAAAGCGCGTATCACCCGTGTGAGCGCTGATCGAATCCGCGAGGCTCTGCTCAACGGGGTCATTCCAGTGGTTGCCGGTTTTCAAGGGATCAACGAGCAATCGGATGTCACGACGTTGGGGCGCGGAGGCTCCGATCTCACAGCCGTCGCATTGGCGGCGGCGCTTAAGGCCGATCGGTGCATCATCTTTACCGACGTCGACGGTGTCTACACGTCGGACCCCAACATTGTGCCTGCGGCTCGACGAATCGAAAAAATTTCCTATGAGGAAATGCTGGAAATGGCCAGTTTGGGCGCCAAAGTTCTGCAGAGCCGCTCCGTCGAATTTGCCGCAAAGTTCAACGTGCCGGTGGAGGTGAACTCCAGCTTCAAAGAAGGAAAGGGGACGCTCGTGACACGTGAAGATGAGGATATGGAAGCGGTTGCGGTATCGGGAGTCACCGGCGATCGAAACCAAGCCAAAGTCACGATTGTGGGTGTGCCGGACAAACCGGGCATTGCATCCAAACTCTTTGGGCCGGTGGCCAAGGCTAACATTAATGTCGACATGATTATCCAGAACATGAGTCAGTCGGGCCTGACGGACATTTCCTTCACGATTCCACGGGCAGACATTAAGAAAGCCCTGCCGCTGATTCAAGACGTGGCGAAAAGTGTCGAGGCCAAATCGGTTGCCGTAACCGAGGCGATTGCAAAGGTCTCGCTGGTCGGCGTTGGGATGCGTTCCCATTCAGGAGTCGCCGCCAAGATGTTCGAAGTCTTATCGCAGGAAGGCGTGAATATTCTCATGATCAGCACGTCGGAGATCAAGATCTCCTGTGTCATCGATGAAAAGTATGTTGAACTCGCGATGCGCTCGCTCCATAACGCGTTTGGATTGGATCAGTCGCCGGCAGGGGACCGGAGTGTGAAATAGCGGATTTCGGCGAGGTGAGTCTCGACAGGGTTGTCCCGCTCCTGGTATCGTTTCCTCTATGGCTCGAAAATCTACACAACCACGATCCTCGCAAGGCCAGCCGCTCAGCGCTGTGCCGTCAGGCGCTCCTCCGTCTGCCGCCCGGCCTGCCACGCTGGAGATTTATGACACGACCTTACGGGATGGAGCCCAGGCCGAAGATGTCAGTTTCTCGGCTGAAGACAAGGTTCGGGTCGCCCAACAGTTGGATGGGCTGGGGGTGCAGTTCATTGAAGGCGGATGGCCCGGGGCGAACCCGAAAGACATCGAGTTCTTTCGGATGATCAAAACCGTTCCATTGCAGACGGCAACGGTGGTGGCATTCGGGGCGACGAGAAAATCGAGCAACGCGGTGCAGAAGGATCCGAATATCCGGGCATTGCTTGAGGCAGAGACCACGATCATCACGCTCTTCGGAAAGACCTGGTCGTTGCACGTCACCGATGCGCTCGGCATTTCCCTGGCGAAGAATCTCGAACTCATCAGCGATTCCGTGGCCCATCTTCGTTCGAAAGGCCGGAGGGTGTTCTACGATGCGGAGCATTTCTTCGACGGATACAAGACCAATCCGGACTACGCGCTGGAGACCATTCGTCACGCCGTTGCGGCCGGAGCCGAACGGGTGATTCTCTGCGACACCAACGGCGGATCGATGCCCTGGGAAATCAAAGATATCTGCCGGATCGTTCGACGGGAATGTGCGGTACCCCTGGGGATTCATGCCCACAACGATTGCGAAATGGCCGTCGCAAATTCGCTGGTGGCGATCGAAACCGGGGTCGTGCAAGTACAGGGGACGATTAACGGGATCGGCGAACGGTGCGGCAATGCCAATCTCTGTTCGATTATTCCCAATCTTGAACTGAAGATGAAACGTCCGGTGTTGAAAGACCGTTTGAGCCATCTCAAACGGGTTTCGGGATTCGTGACGGAGATCGCGAACCTCATGCCCAATAAGCACCAGCCCTATGTGGGCGATTCGGCATTTGCCCACAAGGGTGGGGTCCATATCCATGCGGTGCTCAAGAATCCTGCAACCTATGAACATGTGACCCCGGAGTTGGTCGGCAACCGCCAGCGTGTGTTGGTGTCGGATGCGGCGGGTCGGAGTGGGTTGCGGGAGAAGATCGAGGCCTATGGAATCAAATTGGACAAGGGGCACGCCAAGTTGCAGGAACTGATCGATACCTTGAAGGAGCGTGAAAGCGAGGGCTACCAGTTTGAGGCGGCGGAAGGCTCCTTTGAGTTGCTCATGCGGAAAGCGATGGGAACACACAGGCCATCGTTCCAACTCTTGGGCTTTCGGGTCATTGTCGAAAAAAAACAAGATCATGGAACTTCCTCCTCGGAGGCCACCGTGATGGTCAAGGTCGGTGCAGTAGTGGAACATGCGGCAGCAGTTGGAGACGGTCCGGTCAATGCGCTCGATCATGCGCTGCGGAAAGCGTTGGAAAAGTTCTACCCTCAACTCCAAGAAGTCAAACTGCTCGACTACAAAGTGCGAGTACTGTCGGCCAATCGCGGGACGGAGTCCAAGGTTCGGGTACTGATCGAATCAGGCGATCATAAGGATAAATGGGGCACTGTCGGCGTGTCCGAGAACATCATGGAAGCGAGCTGGCAAGCGCTGGCGGACAGCATTGAGTACAAGTTGCTTGTCAAAGACGAATGAGTGGGACATCCGATCTGACATCTTTCCTCTTGACAGGTCGTATAACCTCACGTAACTTATAGCAAAACTGCTAATCGTTCGAAGTCGGTACAGAGACGGTCATTCAAGAAGTTTGTGCGGTTGTCGGAGGGGAACGCATGCGAAAGGCAGATATCGCGAACGAAATCTACAAGCAGGTCGGTATTTCAAAAAACGAAGCGGCGGATATTGTCGAACTTGTGCTGAATATGTTGAAAGAAGTGTTGCATAAGGGAGAGTCGGTCAAGATTGCCGGATTCGGAAACTTTGTGGTGCGCAGCAAAGGGGCGCGGAAGGGCCGGAACCCTCGGACCGGAGAAGAAATAGGAATCACGCCTCGCCGTGTGGTGACCTTTCGTCCCAGTCAAGTGTTTAAGAAGTACGTCAATTCATAGTTCGTTCAATCACCTTAACTCATCCCACCACGAGGACCGGTCATGGGGAACGAGCCCAGGCTGGGCAGCAAGGTTTTTTATAAAATCGGCGAAGTCAGCCAGATTGCCAAGCTGCCGGCTTACGTGTTGCGGTTTTGGGAGTCGGAATTTCCGTTTCTCAAGCCGAAGAAAAGCCGTGGAAATCAGCGGCTCTATGTCAAACGAGAAGTCGAAACGGTATTGGAGATCAAGCGGATGCTCTATGAAGAAGGGCATACGCTTGCAGGTGTCAAGCGGTATTGGGCCAGGCGAGGCCGGGTCGCACACCAACGGGTGGGCCCCAAAGAACTCGCGCAGAAGCTGCGGGGGAATCTCCAGGCGATTCTCAAAGTGTTGGAGTCGCATTCCGACTGACAACGGTCCCGCGCATCTGTTGTGAACCGGTTGCATTCCAGCCGCTTCCAAGGAGACAATGCGGGCGACGGTGAAATTGAATAGAGCATGTCGGGGCGTGGCGCAGCCCGGTAGCGTACTCGCTTGGGGTGCGAGTGGTCGGCCGTTCAAATCGGCTCGCCCCGACCAATTTCTTAGAAGGTTGAGGTTAAGGCTAAGTGAGGTGAAGGGATAGTACGAGGGCAGAGGAACCAAACCGTTTCTCCACACTCAACCTTAACCTCAGCCTGGTTGCTGGAGCTGCCCTGGGCAGCTCTTTTTGTTCCTGACGAACCCATGCGCATATTGGTTACGAACGATGATGGGATTCACTCGCCTGGTTTGACGGCGCTCGCCAAAGCTTTGTCGAAAGTGGGAGAGGTATGGGTGGTCGCGCCGGATCGTGAGCGGACTGCGGCGGCGCATGCGGTGACGCTTCATAAACCGCTGCGAGTGCAACAGTGTGGGACAAGGGTCTACGCTGTCAGCGGCACGCCGGTCGATTGCGTGAATCTGGCCGTATTGAAACTTCTGCCGGCACCACCCGATCTCCTCGTGTCGGGAATCAATAAAGGCGTAAATCTTGGCGACGATGTGTTGTATTCCGGGACTGTCTCGGCAGCGATGGAAGGAACGATTCTCGGTGTGCCATCGATGGCCGTGTCGCAGGAGGGGCAGGAACATTTTCATTTTGACGCCGGCGCTCGGTATGCCGTTCGTATCGCGCGCTTGATTTTGAAAGAAGGTCTGCCGGACGAAACACTGGTGAATCTGAATATCCCCAATCGGCCATTCAACTCGATCACCGGAGTTCGAATCACCTGTCTCAGCCGCAGGCGCTTCGACAATCCGATCATTGAAAAGATCGATCCGCATGGCCGGACCTACTACTGGATTGCCGGAACCCGTGTGTCGTGGAGCCGCAGCAAGGATGCCGACCATGAGGCGCTTGAGCAGGGGGCGGTTTCGCTCACCCCTATTCACCTCGATACGACGAACCATGGGGTGTTGGATCGATTCCGAAAGTGGGAAACGGGACGACGACAAGGTATGGGCCGGATGGCTGTATTACTGAAGTCGAAGGGCAAGCAGAGGAGTTAGGGTCTGTGGGGAGTTTGATCGAAGCGATCATTACGGAGCTCAGCCGGTTTATCGTGTCGATGATCTCGACCTTCGGCTACACCGGCATTTTCATCACCATGGCTATTGAGAGCGCCTGTATCCCGTTGCCCAGCGAAATCATCATGCCCTTTGCCGGGTATCTCGTGGCGACGGGACAGTTCACGATGCTGGGTGTGACATTAGCCGGGGCTATTGGGAACGTTGCCGGGTCGGTCGTCGCCTACTACGCCGGTGTGTGGGGCGGGCGTCCGTTTGTCGAGCGATATGGACCCTATGTGCTGGTGTCGAAAAAAGACATTGAAATGGCGGATCGATGGTTCGCGAAATATGGCGATGCCGCCGTATTTTTCAGCCGGATGCTTCCGGTCGTCCGGACCTTCATCTCGTTGCCGGCTGGCATTGCCAGGGTGAATATTTATCGGTTCATGCTCTACACCTTTCTCGGCGCCTTGCCCTGGTGCTATCTGCTGGCCTATATCGGTGTGAAAATGGGAGAGCAGTGGGAGCATCTGAGAGACTATTTCCATCAGTTCGACATCGTGATCGGCATCTGCCTGGCGCTCGCCGTGGGTTATTTTCTCTGGTCCCATTGGCCGAAGCGTCGCATCACTCCGGGGTTATAACCAGCCCATGCTCTCGATCTACAACAGCCTCACAGGGAAAAAGGAGCCGTTTCAGTCGCTCCAGCCGAAGACCGTTCGTATGTATGTCTGCGGCGTGACCGTCTACGACTATTGCCACATCGGCCATGCGCGCAGCGCGCTCGTGTTCGATGTAATCAGACGATATCTCGAGTTCAGCGGATATCAGGTTGAATTTGTCAAGAACTTCACCGATGTCGATGACAAGATCATCAAGCGGGCAAATGAACGAAGCGTATCGTGCGACGCGATCACCGCCGAGTTCATCGAGGCCTATTATCAGGATATGGGGAAGCTCGGAATCAGGCGGGCGACGAACGAGCCAAAAGCGACTGAGCATATGGCCGAGATCATCAAGCTGGTCGAGACGCTGATTCAGAAGGGCTTTGCCTATCCAGTGGACGGCGATGTCTATTTTCAGGTCGAGAAATATCAGGCCTATGGCCGTCTTTCGAAACGCAAGCTCGAGGATCTGCAGGCCGGCGCGCGGGTGGAGGTGGATGCACGAAAACGCCACCCGATGGATTTCGCGCTGTGGAAGAGCAGCAAGCCTGGCGAGCCCTCGTGGGACAGTCCCTGGGGTCCAGGGCGCCCCGGTTGGCACATCGAATGCTCGGCTATGTCCATGCGCCATTTGGGTGAGACCTTCGATATTCACGGCGGGGGAATGGATCTTATTTTTCCTCACCACGAAAACGAAATTGCTCAATCCTGTGGCGCCACCGGAAAAGAGTTTGCGCATTATTGGGTCCACAACGGGTTCGTGCAGATCAACCAGGAAAAGATGTCCAAGTCCCTGGGGAACTTCTTCACGATTCGCGAAATCTTCGAGAAGTCCAAATGGCCTGAAGCGGAAACTGGGGAGATGTTGCGGTATTTCCTCCTCGGAACCCATTACCGCGGCCCATTGGATTTTTCAGACAAGAGTATAGAGGAAGCGAAGAATGCGTTGAACGGCTTCTATGATCTGTTCAAGCGACTAAAAGAGTCTGAAGAGAGAACCATGGCTGACAAGGGGCTGATGGAAGTGATTGAGCGATGCAGGGTCGCATTTCTTGAGGCAATGAACGACGACTTCAACACATCAGTGGCCATTGCTGAGCTTCAGCGAATGAAAAGCGACGTCAATAAATTGCTGAACCAAGGTCTTTCGACCGAGGCGAGGAAGATCGTCAGAGAGGAGTTTCGTTCGCTGGGCGATGTGCTAGGGTTGCTCCGGCTTGAGCAGTGGCAATTTGGCCAGAAGCCAATCGGTCAGGCCGTGGGGATGGAGAACCCATCTTCTCCGAGGTCCAGGGTTATGGAGGTGAGTCAGCCTGGCTCACCTCTACCTTTAAGGGTGCAGCAGTCAACTGTGCCAGCTTTGACCGATGAAGAAATTGAAGGGAAGCGGATCGAACGCGATGAAGCCAGAAAACAGAAAGATTTCAAGAAGGCCGACGAGATTCGTCAGTTCCTCGCCTCCCACGGCATCCTCATCGAGGACAAGCCCGACGGCACCAGCCGGTGGAAGCGATAGTCAGCCGGAACTGATTTACGGGCTCCACGCTGTGCGTGAAGCCTTGAGGGCCGTCACGCGGCCCTTGCAGCGGCTTCTTGTCCTCCGCACCGATCGGCAGTTCCATGACCTCGTCCAACTGGCGAAGGCGCAAGGAGTTCCTGTCCATATCGAGCCGCCGCAAGCATTCGACCGTCTGGCGCCTGGTGGGCACCACCAGGGTGTGATCGCCCTCATCGCCGCAAAATCCTATGACACGATGGAGCAGATTCTCGATCGGGCGAAGACCCGAGGTGAGAAACCATTTCTCGTGCTCCTTGACGGGGTCGAAGATCCGCACAACTTAGGAGCGGTCTTGCGGACGTCCGAAGCGGCTGGTGTCCACGGGGTCTTCATCCCGGAACGCCGCGCAGTCGGCCTGACATCAGTGGTGGCAAAAGTATCGGCTGGAGCGATTGATCATATTGCAGTCGGACGCGTGAGCAATCTGATTCGTCTGATTCAGGATCTCAAAGAGGCCGGCCTGTGGGTCTATGGTGTGGATCCCCAGTCAGTGAAGCTCCATACAGACATCGACATGACCGGGCCGATTGCGCTGGTATTAGGAGGGGAGGGAGAAGGCCTTCGCCCTGGTGTGTTGGGGGAGTGCGATGACCGCATCAGGATTCCGATGCAAGGGCACATACAGTCGCTGAATGTCTCAGCCGCAGCAGCCGTCACATTGTTCGAAGCGGTTCGCCAGCGCCGCAAAAGCGTCGCACCTCAAGCGAAGCCTGGCCCGGATCATTCATGAATACCTGCTACGTCGTTCGATCCTCTCGTCCGGCGGGGCTTTTCTCGTTCGGCCTCCTCGACGGACTGTAAGTATGCCTACGTCGGCCTTACTTGTGAGAAGCCTCGGCGGGCTTCGGTCTCGAACGCCTCGCGACGGTATTCATGAATGATCCAGGCTAGCGAATCTTGATCGTCCCGTCTTGGATCGCGGTTTTGAGCAACTGAGCCGTGTTCGACACGCGCATCTTTTTCATCATGTTGGCTCGATGCGCCTCGACGGTCTTGACGCTGATCTTGAGCCGTTGACCGATTTCCTTGTTTTTGAACCCGGACCAAATCAGTTCGAGAATCTCTTTTTCCCGGCTGGTGAGCGATTCCGGACGCTTCTTACGGGGTGGCGGGGTCAGATTGGCCAGGGAAGGTTTGGTTTTCGTCTTCGTAGTCCGTGCCATTATCATGTTCTCCTTTAACCAATAGAATAGTACGGTATAATTCACCGTCACGAAGTAAGGACCAGAACAAGCCCTTGCTCAGCGGGCAACAATTATAAGAACTCTCTCGCCATAAGTAAACTATCGGAGATCAGTTTCAGTGAAGCTACCTAATTTATTTCATTTGGCATATAGAGCGACTTGGGTGTTCCAAGCCGGAGTCTGCTCCCAAGTCGATTATGCATGAATGGTCTCTTTATCTTGTAGTCGGGATACTTGGCGCGCTGATCGGCAGTTTTCTCAATGTCTGCATCTTCAGACTGCCACGAGGTGAATCGATCGTCTGGCCCGGCTCCCATTGCCCTTCGTGTGCTCACCCTATTGGGTTCTACGACAATATCCCTCTGCTGAGCTATCTGTGGCTTGCTGGGCGCTGCCGGGCCTGCCGCGCGCCGATTTCAATAAGATACCCACTCGTCGAAGCCACCAACGCCCTCGGCTATCTCACGATCTTATGGTACTTCGGCCCAACCTGGCCGGCAGCCCTCTATGCCTTGCTGTTTTCGGCGTTGGTCGTGGTGACAGGAACGGATCTCACCCATAAGATGATTCCCAATGTCATTACCCTGCCAGGAATGGTGGTCGGACTTCTGGGCGCAGTGACTGTGTTGCCGGTGGGTATAATCAATTCTGTGGTCGGTCTAACCCTGGGGGGCGGTCTCCTCTGGCTCCTGGCGTGGCTGAGTCCCTATCTCTTCGGTAAGGAGGGAATGGGAGGTGGGGATATCAAGCTGCTGGCGATGATCGGTGCATTTCTTGGCTGGAAGCCGGCGCTCCTCACCATTATGATCGGCTCGCTCACCGGTTCGATCATCGGCATCAGCTTGATCTCTCTGCGCATCATCAAGCGTGATGACTATATCCCCTTTGGCCCCTTCCTTGTGCTGGGGGCCCTCCTCTCCCTGTTCTTTGCCCAGCCGCTCCTCGACTGGTATCAAGGTCTTCTTGACCCAGGCTACTGATATTCTCTCTGTATCTCTTCGGGCTGATCCCTGTATCTAATAGTGTGACGTTTTCCAGGTTTTCTTCTTTTTTTTGGCCGGCACAGGGCCTTCTCTGCCTCCATGTTTTCTCGTGGCAACGCGAAACCGCCTGAACCTGCTAGGTATTCCTCTCTCGCTCCTCACAAAGCATTCAGTCCTCTAGGTGTGGACCAACATGGGCACGGGTCTTGGAGACCCTGTTCATCCTCGTAAGGGGAACTCCTCCATTAGCAGGCAGCGGAAAAATTTTTGTGGCACGGTGGAGTTTCAATGGCCTGCACATCTAGGACAACAGGAGAACCACGTACAGGATGCTCAAAAAGTCCGTCCAGCAAGGCCGCAGCGAGTGAAGACCGGAGGCGTACCCTCTGGGGTACGTTGAGGATCTGAACGATGCGAGAACGATGCTGGCGGACTTTTTCAGCGTCCTGCTAGAGAGTAGGCATGCCAAAAGAATCACTGAAATGGGAGCAAGGCTGGAGTCTGACGGAGCTGCTCATCGTACTGGCAATCATGGGGATCATGGCTGTATTAGCCGGGCCGAGGTATCAGTCAGTAATCGCTAGGGGCCAGGCGCGCAGCGCCACCATAGAGATTGCTTCGGAGCTCCGGCTCGCTAGACAGCTGGCGATGGCCAGGCGCGAGCGCCTTCGCGTCATATTCGATCGAGAGGGCCGTACGATTACGCTTCGACGTGCGGATGCCGAAGGTGTCCTGCACGTCTATCAATATGCGGACAAGGGGGTGGTCGTCGAGGAGCCAACCGCCGGCTCTGAACTTCTGTTTCATCCCAGCGGTCGCTCAGCGACCCCGACAACCATTCGCGTGCGCGATAGTCAGGGTCGGGAAACCACATTCACTGTGAGCATCACCGGAAGAGTGTCTGTCTCATGACGCGGTATCGATTATGTCATACAGAGGGCGGAGCCAGTATTGCCGAAGTGCTAGTGGCCATGACGCTGACAATGATTGGGCTGGTCGGTGCGATGGGGGCGTTTCAGGCGGCAGAACGAAGTCTTCAAACGGGCACTTTAGCGACGCGTGCCTTGGCGATGGCGGAATCGCGGATCGAAGCGAAACGATCTGCGCGATGGGACCGGCTTTTGCTGGATGATCTGAATCACGATGGTGTCCCGGATCTTGTTATGCGTGACGATGGAACAGGTGGCGATGTGTTGGCGGGCGATGGGGTGTACTCAGGTAGTTGGAGCCAGGATGGTGTTCAACTGATTTGGATGGTGACGCCAAGCCGTGCCGGCTCACTGTCGGCCTCAGGGCATGCTCTGATTGAGGCTCGCGCAGTTTACGCTGCTGGTGAGGGCCAGCGTGAAATACGAGTCGGCACTCTGCGGGCCAATCCCCTGTTCGTTGGGAGCCGGTGACGTGCAGCACCGGGAGTGACAGGATGAGGCCGGGACATCATACAAGAGGCATGGGCCATAGAGTATGGACGGAGACAGGGACCAGCCTGATTGAGCTGATGGTTGCCATGGCGGCCGGGTTGGTCGTCTTGGGCGCGACGCTTCAAGCCCTGTCCTATTTCCAGCAGCAGTTTATGAGGCAACAACGTGAGGCCGCGCAACAGCAGGATCTTCGCCTTGGGTTAGAAGTTCTTGAGCAGGAGTTGCAGCTCGCCGGGTCCGGTTCCCTCACCACGATAGCTATGGACTCAGTGGCGTTTTCGGCGAATCTACACGGCCTCTCGACGACGGTCACGGCAACGGCGGCGATCGGCCACACGGTTCTGCCGGTCGAAGATGGGCGAGGATGGGATGATCGGAAGACCATTGTGGCCTGTTGGGCCGAGCGCTGCGAGACGCTGGCCCTGGCTCGTGACGGGCAACGGTATCTCCTGACAATAAGGCAGCCGTTGACGGTGGCAATTCCATCCGGCGCCTCTGTCTCCCTCCTGAATCATGTCCGCTACTACAGCCGTCGCGATGATCAGGGTGTTCTGAGGTTGCTGCGACAGGTTGATGGCGGCGCAAGCGTCCTAGTCGGAGATATCAGGGAGGCTCGGTTCTCCTACTGGAATGAAATGGGGCATGCTGTGACAGAACCGGCGCTCGTCAAGCTGGTCGTCGTTGAGGTGAGGATGTCCGATCGAGGGATTCGCGCGGTTCGAGAAATTAGCCTCAGGACATAATGGCGGCGCCACCAATGATTAGGGGAGTGAGAAGATGAAGATGGAAGAACAGCGCGCATCAGAGTTCATGAATCGTTGCGATGAGGGGCACGTGCTTCTCGCGTCGCTCATGCTGATCTTTCTGCTTGGGGTCGCCGGCATGACATCTCTGTATCTGGCAGGTCAGGATGGATCGGGCGTCAGCGCCATGAAAGAGGACAACGTCGCGCAGCAGTTGGCCGACGGTGCGGCGGATGTTGTGGTGAGTTGGTTCCACGATCCGACTGTCACTCCGACATCGGTGGCTGGATTGCTCGTGAAGCGTCAAGGAGATCTCACGAGCGGACCATCGTTCTTCGATGTAGCGGGGCGTTCGCAGTTTGTCGGGACCGCTGACCGTCCCGACATCCTCCTTGATGCGGCAAACCAGGTGGACAATCAGACGCTCAACGATTCGCCCAGCGGATTTTCCAATGCCCTGGGAGGACTTGGCCGCATATTGAAGTTGAAAGTGTATGGTCCTCTGCAGCCAGGCTTGCTGAGCACGGTTGAGGTCACGGCCACGACGGTCGATCACCGGCCGGTTACGCGAACGGTTCAGCTTCAGCTTGGGGCTCTGTCGATTCCCGCGATTCGTTCGGCGGTGCAAGTTGGACAGACTCTCGGCGCCATGCAGCCAGGCGGTGAGTCTCCCGTCATGGTCCATTGGGGCGATCAACGGGTATTAGGCGATCTTGCGGTGCAGCGAGTCGAAGATCTTGTCCTCAAGAGCACAGGGGCTCCAGTTACCGGTCAGTCATATCACGAGATGCCGTCCGCGCAGGATCGCTGGACGGAATATTGGATTGGAGGGACCGTCTCGGTCATCACTCCTCCGCCAGGGCAAGGGGCGAACCCTCCACTTCCTGAAAATGTGCACCAGCAGCAATATCCGACGCCTGGGGTGAGGCTCGATCAGTGGAGTTACGACTCGATCAAGAGGATCGCACTGCGCTGGGGAACCTATTATCGACTTGATCATATGGGGCAGCTCCATCCACAGGGAGCCCAGGACTCGGATCAGGGAATCACGCCGACAGATGCGCTGGAATCTCAGATCATCGGAGACCATCGTGGACTGGTCTTCATCGACACGGTCGATGGGCAATCGCCGCGTGCCGATAATATGGGAACGCTGGTTCTGGATACGGACTATTTTGAAGGGCTTCTGGTCGTGCAGGGTCATGTGGTATGCAGACCTCGCGCAGCAGGGAAATCTGTCCCAGCCCTCAGCCCATCTCAACTTGGGACAGAGTCGCTTGGGGCAAGGGTACCGGTACAATTATCCGGTATCCATGTCAACGGTCTGCTGTATGCGGCTGGTGCGATCAGGACGGAACGATCTACTCGCCTGTACGGGGCGATAATGGCAGGGCAGAGCGTGATGTCGATCGGAACCGGCATCGGTATCGAGGTTTGGTATAACGCTGATTTGGCGCAGGGATTGTTTCGAGGGGTTCCGGTTGTCTATCGGGCGCCGGGAACCTGGCTGGCGAAGTACTAGCCGGATGCTGAAAAGGGGGACGGGGTAGCCGGGACGATTCCCGTGCTCGCGCAACGCGCGGCCTCAGAAGGATGCGAGGGAGCAGGCAGACCGTTCTTCTTGCTCGCAGAGTCCCCACGATAAAGCAGTGGTCGCTTGATGCGCGCAGTAAAGAACAATCTGCCTGCTCCCTCTGAGTGTGAAACAAAGGGGTCTGACCCCTTTGAATCCCTCGCAATAAGGGCAAGAGCCGGCAGCAACTGTGATCTCAATGTGCCGAGTAGGAGAACGCTGATGCGGCGAATCGTCGGTATCCTTGCGGCGGTACTGTTGAGCGTGACCCTGCTTACCGCTTCGGTCGCCGCTGAGTGCGCCTGGGTGTTGTGGGCGGAAGGTCTTATGTCGGGCGTGACGAAATCCAGCTGGACCGTTCTCGATGCTGTCGAGACGCGTGAAGAGTGTGACAGGAAACTACGGATGCGGTTGGCAATGCAGAGCGGCAAAAGCCACATCGAGATTCTGGAAGACGGGTTTATAGACGGGCTCGGAAGCCGGAGCGCGATCCGTGTTTGGTTCCGCTGCTTCCCTGACACCATCGACCCGTGCGGGCCGAAGCGATGAGCACCGACACGGATGACGATTGGGTCAATCTCAATCGAGCGATTACCGACCGAACGCTCGATACAGCAAGCCTGTGTCAGCTTCGGTGCTATTTCAAGGCTGCCCACGCCCAGGGAGTGAGCGTAAGCCCGGCTCTCTTGGACAACATCCAAAGGCTCATATCGAGACGAGAGAGCGCGAGACAGGCGCGGTGGACCCTGATTGGGGCCTGGGCCGCAATCATTGGGGCCGGAGCCGCGATAGTAGCCGCAATCGCGTCCGTGTATGGGCTGTGGAAATAGCAAGCCGCTGGCCGAGAGTTGACGCCAACGAGGCGTCGAACTTCGCAGTGCATCGGACCGGGCTCGCGTTGCTCGCACCGTCCGGTGACCGCGGACGTTAGGCTAAAAGAAAAATGGACATCATCATATCTATCGCAAAATGGCTTTTCCTGGAGTCGATTTACGGCATTGCTGTAATTGCTGCAGTCGTATATTTCATTGCCGTTGGCATAAAGAAAATCATTCCAAAATCGCCAAATCCTGGTGCGATAGCGGCGCTCGCATTCATTGCTGCTTTATTCACACTGCCAAGCCTTCCAAGATACCAGTTTGAGAGTGAGTCACTGGCCCAAATAGAAGGTAAGGAGTGGATAAGGGTAATAAGCAAAGCAAATTGGGGCTCTTTAACAGAGCCCCTCACTTGGTTCCGCGCCCCGATCGGCTCAATTTTTATGGTTATGCCGAATAGCCCAATTGAAGGCGGCTATCGAGAAGTCTTACTGAGATATGAAGAAAAGCCACGGATCAAAATGTCTGATCCCGATTGCTCCGAAAAAACAATTCTCTACTCAGAACCTGATAGCGAAGGCGTGTTTAGATATACATCAAGAACCGCGCAGCCAATGAGTGCGCAAGAGCTCTCTATCTACTGTGAGTACGATTGGTTGAAAGAGAAAGAAGCATTGAGGGCTGAAGCACTCAAGCAGATGAGGTCAAAATGAAAAAGCCTAACAATCAAATCCAGCCGACGCCAAAAAGCGGCGCGGCTGATTTGCGGCGTTAGACTCCGGAATGTACGCCATCTGGCGGACTGGATGTGTGGAGTTTGACTCCCCGGAAACCCCTGTGAACGAAACAAAGGGGTCAACCCCTTAATCTCACTCTAATGGCTATACACAATCCTCCCCATCCCGGCGAGTTTATTATCCAGGTCTATTTGGATCCCAACAATCTGAGCGGCCGCGAACTGGCCAGGAAGCTCGGTGTGGCTGCTTCAACGCTGAATCGCATTCTTACGGGTACGAGCCGGATCAGCCCTGAAATGGCGCTACGCCTTTCCAAGGCGCTTGGCCGTTCTCCGGAGAGTTGGCTTGCCATGCAGTCCAACTACGATCTCTGGCAAGCCAAGCAGCATGTGAAACTCGGCAAGGTCAGGAAAGTCCGGCTAACAGCGGCCTAGCAGACGCTTCTACGGGACGGCGTCGCTCGCGCTTTCGCCAGCTTACGCAGCCGAGTCAACTGGATCGTTAGACGTGCCGAGGCTTGAGCGGTTATGATGGCTGCATGAAATTTTCTTGGGACCCGAAGAAAGCCGCTGCGAATCTGAAAA
>JANNIV010000238.1:0-3823 GCA_031405355.1 Nitrospira sp.
GTCCATACTGAGTACGCCTTGCCGAGCGATGCGAAGCTGCTCTTGTCGGGTGGCTTTGTGGACGTCAATCGATTCGACGGCCCGATCGGAGAGACTGTGTCCGTGTCGACTCGCCCCTCACTGGGCTACGCCAATGCGTCATACGAGCGCGGGAACTTTTTTCTTCGCGGGTCGTGGTCGACCTACCGGGATTCCCCCACGAACATGCTTAATCCACTCCTTGCAAACTTCATCAGTCTCACGGATCGGGACGGAAATTCCGTTATGCCCTTTAAGAGCAACACCTACAACCTTGAAGCGCAGCATGCTCTCGAGTTCGGCGCCTCTAATCGGCTGATCTATGGGATCAACTACCGGCACAATTCCCTCTCAAGCAGTGCGACGGATGCCTTCAGCCGGGAAAACCGCTTGGGCCTCTATCTTCAGGACGAGTGGCGCGCAACACAGTCGCTGACTTTGGTCGCCGGGCTCCGCTACGACCTCGACACCTTCATCAATCCCACGGTAAGCCCGCGCGTCGCCCTGATCTATCAGGCCTCGCCCGAGCATACCTTTCGAGCCTCGGCTTCTGTCGCGTACCGGCCACCGACTCTCTTTGAAACCCACGCGGATCAGCGAGCGGTGACCATCGTACCGTTTATCTTCACGAACACGACTGTCGTGAAGGGTGCGCCGAATCTTGGGCCTGAACAAATCATCTCGTACGATGCTGGCTATCAAGGATGGTTCTTCAACCATCGGCTCCGGCTGAGGGCGGATGTATTTTTCAACCATATTACGGATCTCGTCACCAACCGCAATACGTCGGCCACGACCGCCACGTTCATCAATGCGCCTGGGCAGGCCGACATCTACGGAGGTGAGGCCGGTGTAGAATTCCTAGCCACGAGCTGGCTGACCGGGTTCGCAAACTATTCCTATCAGGAGATCGGCCAGTCGTTTCTAGGGACTGCGAGACGAGGAGCCCCCCGCTTCAAGTACAACGTGGGATTGCGGGGGGACTGGGACAATGGGTGGAGTGGAGAAGCGGTACTGCACCATGTCGGGGCAACCACCTATCCGATAGCCGCGACCTTCTCCACACTCGCCGCAATACCAACCACTGGAGTGGTGCCTCCATCCGAGCACGTTGGCAGTTACAATCTGGTCAATCTCCGTGGGGCCTACAAGTTCTGGCAAGAGAAAGCCGAGGCGGGCTATATGCGTGACGCTGAGGTGGCCCTCACCGCCTTCAGTGCGTTGAACGATACGCACAAGGAACATCCGTTGGGCGACACAATCGGCAGCCGGGTGATGGGATGGATCACGGTAAGATACTGAGGAATGTGGGATGGATCGACTAGAAGAAATGTGGAATTTGAAATGAGGAATGTGGAATGAGTCGACTAGGAGAATGCGGAATGAGAAATGTGGAATTCGAAATGAAGGATTGGGGAACGCAAACCAATTCCACATTCCTAATTCCTAATTCCACATTGAGGACGCAATGAATGCGGAATGAGGAGTGTGGGATGAGGAATGAATCGGTCAAACGTAACGTCGTTCTAGAAAAGAGTTTTGCCTTTGCAGTCGGCATAGTCAAAACTGGCCGTTGCCTCCAGCTGGATCAAAGGGAATGGGTGCTTTCGAAACAGCTCATTCGTTCAGGCACATCTATCGGGGCAAACATTGAGGAGGCAATGGCTGCGCAGAGCAAGAAAGATTTCCTCTCAAAGATGTCTATCGCATTGAAAGAAGCGCGCGAGACTCATTATTGGCTCCGGGTTATTCGGGACTCCGGACTGGCGAATGGTGTGGAAATGGAGGCGCGCCTACCTGCGTGCCAAGAACTCGTCAGGCTGCTCAGCAGCATCACCCTGACGACTCGCGAAAATCTTGAATCAGCATCACGGGCTCGACGTTAAGGAATGTGAAATGAGGAATGGATCGACCAAGAAGAATGAGGAATTTGGAATGTGGAATGAGGAATGAATTGGCCAGAAGAGCTGACGGTGAGATTCGAAGGAATGTGGAATGAGAAATGTGGAATTCGAAATGAAGGATTGGGGAGCGCAAACCAATTCCACATTCCTCATTCCAAATTCCACATTGAGGACGTTGAGGACGTTGAGGAATGCGAAATGAGGAATATGCAATTCGAAATGAAGGATTGGGGAGTGCAAACCAATTTCACATTCCTAATTTCTAATTCCACATTGAAACTATAGAGGTTTCCATGGCTACCACAATGAATGACTATTCCGTTCTCATCGTGGAAGACAACCAGGATCTCGTCATGGGGTTGCAGGATTTGCTGCAGCATGATGGCTACGCCGTCACCGTTGCCGGCACCGTTGCCGCCGCTCTCAAACTCGTTCGAGCTCACCGTTTCAATGCCATCTTGCTGGACTTGGGCCTGCCCGACGGCGATGGGCTCGAGGTCTTGAAAGAATCACATCGCCTGGACCCCTCTCTCCCCGTCGTGATCGTGACCGCCCATATTTCCTCCGATCGCACCGTGGGATCGCTGGCGCAGGGGGCCTATGCCTATCTCACGAAGCCGTACGATCGGGAAGAACTTCGACACACGCTCCGTCGCGCCATCGGGGTCAAGGAACTCGCCGTGAAGGTCCAACGGACAGAACACCTCCTCAGCCAAAGCGAAGAACGCTTCCGTTCGCTGGTGGATTCGGCCACCGATGCCATCGTGTTGGCCGATCATCGCGGGCGCATCGTCTCGTGGAATCGGTCTGCGTCCACGCTCTTCGGCTATGCCGATGAAGAAGCGATCGGAGAACCTCTCACGCTGCTGATGCCGGCACGCTACCGCCAGGCTCACGAGCAAGGCCTCGCCCGGATACAGTCAACGGGCAACAGCCGCGCAATGGGGTCTGTCATTGAGGTGCACGGGCTCAAGAAAGACGGAACGGAATTTCCCATCGAACTCTCCTTGGCCACCTGGAAAAGTATGGATCACTCCTACTATAGCGGCATCATTCGCGACACTTCCGATCGTAAGAAAGCCGAACGCGCGATGCAGGACAGTCAGGAGCGTTTTCGCCAGCTGGCGGAACATATCAGCGAAGTCTTTTGGATGACCGATCTTGCGAAACAGCAGATGCTCTATGTCAGTTCAGGCTATGAAGAAATCTGGGGGCGATCCTGCGAAAGCCTTTACGCCTCGCCCCAATCGTGGCTCGATGCGGTCCACCCGGAAGATCGGGCCCGTGTCCGTTCCGCAACCCTGGACAAGCAGACGACCGGAACCTACGACGAGCAGTATCGTATCCTGCGACCCGATGGAACCATTCGGTGGATCTCCGATCGCGCGTTCCCCATCCGCGATTCCTCCGGAATCGCCTATCGCATTGTCGGCTTGGCCGGAGATATTACAGACCAGATGCGTATCCAGCAACTCTTGCGCGCCAGCGAAGAACGCTTGGAACTCGTGATCCAAGGCTCCCATGACGGCTTCTGGGATGGACAGGTGCTCCCCGATGAACCGTGGAGTTCTCCGTGCACGCCAGTGTGGTGGTCGCCTCGCCTCAAGACCATGCTGGGTTATGCCGACGAGGAATTCCCCGATGTCTTGGAGAGCTGGACCTCCCGGCTCCACCCCGAGGATGCCGACCGCGTCTTCGCTGCCGTGACGGCCCATATCGAACGACGCGATCCCTACGACGTGGAATACCGGCTCCTCACCAAGGCAGGAGAGTATGGCTGGTTCCGCGCCCGCGCCGTACCGTGGGCATCGCCGGCGGTCGCGCGAAGTGCGAGTACGCGGTGAAGGAGCTGGGCTTCGATGCCTGCGTCGACTACAAGGCCGGCAAGCTGTACGAGGACC
>JANNIV010000239.1:0-2122 GCA_031405355.1 Nitrospira sp.
CCTTCAACGATGCTGAGAGGGCCCTTGGTCGGCACAACTCGGGTCAGTTTCAACCCGGCTGCTGCAAACATCGCGGCGAATTCCTTCTTTGTACGCTCGCGTCCTCCGATGATGAGCATTTGAATGTCGAGAAGTTTACCCCAGCTTGGGTCGTTGCCGGGAGCGATGACGTTGTCGACGACGAGGACCTTCCCCTTTTCGTTCATAGAGGCGCGGCAGTTCGAAAGGAGTTTTACGCAGGCCTCGTCGTTCCAGTCGTGGAGGATGTACTTCATGATGTAGGCATCGCCGCCCTTTGGCACTGCCTCGAAGAAGTTGCCGGATTCGAGCCTGCAGCGTTCCTTGATGCCCTTCGCGGTCACGTGCTGGTCCTTCTCAGCGCGGGCGATCACGGATGGCTGGTCGTAGAGCACGCCCTTTAGCTTCGGGTTCGCTTTGAGGATGGTGGCCAGGAAGCTGCCATGTCCGCCGCCGACATCCACCAGTGTACGGATTCCGGAGAACTTATACGCGGCTGCGATGGCGGGGTTCTCAGTTACGGAGATACTGGTCATCGATTCGCCAAAGACCTGGAGATCCTCGGTGTGCTTCTCAAAATATTCGAAGAGCGGAACACCGTGGGCCTTGATAAACGGCACCTCGCCGGTCTTGGCTCCATGAAGGAGCTCCTTCCAGGCGTCCCAGCCCCAGTTGTCGTTGATCATGAGCGCCCAGGCATGCATGGAGGCGGGGACGCCCGTCTGAAGCGTTGCGGCGAGCGGCGTGAGGTTGAACCGTCCGTTCTTGGTTTCTGCGAAGACGCCCACACTCGCCAGCGCACGGAGAATTCGGTAGAGGGCTTGCGGTTGGACGCCTGCGGCTGTCGCCAAATCTTCAACGGTGCGAGGCCCCTTCTTCAACAAGTCGGCCAGTTTGAGTTTCGCGGCGACATGAATGAGGCGCGCGACCCAGTATCCGATCGTGAGGTTCCGCATGATTTCCGGTGGTGACAGCTTCTTGGCCATAAGAGTCTCCTTAAAAATGAATTTGCGTGGCTGCCTGATCTAACGTGTCAATTTTCTGCATGTTGCCACTGCAGGAGCGCACCGTAGCATCAACAAACTATTGAGGCCAAGCGCGTCTCCTCACAAACGTAAATGGGTTTTAAGCCTGGTCGTGGTCCAGCATTGAATTCCTGGCAAGCATTCGAATGCGCGGTCATTCGACCAAATTCCTTCATGCTCTTCTGCAAGCGCTAGTGCGACAAACGGAACATCGTCTGGATCAATGGCGCCGGTCAATATGTCTGCTTCTGGAAGGTATGGGGCGATACGCTCAAAGGGAACGACCGTTACTGACGTCAGTAGAAGCGTCAGTAACAAGTCGAGTTCGTCTCCTTTGAGACGAGCGGCACGGACGATTTTTCCTCGATGTTTCGCGAGTTCATCAAGGGCAAAGGCTGGAAGAAGAAACTCAAGATCAGGGAGGAGGAGAATACGTCTTGTGATGGAGTCTTTAATGAGTGCGGCGATGAGAATATTCGTATCGAGAACAAGCCTCATGCGTTCGAGGCCTTGGCATAGCGGCGCCGCAACCCTGTCTTGACGGATCGGGCAAGGTCTTTTGCCGCAGTCTCAGTCAGCGCGCTACGGGATGCGAGCCGATCCGCCAGCGCCACCTGGCGTGCATACTGCCAAAGCGCTTGTTCAGCCACGCGAGCCCAAGGAATCTCCCGATGGCGTTTGAGAATCGTGTCCAGTTCGGCTGGAACGTCAATGACGACTTTTGACCGTGCTCCGCTGATAGGTTTACGACTCATTGGAATGCTCCTCGTTGAGTGTCAAAGTCGGAGTGATTGTGACGGCGATTTTAGCACAGTTCCCTCAAATTTAAATCGGATTGAACCGTCTTTCCCACTATATCAAGAGCAAATGGTTGATAGCTGATGGCGGGAAATAGGAGCTGATAGCGAATGGCTTATGGCGTATAGCACGGACAAGAAGCGCACGTTTCTTCGTATCGCTTGTGCCATTGGCCATACGCCATATGCTCTTTTCTTCGGACGAGAGCCGAACGACGAAACGTCAAGCAGGCCTACCACGCAACGCGACATGTTGGATTGCAAGACCTGACCCCTCATTGT
>JANNIV010000240.1:0-2270 GCA_031405355.1 Nitrospira sp.
GGTATTTCCGCGCAGAGGCGCCACCGGATTATACCGGTTATTACTATGCGGCCATTGCCGTGGGCCTGGCTCTCGGATTTCAGTTCGTTCTGATCCGCAAGCTAAAGAAAGGGCAATCAGCATGAAGGCGGCTCGGTTATACGCAATGGGAGTGGTGGGAGCAGTGGCTTGGGTCGGCGCCTTGATTGCCGTGGCAGGCTGTACCAGTGAGCAGGGGGGGAAGGGCCATGAACTCTACGGCCACTACTGTTCACACTGTCATGGTGAGAGTGGAAAGCAGAACGAAGGATTCAATTGGTCCTCGATGCCAGATCCCAAGCCCAAAGATCTCACGAACAAGTCAGAAATGAGCACGTTTAAAGACGAGGACATCTTCAATACAATTTCACGCGACATGAAGGACACGACTGATGTGGCTGAAGGTGGGGATGAAATCGGCGACGACGACTTTGCCGTGCCGACCATGCCGACCTTCAAGTACACCTTATCGGAAGAAGAGATTTGGGCCATTGTCGGGTATGTTCGCGGTCTCCATGGCGGAAAGATGGAGTTTAAAGTCGAGGAACGGAAGAAACAGCTAGAGGCGGCGCTCCTCACTGCAAAAACGAATTTAGAGCAGGCGACAAAGGCCTATGAGGCGGCTGAAAAACAAGCCAGCGAGGAAGCGGAAAAGAAGAGTGAAGCGCTCAAGAAGGACGTCGAACCAGACGAATCCTCTTATGCCGATGAGTTGGCCGCCATGAGTAAGGCGAAAAAGGAACTCGATACCGCACAAGCTGCGATGACGAATCTCGTGACGAGACCGGGAAAAGGTACAAGTGTTGCCAGGCCTGATCTCACGATAAAGCCGGATCAGCTTGCCAAGACGGTGGCCCTTGGCCAGCGGCTCTATGAAAACAAGTATGGGTGCAACGGGTGCCATAGTATCGGTCCCGATGGCGGCAAGGTTGGGCCGGCGCTCGATCGGGCGGGATTCAGATTGAATGGGACCTGGGTCTACCGGTGGTTGAAGAACCCGCAAGCGATGAATGCGGAAACCAGGATGCCGGCGCTTGGAATGAGCGATGCCGATGCCAAGGCCGTGACGATATACCTTACGACGTTGAAATCGATGACGACCGAGGAAGATATCCAGAAGGCTGCAGATGCGGCTGCGGCGGAAAAGGCTGCCGCGGCCAAAGCCGCAGCGGAAAAGGCCAAGGAAGAGAAAGCGAAAAAGTAGACGTAGCAGGCCTGAGGCACGGTCGGTTCATTTGGTTGACTTGGTTTGTTTGGTTTATCTGGTTAGTTTCGCTCAACCAAAAAAACGAAACAGACCAAACGAACCAGGTTACTATTTTTTCCGGTTACAGCAGAAATCCTGCGATCATTCCTATAAAGACGGCGGTTCCTACCCAGACATGTTGCTGAAACATGTGGAAGGCGGCGGGAGTCGTCACGGTTTGTCTGAGCTGTAGGGATTGCCTCAGGCACCATGCTCCAATGGCAGCGAGCGCTGCGTAGTAGATCCAACCGATACCGGCGAGCCAGCCCGCAAGCCCCAATAGCAGCAGCATCGCGCAGAAAACTGTGCCGACGGCGATCCAGGCTGACGAACCGAACAACAACGCCGAGGATTTCACGCCGATCCGGCGATCGTCTTCCCGATCTTGAAGCGCGTAGATCGTATCGTATCCAATCGCCCAACAGATTGTCGCAGTGAATAGACACCAGGCCGGCGCGTCGATCGCTCCCCGCGAGGCGGTCCAGGCCATGATGGTACCCCATCCGAAGGCGATACCCAACATGGCCTGAGGGACGTGGATCACGCGTTTTGCTAGGGGATAGATGGCTGCCAAGAGGACGGCGATCGGGCTCAGAAGGATCGTCAGCGGATCAAGAAATAGCACAAGGATTCCGGCAAGCAACAGGAGGAGACCGGCGACCAGCACAGCGTGTGTGGCACTGAGTTCACCAGACGCAAGTGGCCGCACCTTGGTACGGGCCACATGCCTGTCGAACGATCGATCTGCGAAATCGTTCATCACGACCCCTGCGCTGCGCATCACAAAAGACCCAATGACGAAGATCACGAATAGGCGAAGCGGAGGCATGCCGCGCGCGGCCAACACCAAAGACCAGAGAGTCGGGAGCATGAGCAGCCAGGTCCCAGTCTGGTTTTGGAGGCGAATGAGCCGGCTGACGGCGGACCAGGAGAGTTGAGGTGATGATGGCGCTCCCGGCGCTGGAGAAATTGACTCGCTCATGCGGGTGAACTTAGCCGAGGGGTG
>JANNIV010000241.1:0-4452 GCA_031405355.1 Nitrospira sp.
GCTGACGTGAGAAACTTACTCGTCACCACTTGGTCATATAAGGCATAGTCTTCAGCAGGGATGGCCTCAGACTGCCGGTCTGACGCCACAACCGTTCCCGGCACCTCGATGAAGCCACCCATCATGAGCAGCATCGTTAAAATGAAAACCACCAAGCGAGTCATCGTAGAAATCTGCAAAAAGACTCTCTTCATACACAATAAACCATTCCACCATCGGATGCTCAAAAAGACCGTTCAGCAAGGCCGAAGAGAGTGAGCACTTACTACCCTTTCTAAGGGGTGGCTGGGATGATCCCAATTGCGCGCGTCCAACGAGGGCCTTCTGAGGCCGCGCGTTGCGCGAGCACGGGGATCGTCCCAGCTACCCCGCATTCTTTTTCAGCATCCGGTGAGATCGAGCATAGCTTCCGGAGGAGAGAACGGTCAATTCACAGAATCCGGCGTGGACAAGCCGGCGCGAAGCGTGGATAATCCTGAAATTCAAATGGAGGGACCTGACGTGCGCAATAAGACCCACTCAAACCAATGGTTCCTGTGGATCGGAGCGGTCGCGCTCTGTATCTCAGCCAGCGGTTGTAAGCCAGACGACTCGCCGTTTAAAGCGGAAAATGAGTCGCTTCGCAAGCAACTGAGCAAACAGGAGTCGGTGGTCAACTCGCTGCAGGATGGAAACAAGGTCATGCATCAGCAGATCGATCTGCTGAACCAGGAATTGCGCGACGCGAAGCAATCGGCCGAAAGCGCCAAAGCCGAGGCCAAATCCGCCGCTGACAATTTGGCCATACAAACAGCCCAGGCAAAAAAACTGAGCGCCGACGTCCAAAAAACCGCAGCAGCCCATGCGGCGCAGAATATCCATGTCGAGGAGAAGGGGGCCCAGACTGAAGACATCCCACGCCCCTTGAGTACCGTCGCCAAGATGGTGGAAGAATCCCTCAGCCGCAACGGATACCACTTCAAAGTGAGTATCAAGACCGATCAGAAAGCGGTCTACGTGACGGAGCGGAAAGTTTCCCCCCCTATCTCGCTTGAAGTCCCAGGCTCACGGAATCAATACGTGCTGTCGCTGCATGCACTCCCTTCGAACATTACCAAGCTCAACGTCAAGGCTGACTTCGAAAAGCTGGCCCAGGGTGGACGTATCCTCAGTGTGAGCGCAGAGGAGATCGCGGAAATCGAACGGAGCCTCATCCGGGAGATCAACAAAGCGCTCGGTTCCCCCGCCAAGACCTGATGCGATAGATGTCCATCGATCCGTGAAACGTGAAAAGTGAAAGGTTTCGTAGGAAAATCCCTCGGCAGTCCCACATTTCACCTTTCACGTCTTACCTTTTACGGCTCCTCTGACTGCGCAGCAAAGCTCCCTTTTCTTGGTGAGGCGCGAGCCACGTGCTAGCATTCCTCTCCTCTGGATTTTCAACGTGCGGTGAGACAATGCGACTATTCTTCATCACAACCACTATCGCCACCATGACGCTCGTAGGCTGTGCCGCGCAGGTCGAACGTACTCGCACAACTCACTCGATAGAGCGCCCCTGTTGCCAATCCGTCGAGCGCGCGCCGAGCCGCCGCGCGATCGTCCAGACAGCGGCCAAACTCGTCGGCGCCAAAATGATCGAGAGCAACGGTCGGCGCATTGCTTACGATTGCGCAGGGGTGACTCGTGCGGTGTTTCTCAGACACGGTATCGATCTGTACGGCAGCAACGAAAGCGATCCTGAAGCAAATGGCGTCCGCCTCATCTATGCGCACATAGAGCAACAGGGCACGTTTCACCAAGGGCCGGTCGCTCACCCAGGCGACCTCATCTTCTTCAACGACACATGGGACTACAACGGTGATGGCAAGGTAAATGATCCGCTGACGCACGTAGGGATTGTCGAACGCCAGGATCCCGATGGCACAGTGGTCTTCATCAGCCGTGTAGCCGGCGCCGTTGAACGCTACCACATGAATCTCGGCTTGCCCCACGTCCACAGGACCGTCAACGGGCGCGTCCTCAACGACTACATCAGGCGGAAAGAGGCCGGCGACCCAGCCGATACCGGCCATCTCACAGGAGAACTCTTCGCCATATTTGGAACCAGGGTTGGCCTCTAATGCAGCGGCAGAAGCCTCAACACCAGCGTCATCTTCGCTATCGGCTATTGGGCCTGCGCCGGAAACTCCTGGCACTGCATCTGGTGCTCATTGCGGCAGAACAGAAAACCTACGAGCACATTCATGGGCGCATCGGCTCAACAGAGCAGTTGTTTGAACTGATGCTGAAGGATCCTTGGTTCATCTGGCTGCATCCCGTGTCGGACATTCTGGTCCGGATCGACTATCTGCTGAACGACGAGGCCTTCGATATCACAAAAGAGAATGTCGACCACCTATTCAACGAAGCCCGTCTCCTGCTACGCCCGTCGATCGCGGGCGACGGATTCGAACGCGCCTACTACGAAGCTCTCAATCGAGCCCCTGATGTGCTGCTTGCCCACTTCCACGTCACGCGTACCTTACTGACAGAAGCTGCATAACACCATTAAAAGAGCCTATGGCAAATGGCTTATGGCACGAGATTGGGCCGTTCTGATTTCGTGCATAGGCCATCAGCTAAACGCCATAAGGTCTTCGGTACCATTCTCTCCAGCTATACGCCATTAGCCATACGCTCTTATCCCCACACGATACCAGTCTGCTACAGTACAAGGATGAATGTGCCGATATTTACGCAGTAGCAGGAATCAACCTGCTGACTAAATTTTATTTATAGTGGCCACCATTTTTAAAATAACCTGCTAAAGTAATTTCATGGCGTCCGTATCACAGAAGAACTTGATCAAGAAGTCTTCCGCTCTCCGCGAGAAGATCCTCGACGTGCGGAGCAGCCTCTTGAGCCTTCACAAAGCTCTCATTCTGGCAGAACAGGTCACCTACGAACGCATCAATGGCCGCATCGAGTCAACCAGCGAGCTGCTGCATTTGGTGTTGAACGATCCTTGGTTTACCTGGCTTCACCCTATATCGCAGCTGATCGTTCGCATCGATGAACTCTTGGATGACAAGTCCGAGCTATCGCTTGTTGAGGTGGAACACTTTCTGATAGAGGCCCGATCCCTCATCCGTCCTTCAGAGGAAGGAGACGGTTTCGAACGGAGTTATTACGAAGCCCTTCAGCGGGAACCAGACGTGATCTTCGCCCACGTAGAAGTAAAGAAACTGCTCACCAAAATCGCCGCGTAATTCTCTCACCCTCAGTTTCGTTTCATCGCCACATCGTAACCAAATCAAGTTTTTGTTGCCCGTACCGATACTTACAAGTAGACTCATGAACGGAGATTATGACGATGCAACCACGCTGCCGACTGCGAGTCCCCGTCGGCTATCCTGCCAGTATCCAAAGCGATACCGGAACCGGAGAAGGGGTCTTACTCGACCTTTCCCCCGCTGGCTGCAGAATGCGCAGCGACATCGTGATGAATGCGGGAGCCTATCTCACACTGCAAATTGCTGTAGCACAGGAACCAACCCCTCTGGCCGTGGAAGTATCGGTGGTTCGCTGGTGTAAAGACGGCCACTTCGGGGTGGAGTTTCTTCGATACAGTCAGGGAGACCGTGAACGAGTCACAAACCTTATCGCAGCCCTACCGCCGACCCCAATACCTGCCCATCCTGCTCACGCAACATCGACGCTCAGCGCCGTTGGATCGTGAAACGTAAGAATCTCACGATAAGAAGTTCGACGCTCAAAAGGATCTCTGCTGCAACCGCCAATGTCAGAGCCAACCACTGATTCTCTTTTCTCAGCCTGAACCTTCCAGTCACAGGCGTTCTTCGTCGAGTTCAATCACATCGGCCCAGGTGGAGATTGAGGGAAGAGTCGAAACCGGTACGCCGCGTTTTGTAGCGATACCTTCAAGACGTCCCTGAAAACGCTGACGCGCTGCATCGTCTTTTGGGCCGGATGACAGAAGGCCCTGCGACCATTGCACAATTTCTTGCTCCGATGGCTTTCGACTATTGGCCCTCACCCAGGCAAGCAACTCCTCATCCGTCCCACCGGCCAACACCCGCTGCTCAAAAGCCTTCGGATCGATCTGCAGAAAATCGACCAGATACTTATCGAACCCCACCGTGATGTAGTTGTAGTCCTGAATCTCCCCTGCGCTCCGCAGACGAATCTTATCGATAAACCGCCCCAAGTGGGCAATGCCACCGAGGAGAGCTTTGGGGCTGCGGGGATAGATTTGAGATGTCATCGTATCTGGCTCTGCTGAGTGCCCTGAGGCTTGTCAGAATTCTCCCGCCGTAGTTAGCTGGCTTTCCTCACTTCTTCCTTCAATCGCTCGGCAATCCACATCTTGATAATCGATTGCCTCGTTACCCCAAGACGGCTTGCCTGGGCATCCAGCGACTCGATGATCCAATTGGGAAAATCGACGTTCACGCGTCTCTGCTCATGCCC
>JANNIV010000242.1:0-9274 GCA_031405355.1 Nitrospira sp.
AGGCGGATACGGCGGAACTGGAAGCCCTTATTATTGCCGACGGAGCCATCGTACTCACTGACCAGTTTTTTATCGTCGGTGACGAAATTATAACGGAGTTGTGTGTAGCCGCGTATGCTGAGTTTTTCATACCATTTTTGGGTGGTGGCCCGTTGTTGAATAATGGCTTCTTCTCTTTCAGCGTCGGCTTTTGACTTGACCCATTCTTCTTTGGTGATCTGGCCTTTCTCGTAGAGAATGTCTTCAAGTTTAGCGTGGGCGATGTTGGCCTGAACGATCAGCCCAAGGCCGATCACGCAGGCAATAGTCACGAACCACTGTGGTCTCATTTAAATACCTCCGGTTGTATGTATTGGAAATTATCCATTGGCTTCTATGAGCAAAAGGATAGGCCAACCTTATTAAGGCGAGATGACAGTGGTGTTACAGGATTGTTAATTTAGGACGGGGATTCGAAAAACTTTGAGTAGGCAGGACGAGTGGGACAGGGGAGGGTCTATTTGGTTTGTTTGGTTGATTTGGTTCATCTGGTTTGTTTCGTTTAACTAAAAAACCAAACAAACGAGACAGACCAGACAGACCAAATGAACCAGCCAGGCTAGAGGACTCGGTAATACTGAACTGAGCTTGTTCCATTGCTCGGGTCGCGCCGGAGTATGACGACCGCATTCCTGGTGACTTCGTTCACGCGCACCGTCATGCGGGCTAAGAACAAGTCGCTTTTGATGTCGTACAGCTGTCGGATGGTTTTCCCGATAGCCTCAAAACTACTCACACGATCCAAATCATCTGTCTTGTTATTCTTGAAGGGGCGGGCTTGGACGATATCCGCCGCGATGCCTTGCGTGATATCGGGATGGAGAGCCTGAATCACAAGAGGATCTGCGGTATTAATGTTCACCATACTGTCACCTGCTGACTCGTAGACGGTCACCAGCTTGGAAAGTTTTGCCATGATCTCGGGCGTCATTCCCTTAATCAGGCGCAACTCCAAGAGGGTCTGTAGAGGTTGGTTGGCTGCCCGGTAGGAAGGACGTAGCGTTTGATAGTAGAGGCTCTCCGCTCCGGATGGTTCCGGAATATCGTCCTGATCTACCCAGTCGATGATGGCATCTACCAGATCAGGATTGATCTGCACAAGTTCGAAGAGCTTTTTAAACTTCCCGACTCTGATTTTCTTCGCATTGGCCTCTGTAGGGAGTCCTGCCAGATCGTTCAGGTTCAGTTTGCCCCGTTCATCCTCAATCTTCGCATTCAGCAATCCGTCGCCGATAGCATAGTTCGTGATGGGAAAGGCCCACAAGTCGGTGGGAGCGTCGAAGGACTGTCCCGTTTGCTTGTCCTTCAAAAAGTCTTGCTGCAAGACGCCACGGGCTGCCTGCACCGATGCGCGCGCAAGCACGGTCGCTTTGAAGTTGTCGCGAAAGGCCGCAGCGTCGCGGTATTCCCGCCTCGCCTCGGCGTCGAACTCGAGAATCAGTGCGACCAGGAGGGTGAGGATCAGGAGGGTGAGGAGAAGGGCGATACCCCGTTCATCAGACCTTCGCATAGGTCACAATTTTCAATGTCGCGTCGAGATTGACCGGATTATCGTACTTGGGTTTCATCTGCAGATGGTGGACCTGGACGTCATAGGGCGCCTTTTCGATGGCCAGTAACAGCGCGAGGAGCTGTGGAAGGGTTACGCCGTCCAGTCGAAGGTCGACGGAAGTCTCTTGGTAGCCTTGGGCAACAATTGGGGCCTGCGGCTGCATGCCGACGATACGGTCGCGAATCTGCGCTGACGTCGTCGCTTCTTCCATGAAGGCTAACAGTGAAAACTGGGCCGGAGGGATTGGCATACGTTGTTCGAGCTTGGCGATGCGCGCCTGCTTGGCGACATAGTCTTGCGCGACAAGCGCAAGTTCATGGCTGTCTTTCGCTTTCCGTTTTGCCTGTCGATCGAGCTTGTCGATCGACGTCATGAGCGGATCGACGACCAGCAGAAAGACAAGCGCGACTGCGACCAGGCCTCCGCCCGCTGCCACAATGATGCGCTCCCGCTGTGAGAAGTGCTGCCACCGTTCTTTGAGTGCTTGCATCATGGCCGTTGCACCATATAGGTCAGGCGAAACACGACTTGGTTCGGCACAGCCCCGACACGGGTATCGCTGATGGAGACGTCCTGAAAGGTTTCGTCCGCCACGAAAGCCTGCTTGATTTTATCGACCGCATCGAAGGTTGTGGTTTCACCTTCCAAATGGACGCTGGCCCCGTCGATCGTCAGGTCCCGTACTTTAAACGGTACGCCAGGTGGCACATGTTTCACCAGTTCTGCAAGGCCAGCAAGAACGTTGTAGCCTCTACCGTCGACAATCGAGAGACCTTTTTCCAGCTGTGACAGTCGATAGCGTGCCTGGTCCAACTCCTCGCCTGGGCTGGCGCCAGGACCGAACGTTTGCGCGTATTGCGCCTGGAGCCCCTGCTTGAGGTTCTTAACCGTCGAATCCTTGAGGATGACGCGTACCGAAAGATCCGCTAGGGCCAGAACAGCCAGGATAAGTCCACCCCATAGGGCCAGCCGGCGATCCTGTTTCGAGACATCCGTTGTGGCGGATGCGGCATCGGTCCCGGCTTTGAAGTCCAGCGCGAGCCCTGATCCTGCCAGCCTCGACTTCCAGCGGGGGCGGACGATGTTCGGATGGATCGCCAATCCGAACGCAATGGAAAACGCGCGGGGACAACTCGATCCAAATCCTTGTCGTGGGCCGACCGGGAGCAAGCCCAATTGATGCGCCATATGTCCGCTCAATTCTCTAAGCTTAGAGCCGCCGCCCGATACCCAGCAATGAGTCAGCCGTTGATGGACCGCGCCTTCGTAGGCATGGAGGGAGACGCGTAGCTCTTTGAGGACTGGTTCAAGCCAGGCATCGACTTCCTGTACCGCCATGGCCCGTTTTCGCCGTTCCGCTTCGGCGAAGCTGCAAGCATGGCGAACGGCAAGCGCAAGGGTGAGATGATTCCCGCCCCAGAGTACGGTCCGTAACAGCACCGGACGGCCTTCATGCACCAGGCACAAGGTTGTCTTCGAGGCCCCGACATCGATAATCGCCATGTCGCCGGGAACCTGGGCTCCTTCCTCTTTTAAAAACTGGCTGACAGAAAACAAGGCCATGCCGTCAATGGTGATCGCCGAGGGGTTCAAGTCGGCGGAGGCCATAAACCCTAAATGTTCAGCAATTTTTGTTTTTGGCGCTGCGGTGACGAGCACATCGGACCCGGTGGCTTTCGCAGCCCCTTCCTGAGGTTCGCGCGCCGGTAGCAACAGACTGCCGATGGTGACGTCCTCCAGGGGCATGGGAATCAGATTTTCCATTTCGAAGGGGACGACCTGCGCCAGCTTGGAGGCATCGCGAAAGGGGAAGGAGAGGGTTCTGATAAACACATCCTGGCAGGGAAGTGCGGTGACAATCTCTCCACTGCCATACAACCCATGCTGCCAGAGGAAATTTCTGAGCATGGCCGATCGCTGCGCCGGATCCGTGTGTTTCTGCCCCCCATGAGGCATGGACTGGTGAAAATATTCCACCGACTCGCGCCCGGTCAGGCGACGGCGAAACCGCACAGCCTTAAAGGCCGTCTGTCCGATATCGAGCCCGACACAATCAGCAATCATCAATAACTCTCTACACCAACCCGGTTTGTTTGGTTCATTTGGTTTGTTTTGTTTATTTGGTTGATTCGGTTCATTTCGTTTAACCAAACAAACGAGACAAGCCAAATAAACTAAATAACGTGCTTTTCCCCTCTAGAACGCCATTCTCGCGGTCATAATCGGCCCCACTAGTTTGAAGGTCAAGGGGGTGCCAGGTTGAAAAGGCGGCAACGAGAGGCTCGCCGCCTTTTGGGCAAACCCAGCGCCGGGAATCACGGTGACGGTGAGATCCAAAAGGCTCTGCTGCACCGGTTGTTGCAACGTCACGCGCCCCTGAGCCGTAAACGATCCATCTACACCGTCTCCCTTCAATTCCGTTACGTCGCATGTGCCACCGCGGCAAGCGAGCGAAGCTTGGATCCGATCGAACGAAAGTGAGGGGATCGAAGCCGCGCCGGCAGCAATCTGATCAACGACGAGATCCTTGACTTCAACCTTCACGGTCCCTTCCCCTTTGAGAGCAGCAGAGGCGTCTTGCGTGCTGTCCCATCGATGCTTGAAATCTCCCTGGACAGTTCCTCGGCTCACGTAGGGCTTCAAAATTGCCGCAAGATCCATCTGCTGGAGATGGCCGTCGACTGCAACCGAACCAAGCAGGGACCACGAGGCCGCATTCAGAGATCCCGTGGCTCGCCCAGCCCCCGCTTGCGCCGCCCCAGGCAGTTGAACAGTGTAGTCTATTACCAGTCGCCCTAACAATGCCTGAAAGACTCCAACAGTTGCCCGCGCGGCTTCAACTGGAATCGTCCCGATCGTCGGCCCCGCAAGAACGAGATCACGCCACTCAATGGCTGCTGGAAGGCCCACCGACCAATCAGCGGCGCGAACCTCCCACCCACTCGCCCGATTGAGTTCGGTCAAGAGGCGGTTCTGGAGCGGTCCATAGGGAAAAGTCAGAAATAGAAATACGATAAAGCAAGCCAGCGACGCCAGTCCCCATCCGAGGGGGCCTTTAAGCTTCAGGGTCTCAGGGAGGGCAATGGGCCAGGGCATCATGAGGCCCCTACCGATACCCACTGGCGGACGGTCTGGAGCTCCGCTTTCTCTTGGAGCAGCGTCAATTCAAGCAAGATCGCTTTGGGAGACTCGGTCCCACGGTTAGCCCATTCATCGAGCCAGAGTTTGCTCTTGCCATCGTAATAGCGCACGTTGAAGCCCTTTACCTTGTTGGCCAGCTCGACTAACTCGACTGATTCATCTGTCAGACCGTAGAGATTCCTGCGTACGAATCGAAGGAGCCGATCGCCTTCTCTGGTATAGACGACCCGAACCAGCTCGGTATCTTTGGCAGACTCCGCCCCTCGAAACTGTCCCATGGTAAGAAAGGCTATCGAATCGGCAGGCCGGCCTTCGAACAGACCATTGATTCCCATCCAAGGATTGTTTGTGCGGCCCTCGCTGACTGACAGCTCATCGGCCATGACGCGTAAGGTGCTGCGAACGATCTGTTCAGTGGCCGAGCTTGCCCTTGCCGTCTCGATTGCATTCATCGTCACATAGAGGGATCCAAAGACCAAGGCGGCCATCATGGCAACCAGCGACACCGCCAGCAGAACTTCGACCAGGGTAAAGCCGTTCTCAGGGGGTTGTCGAAACGACATAGGTACTGACCTCGACCATTTCATCCGTTTTCCCTCGTGGCCAGAGAACCTGAATCTTGATTTCCCGCACGGCCGGCAATTGCGTAGGGGATACGATTCGCTTCCAGCGATAATTCGCCGGGCGAGTCGTAATGTCGGCAGTCGGCAGCGATCCGAGTGGGGTCGCAAGGAATTCTCCACCTGTTTCACCGATGGGTAACTGCGTTCCCAGTTCCGTCTCGATCAATTTTTCCTGCGCGAGGATCGTGGCAGTCATAAGTTCCTTGGCTCTGGCATGGAGATCGAGATCCCAATTGCGAAGGCCCAATAAGATCGGCAGCGCCAGCGCAAGAATGCCGAGCGCAATCAAGACTTCCAACAGCGTGAAACCCCGTTCACTGTCCATAGAATTTCCGTCTACGATGATACAGCTTTTTCAAGGTCGGCGTAATTACGGGCCTGCCGTCTTGAGCAACGGTTTCACCCGTTCGGGAATGATCAGTGGTCTGGGAGGCTCTATCCGCTCATCGCTCATGCGGATCGCTCCTGTCACCGGCTCGATGGCAATGGCAAGAATGTTGTTTTTTGTATCCATCATATGCATCGTCATCGGATCGATCCTTCCCGTAGGGTAAAAGAATAGATCGACCCGACCGGACTCTTTTTTCCCCTGACTCAGCAGAACGTCTGAAACGCGAATTGTGGCTGGGAGGGTCAACGGCGTGGCCCAGGTGGGGTCGGTCGATATCTTTTCTTGATTCCCATCCAGAATCATCGGCCAGTACACCCCTCGATCCATATCAACGTACAGACGCACCGTCTTCTGGCTGGACATAGCCAGGCTCTGGAGGGATCGCACAGTTCCGACCATCCGCCGGCCGACAGAGCTCAGATTTTCATCCAGCGAAATTCGAGGCAGGATAATCCCCAGTAAACCGACGAGCAGGAACAACACAATGATGATTTCCAGAATAGTAAATCCATTCGAGGCCCATATCCCTTTACCCCTTACCCCCTGTACCCCTTCCCCCATCCTGCTAATCCTTATCCAGATTCCAATTGGTAATATCGGCATTGATCCCTTCGCCACCTGCTTCGCCATCCGTTCCAAGGGAGATAATCTCGTACTCACCTTTTAGGTTGGGATTCTGACCGGAACTCTGACTGGGGCTTAGATACTTGTAGGGGTTTGCCCAGGGATCTTCCGGAAGCTTTGGAAGATATCCGCCGATCTTCCATTTCTTTGGGATGACGCCGACTGAGGGTTTTTCCACCAAGGCCTTTAACCCCTGTTCAGTTGAGGGGAAAACACCGTTGTCGAGCTTATAGAGCTGCAAGGCCCCTTCGATGTTGCGGATCTGGACCTTGGCCGCCGTGCGCTTGGCGTCATCGGTCCGTCCCATGATACGAGGGACAACCAGTGCAGCGAGGATCGCGAGAATGGCCACCACGACCATGATCTCGATGAACGTAAAGCCAACCTCACGCCGAAGAATATGGCGTGAGAGATTAGGGGTAAGGGGTAAGGGGTGGAAACTCGCGTACCTGTTCTTTTTCCCGAAAAATGGCCGTACGCTCTCGACCTGATCTCTTTCACTCATCGAACACCTCCCATTAACATAAGGTTAAGGTTGAGGCTAAGGTTAAGGTGGTTTGAGGCCGGATGAGAAATCAGGAGCTTTTTTTCCTTAGCATTTCAGCCTCTACCCGCCCACTCTTTCCCCCTTAACCTTAACCTAAGCCTCAACCTTCCGTTATCTCACCATTTGTCCCATTTCGAAGATAGGCAGCAATATGGCTACCACAATAAAGAACACCAGGACGCCCATGACCAAGATCATGATCGGTTCCAGAAGCGATGTGAACCGTGTGATGACCCGATCCACTTCTCCATCATAAATTTGTCCGATTCGACGGAGCATCTCTTCCATTTCACCGCTCCGTTCACCAACCGCAATCATGTGGGTCACCAGCGCGGGAAATTCTCCACTGCGCTTCAACGGCTCGGCAATCGTTTCCCCTTCGCGTATATTCTGTCTGGCCCCCTCGACCGCATGTTCCAATACACGATTACTCATCACGCGCTTTGCGACGTCCATGGCATCTAGCAACTGCACGCCGCTGGCCAGCATGGTTGCCAGCGTGCTGGAGAGCCGCGAGATGGCGACCATACGGGCGACCTCGCCGATGAGCGGAATCTTCAGCAGCCATCGGTCGGCCTTGAGCTGTCCCGCTTCCGTCTTCATCGCCCGGCGCACCGCCCACACAGTCAAGCCCACCGCACCAAGAATCAGCGCCCAATAGTCTGCAAGGAAATGACTGATGCTCATCAGCACGACGGTGGGCCAGGGAAGGGCCTGCTTCAGACTTATGAAGACGGCGGTAATTTTTGGCACAACAAAGGTCATGAGGAAAAATAGCACCGAGGCTCCGACGATCAACATCAGGGCTGGATAGAGCACAGCATTCGTCACTTTATGCTTGAGCGCTAACTGCTTTTCCAGAAATTCCGCCAGGCGAAATAAAATCTGATCCAACGCTCCGCTGGCTTCACCGGCCCGCACCATATGCACATAAATCTGGGAGAACTCGCGCGGATAGCGTTCCAGTACTGCGCTATAGGACGCGCCTCCGCGGATTTCTTCGCGAATATCGGCCATGAGGCTCTTCACGGTTTTTTTCTCGGTTTGATCGACCATTACCCCGAGCGCCTCGACCAGGGGCAATCCCGCGACCAGCAACGTCGCCAATTGCCGGGTCATCATCGCCACATCGGTTGTGCTGAGGGCAGGGGAGCGACCGATTCCGGCGGAGGATTTTCCGGGTGAACCTGCTTTGGAGCCAGCCGAGCCAGAGCTCTGTTCCACCATATCGGTGGGGAACACGCCGACCTTCCGCAGTTTCACGCGCGCAACCTTCGGGCTCTCGGCATCGATAATGCCGGTCGCGGCTCCGCCGTCATTCCGATAACCTTTATAGTGATAGACCGGCATCCTATTAGATCTCGACTTCCTGTTGGGTAATTCGCATTAGCTCCTCGGTCGTCGTCACCCCGTGAAACACTTTCTCTGCGCCTTCATCTTTCAACGTGATCATTCCTTTCGTCATCGCCGCTTGACGAATCGACGCCGAGTCCGCCTTGTTGCCGATGAGGCGGCGGATCTCATCGTCCAGCACGAGGAGTTCAAAAATCCCGGTTCGACCGCGATAGCCGGTTTGGGCACAGGCCGGGCATCCGACTCCCCGGTAGAATGTGGGGCGCACCCTCGGCGGGACGATACCGAGCCTGATCAGTTCTTCATCTGCCGGGTGATAAGGCTGCTTGCAGTCCGAACAGACCTGGCGCAGCAACCGCTGCGCTAAGACTCCCACCACCGAGGAGGCGACGAGAAACGGTTCGATGCCCATGTCGATCAACCTGGTGGCGGCGCTCGCGGCATCGTTGGTGTGGAGCGTGGAGAAGACCAAATGCCCCGTGAGTGAAGCATGAATGGCAATTTCGGCGGTTTCGCGATCGCGGATTTCGCCGATCATGATGACATCGGGATCTTGCCTGAGAATCGAACGCAGCCCCGCGGCAAACGTCAGGTTGATCTTGGGATTCACCTGCATCTGGCCCACACCGAGCAGCTGGTATTCCACCGGATCTTCGACGGTAATGATGTTCTTGTCCGGCGCATTGATGTGAGTCAAGGCCGCATAGAGAGTCGTTGTCTTTCCGCTCCCGGTCGGCCCGGTCACGAGAATGATGCCGTGCGACAACTGGATCAGTTGCAGGATGATCCCCAACCGATCTTGCGAAAACCCCATCTCCTGCAGATTCAGCAGGCGGTTCTCTTTCTCCAACAGACGCAGGACCACCCGTTCACCATGTGAGGTCGGCAGCACCGAGACACGCAAATCGACATCCTTGCCAGCCGTCCTGATCCGAAACCGGCCATCCTGCGGCAATCGTTTCTCCGCGATGTTCAGACTCGACATGATTTTCAATCGCGCGATA
>JANNIV010000243.1:0-2596 GCA_031405355.1 Nitrospira sp.
CTGCCATACTGCGCGTATGGACAAGAAGGTCGAATCATCGTCCACCTGTGTCAGTTGCCACAAGAAGGATGACAAGCATGAAGGAAGTTTCGGCTCACAATGTGACCGGTGTCATGAAACAACCCTGTGGAAGACGGTCAAGCGGGGCAGCAGTATCTTTCGCGGCCGGTAGCTTCGGGCTTGCGGGTTAAGGTCTCCAAAGGGAAGGTACTGTGCAATATCGACGCGACATTTCATCCACACTCAAACTCATTGCCCTCGGACTCGCCCTCTTTGTCGGCTACCAGGGGTGGCTAAAACCCACCTATTTGACTCCTGGACCAGCATCACGGCAGCCCTCGGAGTCTCCTCTGGTGCAGCCAACCCCCAGCTTCACGTTGCCGGGAACGCAAGAATATCCGCCCTGGGACGTTCCGCAAACTCGACTGATCGATCCAGGGCAAGCGCCTAGCGATGCGCTCGAGCTCATTCGCGACGAAGTGGAAAAGGGGAACTACAAGGAAGCAGAACGCCGGTTGCTAGCCCTCTCTCGCAAACGGCTGGATAAGCCCCAGACCAAACGGTACGTTGCAGCGCTCTGGAACAATCTCGGCGTGCAACAGGAAAAGTTCGGCGGGAGCGCACTCTCTGTCAAAGCCTTTAAGAAAGCCGTAGCATCAGACCCCAATAATTCGCTTGCGTCCATGAACCTGACGCAAGCGTACTGGGAACTTCGCGATCCCGGGATGACCTCTCAGTTCCTCAACAGGGTGATTCGGTTAAATCCCGCAGACCCATTCCCGCATCTTGCGCTCGCCGAACTCTTGTTAGAGAAAGGCGACAAGACCTCGGCGATGACCCATCTCAATCTCGCGCAGCCACAAACCCAATATGACCCCCATCTCCAATCCTATCGAAATAAGCTCGTTGCAAAGGTGGACCCGGACATAGCCACCAGACCGGTTCCGGATCCCCGTCAAAGCCTTACGTCTCCTCCCTCAATACCATCCACTCATCCACCAGCCACTTCCACCGCGACTCAGGCAGAACAGTCACCGAGGCCGTTTGTTCCGCCCGACACCACTCATTTCGTCGTTCATTTCGATGGGGCTGAGGATCAAGCGACGTGGCTGCGCATCCGGGCCATGCTCGAATACGCCTACGAGGAGATCCCTCCGAAGTTCGGACAGATGCCTGCCGGACCCATCAAGGTTGTTCTACACACAGGTCAGAAATTTTCCGGTTCAGCAGGAGTCCCCAATTGGGCCGACACGCTGTTCGATCACGCTTCTGGCTCGATCAATCTCCCTACTCAAGGCGCGCTCGACGATCTCGCATTATTCAGCCGCGTGGCCCGTCATCAGTTCGTCCATGCGCTCTTTCATGAACAGGCCAAGAATGGAAGCGCACCTCCTCCAAGATGGCTCGTGGAAGGTCTGGCTATCCATCTGACGGAAGACCCTTGGCCTGATATGGAAGAGTCCCGACAAAAGAGCCTTCCCCTCATACCACTGAGCTCGCTTCACGGATCGTGGGCTCAGCTTCCCGCAACGTCAGTATCGACCGCTTACCTCTCGGCAAACGTTGCCACTCAGCACCTCATCGATCGGTATAGCCTGTCTACTGTTCGTCAACTGATGAAAATGCTTATGACCGGACAATCTCTTGAAACAGCGATGCAACAGAAGATGTCCATGTCGTATGAACAGTTTCAGCTCCAGTGGGCGCAAAGCCACAAGCCGCACGTGAGTGAGCGTGGTTCATAAGCACGAGATATGCGTTTATTTTACCTTGGAGAAGTCGGCGACGATTCTCGCCTCAGTTCCGTCCTGAAGATTCACGACAAAAACAGACGACGATGCGGTGGGATCAAATTTTTCATAGGCAAACAGTGCGGTAAATCGTGACCGATATACCGGCCCGCTTCCTTCATTTTTTCGGCCACGTTCGGCTTTTCCGATATCAACGGGCTTGATCTTCTTCGAGCCCTGCTGTAACTCGATCAAGGCGCCCTCGGCAAAGTATTCGTCGTCGCCACAGAGCTGGACCTCAATCTCCATATTGGGCATGTCCATGACCTTTTTTATGAACTCCTCGGGCATGCGCACTTCCATCTTCCGCTTCTTGGACTCCGCCGCTTCCTGCCGGCCAAAGGCTTCGAGCCGATAGCGTTTGGTTCTGAGGATGGCGCTGGCTCCGCAGGGGTCTTTCTCAGGATCGGCGCCCACGCGCGTGACCATGGAGGCTTGCTGAAGAACCTTCTTGACCTCCTCCGGGGTGTTGGCCTTCTCCAAGGGCACCCGCCCAGCTCCCAAGGCTTTCTGCGCCTCTTCCACTGAGAGCTTCACATCGATCGCAAAGACCGGCTGGAGACCGACGACCGTCATCAGGCCCGCGATCGCACAAATGGTAACGCCACCGATTCGCGTCGCCGATGTCAGGCATCGCACACTCATGACCCCCTCCGTATACAAGACAAAGATTGATGGGGCGGCATTGTACGGAACCCCCTACCCCTTTGCAATCAGCCTGAGAAACGAGCCCAGTTAGCATAGGGCTTGACGGCATAAAGCTCGGCAAGATCGACCGGCACGCTCACGCCTGCTTGCGTAAGCAG
>JANNIV010000244.1:0-11561 GCA_031405355.1 Nitrospira sp.
TACCGCCTCGAAGCGGTCACCAGCAACCTCAGCCGAGACGGCGTCTGTCTTCACCTCGATGCTCGCCCTGAACTCCTGAGCGGTATGGCTACGCTGCACTTTGCCGTCACACAGACCCAGAAACATCCTGGAACCCATGAGCCTGGTGCGCCGGATGCTGCACTGCCTGCCCGGATAATCTGGTCGGCTCCTGATCCCACAGCGCCGAGTGAATTTCGTCACCAAGGCTCCGCCCCTGCCCTTCGGGTCGGCATCCGCTTTCAAAGCCTTACAGTCTACGCTGAGCGTGAAGTGAACCGTGTTGTCCGGCAACATCTGTCGTCCCCAGGCGAATTGGAACTCTCCTCGCAACAGACGTCAGTCGTCAGTATTCCGCGAGAGTGCCGGAATCTACGCGGCCAGGCGATTGTGATCACCGACGACCATCTTCGCCAATCGGTCACACCGAACACACCGGTCGTCATCATCTCTCCCGGCTATGGCCAGACCTCGTTGGACGCCATTACCTTGTCGTACTACTTGGCGCATCACCGGCTCCGAGTTTTGCGGTACGACCACACCAACCATGTGGGGCTGAGCGACGGCGAGCTGCAACAGACAACCCTACGAAGTATGCAAGCTGACCTTCTTAAAGTTGTGGAGTTTGTGCAACAGACCTGGCCAACCGCTCCTCTGATTGTCATGGCGAGTGACGTGGCCGCGCGCGTCGCTATCAAGACAGCGGTGCAATCCCGTCCCCTCGACCTACTTCTCCTGATCAATCCGGTCGTCGATATTCAAGCAATGCTCATGACAGTCCATGGGCATGATCTCGTGGCCGACCATAGATATGGGCTCCGACGCGGCATCGCGAATCTGCTCGGGCTCAATGTCAATGTCGATCGTTTTATCGGCGACGTCGTCGCAGGCCATTTCACAGATATGGCCTCTACGATTGCTGATCTGCGCCTCCTTCGCTCTCCGTCAGCCATCCTCACGATTCCCAGCAACCAACTGGGGCCATTGCCTCCCGCTGACCTCCCTCAGGCATTTCTCACCGCGCTGGGAGCCCATACCCGTTTAGCGACAGCTCCCGCACCGTTGCTCGGCCAGGAACTTCCGCTCAGCGAACAGCACCCCCCGGCCTTCCAACAGGTCCTGGAACAGATCGCCACAACTGTCTCGCTGCCGGCCATACCTGCTGAATTCCGTGCAGACACCCGTCACATGCTGGCCCGTCAACAGCGCATCGAGATGGAACGCACCTGTCTTCGCCACAATCTCTCCCAGATTACGCGTCAGGCCTTGAGAGCCACGCATCTGCAGCAGCTTCCCCAACTCGGAAATCTCCATGAACATTGGAAACTCTTGGACGATCTCTACCGGTTGCTCAGCCCGCTCGAACCGGGCTCCATGCTTCTAGACGTGGGAGTCGGTCAAGGCGATTTCGTGAGAGCCGCAATGGTCAACCACGCATACCGCTCGCGACAACGTGGTTGGAGTCCGGAGCGTCCCGTTCAGGTGATCGGCCTGGAGCAGGCTCAAGCCTCACTGATGCAGGCCCAACAGAGCCTTCACGCCTTGCGTCGGGAACTCGATACAGACTTCGCAGGTACCCTGACCATCCACCCTCCCCTGACTGCCGAATGGATGCAAGCTGATTGGACCCAGCCCCTTCCTTTCAAGGACCGCTCCCTCCATCGCGTCGTCTGCAATCTGTCACTCCCATTCGCTCCCTCACCGCTGGTCATGATTCGGGAGCTGTACCGCATACTCCATCCACAGGGGCGGCTGATCCTCACGGTCTTCCACCCCGACACCGATCTCTCGGTTCTCTATCGCCAGCATCTGCGCAGGGCAAATCAAGATGAATTTAGTCCAGAAGCCCACCTCGTCTTACACTACCTGGGACGACTCAAGGAGGCTATCCGGCATGGATTGCTGCACACCTTCGACCGGTCTTCGCTCGCCTCGTTCCTCCGGCAAGCCGGCATCCTCGCACCTCGCATCCTTTCTGGGCTCGACGGGCACGCCCTCTTCGCCGTGATCGAGAAAGATAAATCCGCTAGCTGAACGTACCAGTGCCGTGTATACTTCAGCCCGTACATCTTTGAACACTTAAGTTTTCCATGCTCAGTCCGAAGGCCCGCCGCCAAGCCACACGGTGGCGTTGTGCTCACGATAATTATGACATCACACGCATCTGATGCTGACATCGTATCGTCTTCCTCCAGCACACTATTGAATATCGTCACACAGTTTGCAGCCGATCTTGGAGCCATGACCGATCTGCTGACACTCGGGAATCGCATCATCCACGAGCTGTGTCATGCAGGCGCCACGACCTATGGAGTACTGTTCCTGCTGGATCGCGAGCGCGAATGCTATCGCCGCGCCAGTATGGTTGGCCCTGTCGCACCAGCGCTTATTCCTCCGACACTGGCCATAAGCCATCTGCTGCCCCTCTATCTGCTCGGAACCAACCGGATCATGACACAGGCCGACTCGGCTGCAGATATCCAAGACCACGACTCCGGAGTCGACACACGCGCAGCCATGGAATCCATGCAGGTCACACGCGTCGTGCCACACCTCAATAAAGGCCGCCTCATCGCCTTCTCACTCCTCGGCACAGCACAGTCTTTGGCCGGAGAGCTTGCACCGAACAAGCTCCTGCTCGCTGCGCTGGCACAAACCGCTACGAATGCGCTGGACACCATTATGCTGTACGAGGATCTCCATCGTTCACACATGCTCATGAAGCGCACCGATCGCCTGAAATCCCTTGAAACAATCGCCGGGGGCGTCGCCCATGAAATCAGAAATCCCCTCACGTCGATTAAAACCTTTGTCCAATTGGCTCCTGAACGAAAAGACGACTCTCAATTTATCCAAGAATTCAGCAAAGTGGTGCTCGACGATGTGTATCGGATCGAACGGCTCATCCAGGAAATTCTCGATTACGCTCGCTACATGGAACCCAAGCTGACGGACGAGGACTTCAACGACATTGTCGTCTCCTGCCTCTATTTCATCGATGTCAAAGCAGACAGCTACGGGATCAAGATTGAAAAAGAGTTGGCGTCTGACCTGCCTCGTGTCATGCTGGACCGACAGCAGATCAAACAAGTCCTACTTAATCTTTTGCTCAATGCCATGGACTCGATGGCAAAAGCGGGTGGGCGTTTGCGCGTGCATACCCGCAAGCTCGTGAAGCCGGGAGGGAACGTCTGGGCCCACATCGAAATCGAAGACACGGGTGAGGGAATCCATGAGACGAATCTCGAACATATTTTCGACCCATTTTTCACGACCAAGCACGAGAGCGGAGAACACGAAGGAACGGGATTGGGCTTGACGATCGTCCATCAAATTATTCAAGAACATCATGGCGAGATTCGAGTGAAAAGCTCGGTCGGCGTCGGCACTACATTTTTCGTGAGCCTGCCCGCGTTACCCGCATAGCCGTCAACACCCTATGGACACCAGTATGAAAAAACGAGTGCTGTTGATCGATGATGAGGCCCGGGTTCGGGCCTCATTGAAGGCAGTACTGGAACCGACCTACGAAACGATCCAAGCCGCCGATGCCCAGGAAGGCCTCGAGCTATTTCGCAAGGAAGCTCCTCACCTGGTCCTTTTGGATGTGATTCTGCCGGGTACCGACGGGCTGTCAGTACTCCAAACCATACGCGCCGAAGACCGGACGGCGCCGGTGATCATGCTGACAGGAACAAAATCGGTCAAAACCGCCGTCGACGCAATGAAGTTCGGCGCAGCCGACTACCTCTCGAAACCTTTCGATGTGGAAGAACTCCGCCTGATCGTCGAACGCGCGCTCAGCGACCAGGAACTCCAACGAGAAGTCAAACAACTGCGTGCGCAAGTCGTTCGGCGCTATGCCTTTCATAACCTGATCGGCAAGAGCCCGTCGATGCAGGATATCTACACCAAGATCGAACAAGTCGCCGACAGCCGCACGACAGTCCTGATCGGCGGCGAGAGCGGCACGGGCAAGGAACTGGTCGCCAAGGCGCTCCACTATAATAGCGGCAGGCGTGAGCGCCCCTTCATTGCGCTGAACTGCGCAGCCCTTCCTGAAACGCTCATCGAAAGTGAGCTGTTCGGTCATGAAAAAGGCTCGTTTACGGATGCCACGGCCCGTCGAGTCGGGCAATTCGAACTCGCCAATACCGGCACGCTCTTCCTCGACGAGATCGGCGACCTCAGCGCCATGACGCAAGCCAAGCTGCTGCGCGTCTTGCAAGAACGAGAGTTCACCAGAGTCGGCGGCGTACAATCCATCAAGGTAGATGTGCGTATCGTCACGGCGACGAACCAGAATCTCGAAGACCTCGTTCGCAAGGGGCAATTCCGAGAAGACCTCTACTACCGTATCAACGTCATTGCGCTGTATTTGCCCCCCCTCCGGGAGCGCGGTGAGGATATTCCACTCCTCGCCAAACATTTTCTAGCCAAACGTATCGAAGAAGACCGTCGGACCCCCCAAGAGTTCTCCAAAGAAGCCATCGATCTTCTGTCCCGCTATCCCTGGCCAGGCAATGTTCGAGAGATGGAGAACATCATTGAACAGGCGTTCATTTGGTCCAAGGGATCGGACATCATCACACCCGAACATCTCCCGACCGTTCTTAAGAACGACTCCCGGTCCTCCTCGCTTCGTGACGACACGCTCGCCGGGCGACTGTCGCTTGAAAAAGCTGTCATGGAATTTGAACGAGAAATTATCTTGGATGCCCTCAAGCGAACGAACTACATCCAAACCCATGCCGCCAACCTGCTGGGAATCAGCCGTCGGATGCTCAAGTACCGGATGGACACGCTGGGAATCGGACGTCCGGATCAGGAAGTCATCTCCGAACCTCCAGCCGTAGTGCAGGAATAGCACAGATATCGCTCTTCACTGCGTCTTTTTTGCACAGTTAGTATGAAATTTCCTGCTGCGATACGTAGTGTTGCGTTCAAGAAAACTACATATGGGCCCCCATCATGGACAAGCCACACTCCGTTGAGTTAATGCTGCTAACTCGCTGAAATGGAACAAGAATTGCTTCGAATGTACGTAGTTGGCCATAGAGGACACCTGTGAACGTATCTGTGACTCAGGAATCGACAAAGAATAAGCCGACCCTGCTCGTAATTGACGACGAGGCAGGACCTCGTGACGCGCTGAGAGTGATTCTCCGCCCATTTTTCAATGTAGAGACAGCGGAATCAGGCAGTGCAGCGATAAACGTCCTGAATTCCCAGCGGATAGATCTCATCACCCTCGATCAAAAACTTCCAGATCGCCAGGGCCTGGATCTGCTTCAGGACATCAAGCAACACCACGCCGACGTTGAGGTCATAATCATCACCGGATACGGAAGTTTAAAGTCTGCCATGGAAGGGATACGCCATGGCGCCGCCGGCTACCTGCTCAAACCTTTCAACGTCACGGAATTACTGTCGCTCGTCAAGCAGACTATCGAAAAGAAGCAACGACTCGATTTCCTCAGACACTTTATCGGGACATCAACCGGCCTCTGGGGATCCGAAACCGAAAGCGCACAAGCGTGGAAGGAATTATTTGCGGGGTACCAGGCGATCGGAAACCCTGCATCAGATAATACCTCCTGCGCTGAGCAAACACCGGACCCTCTCCCGTTGCTCTCCGACCTGCTTGAAGCCAAGGATCGCCAGTTACTCAACCACTGCAGCCGAGTCAGTTTCTACGCTACGCTCTTGGCCAATCGCATCAACCTGACCGCCGCTGAGCAAAAATCATTGGCGCTGGGGGCATTCCTCCACGACATCGGTAAGATCGGGCCTGAACCCTATCGATTTGCTGACGATGAAATCACTGTGACCGGAAAATCGATCGGCAATCGGCATCACCCGGAGCAGGGTGCGAAGCTCGTGTCACCGTTGGGCCTTCCCGCAGAGGTGGGACAGATTATTGCTTATCACCATGAACGGTGGGATGGGTCAGGTTACCCATTTGGACTTCAGAAAGAAGGAATCCCTCAACTGGCTCGCATTGTCTGTCTAGCTCAAACCTTCGACCATCTGACCGCGGAACTTCCTGACAGAACACCCCTCTCGATTGATGACGCCTGCCAACAGATGCTTTCGTATGCCGGCACCCACTTCGAACCGAAGTTGACCGAACTCTTTTCCCGCGTAATTCAGGAGTGCAAAGCGTCTCTCCCTGCCATGGCGATAGCGACTAGCCCGATCGACTAATCCGAAATTTGTTTGTTTGGTTTGTCTTGTTTATTTGGTTAAACCGGACTATTCCGAAAAACCAGATGAACCAGATAAACTAAACAAACCAAATCACTCAGGTTTGATTCCTTTCGCTCCCGCAATGAGTTCCGCTGCCGTTTCACGCACCTTTTTCGTAATGGTCAGACCGCCCAACATTCTGGCGATTTCCTCTTCTCGTCCCATCCCCTTGAGCGCTCTGACCGAGGTGGATGTCCGTCGACTCTCCAATCCCTTTTCCACCAGCAGATGATGCTCCGCCTGGGACGCGACCTGCGGAAGATGCGTGATGCAAAATACTTGATGAAACGATCCGAGCTTGCGTAGTCTCGTTCCCATAGCCGCAGCAACTGCTCCACCGACTCCCGTATCGATTTCGTCGAAGACCAGAACCGGAACCTGGTCCATCTCGGCCAATACCGTCTTGAGCGCCAGCATGATACGCGAGAGTTCTCCACCCGATGCCACCCGGCCCAACGGCCTCGGCGGCTCACCAGGATTGCTTGAAAGCAGAAACTCGACCCGGTCACGTCCCGCCGATCCAAGTCCCTCGACCGACTCATCGCTCGAGACCGTGATCTGAAAGATCGCCTGCTCCATTTTCAGCGCTGCCAGCTCTGCCCCCACCTGCGTCGTCATTCGCTTGGCCGCATCATTTCGCTTTTTGGACAGCTGCTGTGCCAGCGTGTGAAGTAGTCGAACCTCTTCATCCAGGCGCGCGGCCATCTCAGCAGCTCGCTCTTCATGACTGCCCAATTGCTGAAGCTCCTCCTGAGCCCGACTGCCGGTCGCGACTACCGCCTCAACCGATCCTCCATACTTTTTCTTCAACTGTTGGATCAGATCGAGTCGGTCTTCCACAACAGCCTGCCGGTCAGGATCTGCCTCTAACTGTTCCGCATAATCGCGCAACTGCCCGGCAAGTTCTTTGAGTTGGATCACCGACTCCGCAGCCACCTGTTCACAATCACCCATCGACGGATCGGTCTGGGCCAGCTCTGCAAGGGTTCGCCCGATCCGTCCCAGCCTGATGAGAACAGCCTGCTCATCTGCCTGCAGCTCGACATGAGCCTCGTGAGCCAACTCTCTGAGCCGATGCGCATGGACTAGCCGCAGCCGCTCGCTACGGAGCAACTCATCTTCATCAGGCAGCAGACCGGCTTGCTGGATCTCCTGGGCCTGGAAGCGCAACATATCTTCACGTCTTGCACGATCGGCGGCGTCGCTCTGCAAAGCATCCAACTGCGCGCGTAATTCCCTCCAGCCCTGGTAGGTCTGTTCATACCTCCCACGCAGATCGTAAAGGCGTCCGAACGCATCGAGGGCATCTAATTGCTTGGCAGTGGCCAAGAGCGATTGCTGCTCATGCTGGCCATGGATATCGACGAGGGTGCCCCCCAGCTCTTCGAGCACACGCAGAGGGCAGAGGCTGCCATTGACATAGACCCGATGGCGCCCCGATCTGGAAAGCACGCGCCGAAGAATCAACTCAGACTCGTTCGGACCGATGATGTCGTGGAGCCGCAGGCGTTGAAGGAGTGGATGGCGGTCCGGGAGATGAAAGGCCGCTTCAAGCTGAGCCTCGTCTTCTCCGGAACGGATCTGGTCGGTCGAGGCTCGCCCGCCGACCAACAGGGCGATGGCATCGATGAGGAGAGATTTACCGGCGCCGGTCTCACCGGTCAGGACTGTAAACCCGGAATGAAATTGAAGGCTCAGTTGCTCAATGAGCGCGAAATTGACAATGCGCAACTCGGCGAGCATTGCGGCAGGTGACTACAATCCTTATTAGGCTGAGCCGGCTGGGTGCGCCAGCAGCGAATCAATCATGTCCTTGAACTGCCGCTTCGGTCGAGCGCCAACGAGCTTTTCCACGACCTGCCCGTTCTTGAAAAACAGAATGGTCGGGATACTCATCACCTGATAGCGGCCTGCGACTTCCGGATTTTCATCGGTATTGAGCTTCCGCACCTTCATCTTCCCCGCATACTCTTTGCCCAATTCCTCGACGATCGGAGCGACCATTTGACACGGACCGCACCAGACGGCCCAAAAATCTACCATCACGAGCTCGGAAGACTTCATAACCTCTGCGTCCCACGTTGCATCTTCGACTTTCAGTGCATCACCTGCCACGTCACATTCCTCCTTAGCTGAACACACTGTAACCCTTGGAAATGGTACGGCATCGTATACCAGCCCTCTTCGAGGAGTCAAATCTGCTCAGTTCATCGTCCAATCCCACCGCCCATCTCAGGCTGGGGCATGTCCGATTGTGCTCTCCCATAGGGCCCTCCTGGCACAGCCCAGGGTAGCCCTTTCTCTCCAATCAGTAGTGGGCTGAGGATATTTCGAACCACTGCCGTACCGAAACTCTCCGTCCAACCGATCCCGGTGAGGCTCAGCATGAAGCTATACTGCTGGCGATCGGGGAACTGTAAATAATAAAGCCCCAGAGACCAGCACTTACAGGGGTTCTGGTAGAGAGCGACCACATCGTACTCCGGGCTCTTGCCGGTCTTCACGTCGTAGTAGCCCTTCGCCCCGACCGTCCAACCCCAGGGTGTGCGAAACGCCCCTCCCGCTGTAAGAAATTGGATCTCAGAAGTTGGGGCATAGACTTCATTGAATGAAATTGGATTCCATACGTCTCCACGACGGACACGATTTCCATCGTGCGAAAAACGCTGCCCCACTTCGAGATACCAATAGTTGGATTGTTGAACCCGAAAATTGGTATTGAATTGACTTAACGACGATCGGTAAGGATCGAAAAATGCATCGATGGTCATATACTGGTTCGTGGCAGGCACCTGACTGGAGCCCGTGCCTAGACCCAGGCCGGACGCGGCAGCGGCCAACTGAGCCTGAGTGTACTGAGGGGTCGTATTGCCGATCGCGACCCGCATCCAGAGATCGGAAAACTTCTTCCCCTCAATGGCTACTGTCGCCGGTTGCAGCGGTTGTGTGATCGACCCGAACAGCGGGGATGCGCCAGGGGTAAAGTCCCGGGCTCTCGTTTGCACGGCGCCCGCGTGATAACTCTGGGCCATCGTGAAATCCAGCCAATTGAAACTGCTGCTACCCGCTTGCTCCAACAACCGGCTGCGGATCGCGTAGGTCAGCAAGTTTTTCTTCTGCAGATCGTCCACCTGATCGATCTGAGTCAACTGCGACTGATTCGTCTGAGGAACATATTCATACATGACGCTGGGCTCAATGGTATGCAGCAAGGTATTGCCTTCGCTCGTCCTGAAGCGCCGGCTCAGCTTCGACGTCGCATCGAGCGATACCCAGAAGGTCTCGCGATGCTGGCTTTCAGGATTGTTCACCCCCCGCGTGTAGTAGGTCTCGCGCACTTTCACTTGAGGGGTCAGGCCCACGATGTGGCCGAAATCCAGCACGTCGGTCGACAGTCCAGGCAGCACATCGATTCGATTCTGGGCAAAACCCTGTTCACGGTAAAAGTTCACGAAATTCATATCCGTACCCAGCAAGACCGGCGAATTAAATAAGGAGTGATTCGGCAGACTGTACCCGATTTCCGGCAATCGCTGAAACGTATCGCTTCCCCCCGATTGCAACGGCTGCAGGTATTGACCAAGCAGGTAGGCCTTTCCATAACCCAGACGTTGAGTCGCCACCAAATTCGATTCGCTGCTGGGAAGGGCCCGCTGAACTCCAGAGTTGCTCAACTGTTGCAGATAATTCGGGTCGGTCACCAAGTTGGCTTGGACACGAAGCAACAAGTCCGGTGTGATTTGCTGTGTATGTGTCCCTCTGATCAAAGCCCGAGCCTCGTCCGCATTTTGTCCCGTCTGGCTCACGCCGGACACACTCGGCAACTCTGTCTTCTGCAAGGCACTGACGAACCACTGCCCCCTCGACTTCCGGTCCAATATATAGCGATATGCCAAATCGCTTCCGTAGCCGAGGCCGCTGTAATAGAAGGGAGAGATCGTCAGGTCCTGGCTAGGATTGATGGCCCAAAAGAAGCTTTCTTTGAGGTGCATGCCAAAACGAGTGTCGTACCCGACAGTGGGAACGAGGAACCCACTGTGCCGCTTGGAGAGCGGATGCGTCAACGTGGGGATAGGAATCACCGGGACATCGTTCACGCAGAGCCATCCACCCGTAAGCGCCACGTTGTCGCCGGCATTCAGGTCAAGATCCTTGAACTTAAACCGCCAGGCCGGCGTCTCACCTTCCTGCGCATCGCAGTTCGTAAACCGGCCCTCTTTCACCCGATAATGGTCCTCTGAAAACCGTTGAATGAGATGCCCCTCCACCGAGGTATTCGTGGATCTGAGATACACCCGTCCATGCGTGACCACCCCGGCCTCAGTATTCACGTTGAGTTCCAACCGTTCGGACGCGAGATCGGATTTGGGATCGGTGAGTCGGACGTGGCCCGTGGCAATCAATACGCCGGGCAAAGCCTGGATGGTCATGTGATCGGCCGTCAGACGCAGAGTGCCCTGGTTGACCACCACCGAGCCATCGGCTTCGTAGATTTCTTGTTCCTGTAGGTAATCGATTCGTTCTGCAGTGATGTCGAGCGGGAGCGCACCAGGGGATGTTGTCGTCGTTGCGGGACCTCCCCCATTCCCTGCAGCACCCCCTACAAGCGGAAGCAACAGCCCCAACATCAACCAACCAACCAGGCACATCCACAGCCGCGTCGCGATGCCTGCCATGTCAGCCCCGAAGCGGCGAAAGCCCACAGCCACGGAACCATGCTTTGCACTCTCCCACGAGCATGAGCGATCCCGCGACACACACTAGACCGTTCGGGATCGCCAGCTGTCTGGCCAGCGCCATCGCGTCACTGAGCGACGGCACGACATGCGGGTGAGGCAGCAGACCTTCGAGCGAGGCTCGGAGTTCCTGCGCGGTTGCAGAGCGTGGAAGATCCGCCTGCGTCAACACCACCTCATCGACAAGGCCTCTGAGCGGTTCAACAAAGCCTCGATGATCCTTGTCCCGCATCATTCCAAGGACAAGAACCACAGGGCGGGACGGATGAGATCGGTCAGAGCGCGTGAGGTAGTCGGCTAAGGCCATGGCAGCAGCAGGATTATGCGCGCCATCCAGCAGGATCGTCGGACAGCGATCGACCACTTCCAATCGTCCGGCCCAGTTGACCACACGCAGTCCCGCGCTCACCGCCTCGGCCGTGACAGCAATCCCCTGAGGGGCCGCCGCCTCCAACAGCGCCAGCGCACAGGCGGCGTTATCAAGTTGGTGGCGACCCTCCAGGGCACAGGTCAGTCCGTCATAGTGCATACCCAGACCGCGATAGGAAAATTGCTGGG
>JANNIV010000245.1:0-2085 GCA_031405355.1 Nitrospira sp.
TTCACCCTGTTCCCCACGATCGCGCGAGACTTCTTCGAAGCGCGCGAGAAGGGAGAGCTGACGCTGGAGCCCCTCGAGAGCTTCCTGCCCAGCGGACCGGCTGCGGCCACAGAACTCCATTTGGCCCCGGCCGAATTCAACGTCACGGTCCACGGCGAAACCTACCATGTACAGGTATCCGGTTCCGGACGGAAGGTTGACGGCCGCAAACCCTATTACATCCGGGTCAACGATAAACTCGAAGAAGTCTCCTTGGAGCCGATCCAGGAAATCCTCGCTGGCGTGCCGGAAGCTCCAGACACTGGTGCCGGCGCTAAACGCAAACGGCCCAGGCCGTCCAAGCCTGGAGACGTGGCCCCCCCAATGCCAGGCCGCGTCGTCAAAGTACTCGTCTCGATCAATGCCATAGTCAAGGCCGGCACCCCCCTCTTGATCATCGAAGCCATGAAGATGGAAAGCCAAGTTCCGGCGCCGATCGACGGGACAGTGACTGCCATCCTGGTCGCCGAGGGCGACAATGTGAAGACGGATGAAACGGTCATCCAGCTGGAGTAACCCGATAGACCCACGTGCTCCCGTTCATGCATGCAGGAAGCCCTATACTGCGCTGCTCACCTTCATCCTGTTCTGTCACATTATGGTTGCCTGCTCGTCTCCCTCGTCGATTCCGGCGCAGTTCGACGCCATTGAGCGCATACCCATTCACACCGTCCTCGTCCATGGCCAGCAAATCGCCTATCTGGATGTCGGTACAGGCCCGCCGGTCATCCTGATCCATGGGTTCGGGGGATCGATGTGGCAATGGGAACATCAGCAGCACGAGCTGTCGCAGCACTTCCGTGTCCTTACGCTCGATTTGCCGGGCGCCGGACTGTCCGATAAGCCTGAGATCGAGTACCGGCCAGATCAGATGCTCGACTTCTTTGTCGGATTCATGGATGCCGTAAAAGTCCCACAAGCCACGTTAGTCGGTAATTCCATGGGCGCCGGCTTGGCCATCGGCATGGCGCTGGCCCACCCCACACGAGTCGCCAAGCTCGTCCTGATTGACGGGCTACCGCCACAAGTCATGGAAAGACTCACCAGCCCGTCGGTCAGACGCGCCTTGGAAACCAGCGCACCGTCCTGGCTCGTCTCATTCGGCAACAGGCTGTTCGGTGGACTGATGATTGAGTCCGTCTTACAAGAAATCGTGCATGATCCAGGACTCCTCACACCAGCCGTCATCGAGCGGTCCAATCGTAACCGTCAGCGCCCCGGACTTATTAAGCCTATATTGGCCGTCAAAGGAAACCTTCCATTATGGGAGTCCGGATTTGCCATGCGTATCGGTGAAATCGCCCACCCAACGCTGGTGCTCTGGGGAGAAGAAGATCGGGTATTCCCAATCGCGGTAGGCGAAGGACTCCACCAGACTATCAAGGGGTCACGATTCATCCGAGTCCCCAAGGCGGGACACATCCCACAGTGGGAACGACCGGACCTGGTGAACCAGGAACTCATCACCTTTATTCGCCCCTAGCAAAGATGTTATTCTCTTGCCCGCACAGGCGAGCCATCAAGGTTCTCCGATGCCAGCATAGGTGCTCCAATGCCTGTTGGCTGCACCAGCACAAACCACTCTATTCATGATCGAATGGTCATCATCGATCCACTAAGGAGGGCAGTATGAGGGCAGGATATCGCACGATTTTTGGAGCCGCACTCTGCATGGCCATCGGGTTGACCGGATGCGCAAGTACCGGCACAAGTTTTATGTACAAAAACTACACAGTCGCTGACGGCAGCGCCGTGGCTGGTGAGGGCCGCACCGTCCTCTTTCAGGGAAACCCACTGGTTCTAGCGGGAACCGGCATCAAAGTCGGGGACACCCTCAGGGAAGTGACGCTGACACAGACGGATCTCTCGCCGGTAGCCATCACCGACACCAAAGGCAAGGGCAAAGTCCGGATTATCAGCGTCGTCCCGTCGCTCGATACTCTGGTGTGCGAAGAGCAGACCCATTATCTGAGCGAGAAAAATAAGGGCCTCGACAAGATGGTCGAACTGGTGACCGTGAGCGTCGATACGCCTTTTGCACAAAAG
>JANNIV010000246.1:0-2421 GCA_031405355.1 Nitrospira sp.
ATGACAGTGAAGGAGTAGCCGAAGAGCAGATGGCTAATAGCTTATGGCGTATGGTACAGACTGAGGGAAAGAGCCAATGGCTTATGGCCGATAGCATGTCACAGAAACAAACGGGACTTTTTTTGTTCGTGCTATAAGCCATACGCCATAAGCTCTTAGCTCCTGCTATACGCTATCAGCCATACGCTCTAATCTAAATCAGGCCGAGGTGCGCAACGGTTCGAGTCGATCGATCTCACTCGCTTTCGAACTGCGCATGGCGTGCCAAAGATCCCAATCCAACTGTAACCCAAGCCAACAGTCTGCCGACATCCCCAGAACCCGTGCTAACCGAAGAGCCGTGTCCGACGTGATCGTCCGTTTGCCTCGAATGATCTCGTTGAGCCGGGGGAACGAGATACCAAGACGAGACGCCAACTCCGACTGAGTAATGGCAAGAGGCTTGACGAACTCCTCCAACAACATCTCCCCTGGGCGGGTGGGCGGTCGATGCCGAGTCAATCGACGACCGACAAACTCTTTCGAGCGACCCTGCCGCTCTGTCACAGTCCGTCTTTTAATGATAGTCCGTGATTTCAACTTCGTAGGCATCGCCAGCCTCCCATCTGAAACAAATCCGATATTGATCGTTGCTCCGGATACTGTGTTGCCCGCTCCGGTTTCCTCGCAACCGTTCGAAGCGATTCCCCCGTGGAACAGCAAGTTCGCTGATGTCTCTGACTCGATTGACCTGATCGAGCTTCCTCCAGGCAACTTGCCACAGGATACGAGGACAAGTCCTCCTGGCATCGGTGCCTTGCCCACAGAACAACCGTATCACGGGAGTTATTATAACGGCATCATGGACGTGTCAGCCCCATCAAAGATGTTCCGTGATAATCCTCAATCTCTGTCGTGGCAGCGTCACAGGCACGACACTGCGGCGATCCCCTGAGCAAGAACCCAGACCCTTCCTTGCACGGCTCAGGCAGCCCAGGCTACTGGGAGCCTGATGATCTTCTGTGCTCGCGCAACGCGCTCGGGCTCGTCTGTCTAGTTATCCGGTCTTTCTGGTCTGTCTGGTTCTTCCGGGTGAATTTCCAGTCCGATCAACCAAACAAACCAGATAGACCAGATGAACCAGCATTCGTTCGACACGCGCAATAGAGGATCAGCCAGTCCACCCTTGAAAAGGAAGTGGGGATTAGGAATAGGTGCGCAGTGAAGGATAGTTCGCCTGTTCCCTATGGAGACGGCGGGGAAGCATCCGCTTCTCCGTTAAGGCCACAGTGTCAGAGGAGAACTTCCGACGGTCGGCGGCGCGGGAGAATCGAGCAATGAAGCTCCCCGCAGCAGCCTACTCCGCCGAAGTAGCCACTTCGGCTACGAAGGCCGGAAGCTACGGGGTATTTGGCGAAATTCTCCGAAGCCACTACCCTCCTTCGCCAAGGCTACGGAGGGTTCTCCCCGCCTTCATCCCCGTAGCAGCCTACTCCGCCGAAGTAGCCGCTTCGGCTACGAAGGCCGGAAGCTACGGGGTATTTGGCGAAGGAGAATCAATCCTCACCCCGCTATTTTCTGCTGCTGCTGCTGCTGCGAAGTGTCAATTGAAGCAACGACGCCAGTGGTCGACGTTGCTCCATTGTTGCAGCGATCTCCGTAATGACGTAAAATGTTCGGGTGCCTGAACTTTGCCGGTTTCTTGGAATTGTCATTGCGATGTTTTACCGTGAGCATGGCCCTGCTCATTTCCATGCGGTCTACGGTGAGTTCGATATTACGGTGGAAGTTGAAACAGGCATCGTGAATGGGAAGTTCCCCAAACGAGCGCTGACTCACGTTCTCGAGTGGCATGGGTTGCATCAAGAGGAACTCATGGATAATTGGAACTTGATGCAAGAGCGAAAACCGCTGAGAAAAATTCAACCGCTGGAGTAGAGAGATGCACTTCCGGCTAGTGGACGCACGTCAAGTCAATGATTTTACCCTGCGGCTCAAGTTTAGCGATGGGGTCGAAGGCGAAATCGATCTCGGAGACGAACTAGACGGTCCTATCTTTGAACCATTAAAAAATATCGAATTGTTCAAGCAGTTCCGCATCCATCCCGATCTTCATACCCTTGTGTGGCCCAACGGGGCCGATTTCTCGCCAGAGTTTCTGCATGACAACATCCGTGTTACAGCCTAACGTCCATAGGTAACTTCCCTCAGCTCTCTTTGAGAGCTACCCACTTTCCCCCTTTCATACCCCTGCCCTGCGCGCACTCGCCCGGTCGAGCAATCAATCCCCACCCGCTGTTTTCTTCCTCTGCTTTGAAGTGTCAAGTCAAGCAACGACCCCGGCGACTCGGCGCGTCATGCCATACTCAAACGAAAACGGCGGCCCCATTGCTGGAACCGCCGTCCGTGATGACACGATGTGAGTCTCGCTTACGCTGTGTG
>JANNIV010000247.1:0-8279 GCA_031405355.1 Nitrospira sp.
TCGATCGCACAGCGAACAGAGTTACCGAAGCATTCGCGCCCGTCGTCACGCGGGCGTGGCAATTGAACGTGGCACAGTATTCGCCGGATTCCCCGCTGGCAAGTTAGCAGCAATTAGCTTGGGTTCTGGCATTGTCATATGGGAAACAGTCGTGTCTCAACCGCGTGGTAACACTGAACTGGAGCGCATCAGCGACATCACCAGCTCGCCGGTGCTAGATGACGACCAGGTTTGTGCAGTGGCATTTCAAGGGCGTATCGCATGCTATGGCTTGGCACAAGGTAATTTACTATGGAGCCGGGACATATCCAGCGATAAGGGCATGACTCTATTTCATAATTATCTTTATATTACGAATACCAGTAGCGCTGTATTGGCGATGGATAAAAGTAGTGGAAGTTCATTTTGGAAAAATGATCAGTTATTCATGCGCCAAACGTCGGCACCCTATGCATTCGGAAATCATCTGACGGTGGGTGATTATGAAGGTTATCTGCATGCGCTGAGCCGCGAGGATGGCAGCATGGAGGCAAGACTCAAGACCGATGGTAGCGCTATATTGACTGCTCCGATGGAGTTGGATGGCGGTCTGCTGATGCAAACACAAAAAGGCGGTTTGTATTCGGTGACTCTCCATTAAGTTTTTGCCCCTAATTGAAAGTCTGAAATGTTACCCACACTAGTTTTAGTTGGTCGTCCCAATGTGGGGAAATCCACTTTATTTAACCGTCTTACGCGTAGCCGTGATGCTCTGGTAGCTGATTTGCCAGGGCTAACGCGTGACCGTCACTATGGGCGCGGGCGTGTCGGTGAACGGCCATTTCTAGTGGTGGATACCGGCGGTTTAGAGCCAGTTGCCAAAGAAGGTATTCTGTATGAAATGGCTAAGCAAACTCGGCAAGCAGTAGACGAAGCCGATTTGGTGTTGTTCCTGGTTGATGGGCGTCAAGGATTGACCCCGCAGGACAGGATTATTGCCGAGCAATTGCGTAAAACTGGGCGTCCCATGTTGCTCTTGGTCAACAAGGCTGAAGGCATGCAGCGTGCGGCTGTTGTCAATGAATTTTTCGAATTAGGATTAGGCGAGCCGTTGCCGATTTCTTCGGCACATGGTGACAATGTAAGTGAAATGGTGGAGCTTGCACTGGAAGAGTTACCACCTCAGACTGAAAGTGTAGAAAATCATTCTGATCACCCGAAGATGGCTATTGTTGGCCGTCCCAACGTCGGTAAATCCACTTTGGTCAATGCGATTCTAGGTGAGGAACGGGTAATTGCCTTCGACCAACCCGGCACTACACGCGATAGTATTTATATTGACTTTGAACGTAATGGTGCTCGAGTTCGAGGCTTCCTACACAGGAATTCCAACGGGCCGCGAGCAGACGAGCGCGCGACTCGAGAAACTCGTCATCCCATCGCTCGAAAGTCTAGGGAAGGATAGCAAGGTCCGTGCGGGAGGCATCACCGTCGATACTCTCGCCGGGGCCTTCGTAGTTGAAGCCAAGTCGAAAGATGAGGTAACTTAACTTCTTCGTGCCCTTCCCGCCCAGGGCATCATGCAGTGGAAGATCACACAGCTCGAAACATTCGCTCACCGGGCCGAGATCGAGAGGAAAGTACCGCAGGGACTCCGAACTCAGAAGTAGTCAGGCACGCTGATTCAGAAATGCTCAGTGTTGAACTGAACATTTCGCATTACACATTCAACATTCTCAAACGAGAAAACCCCAGCCGGCCTGACGCCGAACTGGGGTTTTCTCGTTCTTCTATTGCTCTTACCAGTTACAGCTTCAGGGTAAACCAGGTAGAGAGCGACTTCATACCGTTCCGTTCGATGTTGTTCCCGTCCCACACCGCAAAGGCGATGGGCACGGACATGCCTGCCTTGAATTGCGTATCGTTGGCATCACCCGTTTCCAATGGACGCTTCACCACTACGCGCCAGGTTGGTCCGGAGTAGCCACCGCCCTTGACGGCGCCTGATGGCTCCCACACACCGTTTCCGATCACATCCTGGTGTGCTTGCGTCGTAAGGGTGCTGAAGCCGTTGGCATTGAGATCCTCAACTGAGCTCACGCGTAGCGTCGGATCGGACATGATGTTGCCGGACCAGATGCCGGGATTGAAGGGACCGAGGCTCCGACCGATCCGATCCGGATAGGTCACGCCGCCGGCCGGCTCTTCGAAATAATAGTCCCAGAAGATGCCAGGATATTGGTCGTCCACGTCCCAAATACCTGCGCTATCCTTGCCGATGTCCTTCTGCCACTCTGCATTCCACCGCCAGATGTTGGTGGTGCCGCCCGACTGACCCATGCACTGGAAGGGTGGCGCTCCGGCCGTATTGACCGGGAACATGACTGCCGCCTGATCCCGGAAATCCTGGGGGCCGATCGTGGTATCGTTCTTGGTCTGATCCTGCCACTCGATGCGCATACCGATCTCTTTACCATTGGTCATGGCTTTCACGAACACCGACTTCACCGAAATATTCGGGTGCATCGGCGTCGTGATCAGCTGCCCGCTCAACGGAACGATCACCCCTGGCACACTTTCCCAAACCGGATTCTGGCCATCCATCGGGATCGCTCCCTTGATCATCTTGGCCGGAATCGTCACCGGCTGACTGACAGCCAATGGTACCTGCCCAATCGTCAGCATCACGCCAACGACCAACGCAGCGAGAAGAATGCCAAACACCACGCCTTTACTGTGTGTCCGCACCACTCTCATAGAGATACTCCTCCCTCGATTAAAGAATTAAGATCAACGTCCGCCAACGATCAATGCGGAGTGTTTATCGTGAAGAGTGCCAAAATTACGCCTACGATCAACGAAGCGACAAGAATGCCGATCTTCAGCAGCTTGCTTTGAGGCTTCTCTGCGCTCATCTGTGGCTTCTCTATTTTCATACGACATTCCTCCTCTCGATTAAAAAAAGTCAAGAGCAGAGGCTCACAATATCTGCCGGCCACCATGTTAGGCGGTTCCGACCGGCCCCTCTTCCCTATCTTTCCCTTGATCCTTCTTGTCCAGAAACGATTCTGCACCGACTTCGTTCAGCAACAGGCTCAGCTCATTTCCCTGATCCTGCGCACCGCACTCATAGGTCTGGCCTTCCGGTGAATTGAACGTCGCCGGACGATAATCGGTTTCCGAGTAGGGCGCTGGATCAACGCACAGGAACGCGGCTTCGAAATCCATCCACTCCGCCATTAAGTCTGCCACGTGTTTATACAAACCGGAATCGGCCTTCTTGACCAACATCCGGCAAAACAGCGGAACCCATCGGCCGATATGATTCTTGACGAATTTCTTCTGGGCGTCCAGGACAATCTGCGTCTTATCTGCTCCATCGTGGCAGCGGGAATAGGATTCTTTGTACGCCAGGAAATGCATGAACTCGAATTCCACACTCAAATGATCCAACCGTTCATGGATATCCTTCGATAGCTCCACCCCGAACGCACGATAGAATCCGGCGATATCGCCCATCACTTGGGATTGAGCGAACACATGGTCGTTACCAAACAGCGTTTCATAGGGAGGGCAATCGAGCGTGATGACATTACTAAACACCCGACGATGCTCGGTCTGCAGATCACTGAGCTGCCAGTTGACGCATTCCGATGCGACAACTTTTTCGATCTGATCGAACTGCTTGCGCAGCAACGTCAGCTTCTGCTTGGCCCGTTCACCTCCGGTGCCGTTGAGCGACACATCCAAGGCATCAAGCGCCGCCCGCCCATCCTCGACGTACTCTCCGCATTGCACGTAATCGAGAAACTCTTCGTCTTCAGGATAGAGCAGGCTCCACGACACAAGAAGATAGAGCTTACTGCGGCTAAGAGCGCATTCGACTGCGGGTGAATCTTTAATCGCTGGCGAGGAGGGAATGACTGCGGCCACGGCTGAAGAATTTGCTTGCGCCGGTTGTTTACTCGTCATGAGAATCGGCTCCTCGGTTTACCCTGTTGCCCCTGTGAACTTTCCGGGCATGGGAGGGCACCCCTTTGGCAAAATCCCCCGTATGGTAGGTACAGACCCAGGGGTTGTCAAGCAAGATTTTCCCATCCGGGATGAATAGTCTAAGCCAATGATTTCTCAAAAGTTACACCCCTCGTGCTCCGCAGCTTTATTTATCCGTTCCATTTTTACGCTCGGAGCCACTCTCGCCGTTCACAAAACCGACTGTGCTAACGACCGAGACGGTGTCACTCGAATCGCCACGCGATCGTTCACGGTCCGGCACACTTGTTCACACAGGCCACATCCGACGCACCGCTCAGATGTCACCACAAGCCGCTGTGTGTCGAAGTCCATCGACAAGGCATCCATGGGGCATTTCGATGCGCAAGCATGGCACCCCTGCCCTGCCGTACAGGCCCGGTGTGAGACCACCGCGAGACCCATTCGTATCTGTCCCCGTCCTTCTAACGGAAGCAACGCCTCTGTGGCACAGGCCGCAATGCAGGGTACGTCCTCGCAGAGATAGCACGGCATTTGATCCGCAAAAATCACCGGTGTCCCGTTCTGCGGATGAAACGTAATCGATCCGTACGGGCAGACCTTGGCGCAATCGCCGCACTGTGTGCATCGCTCCAAAAAGAGCGCTTCATCAGCGGCGCCTGGAGGACGCAACCAATCCGTCCGCACCGGCACTGGAACCGGCTGTGCCGGCACGACCGCTTGGTGTTTGGAAAATTCCTGGGCCGCTTTGGCAACGGACACGACAGAGTCCTTGAAGAACTCGCGACGTCCGTATGTCGGATCGCTAGCCACAATCATGCCCCATTACGTTACGCCGTCGGCGCGCAGCTTATAGACCTCGACACAGCGGTCGCAGGCTCCGAATTCGATATCCCAGCCTGGGTGATTCTCACGGATAAAGTCGAGCACATAGGGCTCGAGCTTGTTGCCCATATCTTCGACCCACGAATAGGTCGGGAAACGGCACAGAGGGCAGGGAAACCCCGGCATCAACATGATCTTATTTTCCGTCTCCGGAATCTCGCCTCCCTCGACATCCACGGCACGGTCCATCACGCGCAAGGTGTCCGACGCCATTTCGATCAGTTCCGAGTGGGTGAAGAAACTCGTCTGCCACAACCCCTCGAACACCGACTTCAATTGTGGCGCGGGAATCTTGCGATACCAGGAACGAAACTCCTTGAACCGGTCTTCTTTTCTCAGCATCGGCTCTTTGCCTGCGACTGTCAGCCGGCTATCCACAGTGAGGCTCCACAAAATTCGATAGCGTTGGAGAATGAGCGTTTCCTCGCCTGGATTTTGCCCGACCTTGGTATCAGGATCATATCCAAAGACCGGGTCCAGCATGTCCGAGATATGCAACAACTCATGGCGGCAATAGCGCATGAGCGCCGGATCGTAAAAGCGACGCGGGATAAGTTTGATCCCGATGCCTCTCAATCCTTTTTCTTCGAACTCTCGAGCCAGCTCATGTTCGACAGATCCCCACTTCCTGAGAATATCGACGCCTTCCTGATCTTCCTTCAGCACCCCCTTGACGAGCACGATCCCCACCCGCTGCTTCAGTAACGGATATTCGTTGAAGGCATCGCGGATGATATCGGAAAACCCCCAGGTGCCGAACATATACTGGTAGAGCTTCTTGAACTCACTCTCCCGATCGTCGAGCGTAAACTTCTCATAGATCGGGTCGGCGAGTTCGTGGAACTCTTTATAATAGGTGGGGTCGCCTTCCCGTTCCGTCTTTTCGACGAACGAGTCAATGACCTCTTGCAGCAAGGCAGGCTGAAAACGAAGTTCCATACGAGTCCTCGATCGTCCAATCCGTCTACGCCGGCAGACCAAGGTGAGGGGCGCAAACCGACGCCCTTAGCCAACTTGACTTGATAGCGGAGGTTCTCTTACGATTACCGCAAGCTGGCAAGAATTATACTGGTGCGAATCGACAGTTTGCAATCAAGCCTGACGCCGTGAGACGTGAAAGGTTTCGGAAGAAGAACATTCGGCAGTCCTACGTTTTACCTTTTACGGTTCCTACTAGTCATAAGGATTATTGAGTATGCCAGACCAGACGGCTTCCCAACTTGCCCCCAGTCCCTCGCCACTCATACCAACATCGTCGGGAACTGGCGCCGCGCCGGTCGATTTCCTTGAATATTGGACGGCAGGGGCACGGGAACTGACCACGTATCGCGGCCATTCCCATGGCGTCTGGTCGGTCGCCTTCGCACCGAACGGGTTGACCCTCGCGAGCGGAGGAGCCGACCGCCTCGTCCGCCTGTGGGACATTGAAACCGGACGCCTCCTGCGTTCACTTAAAGGACATACGGCAGATATCCGATCCCTGCTCTTCACGCCGGACGGCCAGACCTTGGCCACAGCCAGCGAAGACCGCACCATCCGGCTGTGGAACCCGACCACCGGCGAGTCGAAGAAACTCCTCTTCACGCGTTATGACCACAATGTCGTGAGCCTCTCTCTCTCGCCCGACGGCCTCATGTTGGCGCGCGGCAGTCACAACAAAGACATCAAGATCTGGGAAGTCGCAACCGGCACCGAGCTCATGACCCTCCTCGGCAAGGACCAGTACGACCACCACTGGTCGGTCTGCGTCGCCTTTTCGCCGGACGGGATACACCTCGCAAGCGGAATGGATATCGGCAAGATCAAGCTCTGGGAAGTGTTACCCAGCGGAGAGGAAAAAATCCTGCATAACGGACACTGGAAGGAACCCGAGGAAGATACCAGTGAAACGCGCGGGTATTTCATCGATGACGACGGTGGATTTCAGAAGGTGATGGACTATTGGATCGGCGCGATGGCCTTTACCCCCGATGCCAAAACCTTGATCACCGGGAGCCGTGACCAGACTATCAAGTTGTTCGACATGCCGCATATGACAGAACAACGAACGCTGAAAGGCCACACCGCCTGGGTTCGCTCGTTCGCCGTCACAGCGGACAGCAAGGTGCTCATCAGCGCCGGCGACGATTCGACGATTCGGTTTTGGGATCTCTCCAATGGCCGCTGCTTCAGAACGATCAAAGCCCATACCGCAGCCGTCCGCGGCATTACCCTGTCGCCGGATGGGATGAAACTGGCCAGCGCCTCGTGGGACCGAACGGTGAAGCTTTGGGAAGGCGGCGCAGTGCCAGCTGAGTAGCTCAGAACGAGGCCGAGGTTAAGGTCAAGGTTGAGCGAAACTCAGATGCTCAGATGTGCAGTGGCATAGCCCTTCCGCTCCAACGCCTCCCGGAACGGTCCTTTCGGACATTGCCAGACGGAATCCTTCTGAAATTCCTTCCTCGCCTACCGCTCCTCCACACAGAGTCAAGCGTTTATACTGTGCAGTCGTATCGCTGCCGGGATATTGCCAGGCACCGTTGAAACTCAGAATGTCCCACTTTTTATTTCTCTTACCATGGACGAATCTTCGGGCTGATGGAAACGCCCTCGAAATCTTCCTGTGCGCGGGCAGGAAACGGCGCGAGGTGTTCGATACCTTGCACTCCTTTCAGTTCTTTAATTAGTCGATTCACTAGGTCTTCTACCTCGCGGATATCGGAACCGTGCATATAGCCGGCGAGGTTTACGATACCGCTTCGCAGCTTCTTGGGTTTTGTGTGATGTAGTTTTGTTGGGGCAGGATATCGACCAATCCAGATTCCGAATTCGGTGATGCGCTCCAAGAGCTCGACATCATTGTCTGTGGGCGCGAAGCCACCCGCTGTGGCAAGCTCGATTAGAACATGGCTATTCAGTTCCTCGGGAATCTTCTGGGCAATTTGTGAGTCGGGCCATTTGGCCTTGCTCACAATTGCGGCCTTGAGCAGATTCTCGATGGCCAGTGCCGAGAGGAACAGGTACACGCGATGGAGGCCGCGCGGTGGTGCTGACGGGCGCGATGCCATATTGCGATGAGATTCGATCCAGGCAGCGCGTAATTCGTCTGCCATCGATCCAAGGTGTTCCAACAAGTCACGTGCGCTCAATATCCAAGAGGTAGGGCGGTTAACGTCCTGTGTGAACCAGTTTTGCCAGAACTGCGGATCGGTTGGAAAGTCAAAGGTACTGGTGATCTTGTAGGCCATAGGAGGGGCTCTTGTCGGCTAACTTCAATTCGACGCCCGAATCATTTCGGCAAAACCTGCAGAAATTGCATACTAATCCAAGGCCATGAGGCTCAGAAACAGGGACATTCTGAATTTCTGGCAGCGGACGATCACGACCTCTGTTGAGGATTTTTCAATGACTGTAGGAGTTCAGCGTTGATGGTGGACTTGCTG
>JANNIV010000248.1:0-12319 GCA_031405355.1 Nitrospira sp.
CATGTTCTTCCAGCCTATGGTATCCATGTAGCCCATGTGGATATGGTTGGTCCCCCACAAGTTCTCAAAGGTGTTGGCAGTCTTACAATCTGTGTTGCCACCGATCGTGCAGTTTGCCCTGCCATCGCCAGAGGCATAGTCGAAGTTGAACGCCAACCGAGGCTTCCATTCCCACTCGTAATGGGTGTAGCCGATCCAGTTTCTGGTCGCCCAGGCATTGATGTGGAGATACTTTTGGTTTCCATAGCCTGCGCTGGGCCCACCGTCGTCGCCCATTTGGCCGAACTGGTAGATTGTTTCGTTCCATGCGTCAAAGTTGCCTTTGCGCATCTCGATCCGGCTTCCGACCATGTGGCGAGTCTGATTCGAATGCTTCGGCGTGCCGAGACCCTGGTTCCGGTTGTCCCCCGAGTTGTACCGGTTGGAATAGAGGATGTAGTAGGGCTCGATCACGAATCCCGGCACCGACTTGATCTGGTTGTAGAAAAGAAACACGTCGGAATCGATGTTCGCGCTGCCGTTATTCAGTGTGGGGTTGGTGCTGCCACTGACAGGAAGGTTCGTTTGGAGAGCGCCGAGCGGGTTCCCCTGCCCGAGATCGGACTCAGAAGTGCGGAACCAACCGGCGTAGCTATCCCAGGCCTTGGTGCTATATTGCAACATGATACCGTCAAAGGAAAATCCTGTGTTGGACCAGTCGAAGGCGCCGAATATAGAGTGGTTGCCGAACACGATATATTGCCGACCAGCCTTCAGGCTCAAGTTTTCCATCCCGGCGAAGTTCCGGATCAACATATAGGCGGCTCGGACGCCCAAGACGCCGCCGTTCCCGGAACAAGCCGAGTTCGTAACCTGGCAGTTCTGGCCGTTATTGGTCCTCTGATTGTCTTGGACCGGGGTACCCTGTAGCCCGTTGGCGCCCCACACGGATGAGTAGATGAGTTCCATGTAGAAATTCACGTCCGGTGAGAGGTCATAGCCGAAACCCAAGCGCGCCTTCTGCAAAGCGTAGCTCTCGTTTGCCTTACCAGGAGTACCGTTCGCAGAGGTTTGGCCGTTGAACGAATTGCAGGCCCCAAAAGTATTACCAGCCATGGCGCTCCCAAAGCAGGTATTGTTCCGCATTTCATACCGCACGCGAAGGTCGGCACGCATCCAGAACTTGTTGATGTCGAAGTTCTTCCCGATCTTCGGATCGTAGAGTTCGTATGCTTCTTTGTCCGGAATCGCTCGAGCCACGACCGCGGCATGGGTGATTTTTTCGCCCGGTGGTAATTCAAATGCGGCCTGTGTCGGGGCCGCCACAAATGACAACCCCGCTACTATCGCGGCAGCATGACAATAGGAGACCGAATTGGCCCACCATGTTCGTCTGATGGCTCTCATGCGATGCTCCAGTCACTGGGAGAGGGTAGCCATGGGTGAATCATGAGGTAGTGGCGCAGCTAGTCGAGAAGATTACAGCGAGGGCAGGCCTGACGGTCACCGCCAAACTGGACAAGAGGCAACATCCGGACGATAGGAAGGTGATAGCTGTAGAGACAGCTTCGGTGAAACTTGGATCATATATATATCATGGGGGAGGACTTATACCATCAAGCCGAGCCGTCTGTAAATACCGGTCGGTCGACGGCCTAGTGGCCAGAGCTTACTCGTCTCGCTTTTTCTACTTTTCTCTCCGCACCGTTACGCTTGATTGGTCGGTCCCTTTGAATCAACCTGTTTCTCTGCCGACGTCGTCACAGCCTTAATCTGTTCTTCAGCATCTTTGATCGAGGCCTGAAAATCCTGCTCGACCATCTTCACTTCCTGCTGGATCATGTTGAGTTCCGGCTCCACCGACTTCCGCAAGTCTTCCGCTGTCTCCTTGAACCCCTTGACCAATTTTCCGACCTGGCGAGCGACTTCAGGCAGCTGCTTGGGGCCGAACAGCAAGAATGCGATCACTAGAATAATAAGAACTTCGCCGATGCCCAATCCGAACATGGTTCGTCATACGTAAAACGTCACGCGTCATGCGAAAAGCAAAAAAGGAAGCGGCTGATTCCTCTTGGCGCTTCACGCTTCACGCCTCACGCGTCACGTCCCCTTACCCTTGCTTGACCTGTGTCCCTGATTGAACAGGCGCCGTGGCCGGCGGAACGGCCTGCGCAACCTGCGAAGGTGGCGTTTCAGGCGTATCAGAAGGAGGAGGCGTCACGTCAATGGCATCGGCCTCGTTGACGCTCTTCTTAAATCCTTTGATGGCCTTCCCGAGCCCTTCACCCAACTGCGGAATCTTGCCGGCGCCGAAAATGATCAAGACAATGACCAAAATCAGGACCAATTCCATCCATCCGAACGATCCAAACATCAATCACCCGCTTTCTCTTCTTGTCCCACCCAAACCCGCTCACTCTGCAGCGCTGAACCGATCGAACGGTGAGAACCTTCCTCATGCGAGGGGGAAGTTCATAAAGGCTATAGTAGAACAAGAACCGGAGTCAAGCAGAATTCCGCACACTTTGCTCATGCGCGCCGCTGCACGCGCCAATGTCCGGGCGAGACGCGGGACCAGAGGCGAGAAGGATCAGCGAGGTCGGACGGAGGCATGAAAGTAATCCACAGGGCTCGGTGGTGCAGTCAAGGCAATCATAAACGACTGCGGATCGTAGCCGATGTCCTCGAGATCCTTCGAGGCCAAGGTCAGCTCTTCCTCTGTGAGATAGGCCACGGTGTCCGGAATGCCTGTCGGCGTGAGCGCGCGCACAAGGGCCTGCAGCGCTTCACGCTCTGCCGGCGGCACCTCCAACGGAATAGGAAAATCCAGGCGGCGCGCGTAAGGGCTTCGATAGGTCTCGTTCAATGAATGGAGGGTCTTGAGCATCAGGCGATCCTGCTCCCACGGCGCCATTTTTGTACCGGCGGAAGGATGGGTGGCGATGAGATCCATGAGGGTCAAGACGTTGGTCCCCAAGCTCCGCCCTACGAACTCACGCTGGCTTTCTATGGTCATCGAGCCGGCCTCCAACTGCTTGGCGACCGCTTCGGCCAACGCAAAGTTGATCATAAAGCTCTGTTGCCCGCCAAATTGGCCATAACAAGGCTTCTCCGGATCATTCAGCACTTCCATGTCCGCTGTACCTGCGTCGAAACAGCTGAAGCCAATCGCATCGGGAGCCAACAGGCGCTTGGCTTCCTTAATCGTGGCATAGGCCCCCAGATTGACGGGCACCAGCACTCGCTCATCGATACGTTTCAGAAAATCCGCGATCGTCTTTCGGTAGGGAACCTCTTTCCATTCGACCGCCCGATATTCACGCTCCCACACCAGGTCATCGAGAAACGGAGGAAAACCTCTGAGTGCCTCCATGTCCATGGTTTCGAACGATCGGACAAAGGCCTGCCAATCGGAAATTTTCGCATGTGCGGCCTCGCTCAAGTTCGGCCGCATAAACTCCTCTTCAATGTCTCCCCCCTGGCGCGACACCAATTTCGTTGAGAGATCATTCCACAGTTCGTTACAGATAATACGATCGACGCTGCCATACGCAACCGCCTCGAGCCGATCAACAGTCCCTCGATGTGTCTCGACCCGGTTGCGGTGGGACGCGAGTTCCGGATGAGCCATGGCTGTGTCGAGCACTCCTTGTTCCCAATCGACCAGCACATAGCGAATGCGGGGATACACCACTCCATCTTTATCGAGAACCTTGAGATGGCTCAAGAAGCAAGCGGCAAGATTGCCGTTGCCAGGCCCGAGCTCCATCACTGTGAGAGGCGATGCAGAGGATAGAGGGGTAACCGGGGTATCGGTGGAACCGGACTCTGCACTACCCCGCTGTCCCGTTACCCCTTTACCCCTCGTCTTGTGGCGTTTCACGACTTTTCCGAAATAGTCCGCCGCGAGAGCATGGGCAAGCCGATAGTCGGCTGAAGCAAATGTTTGGTAGAAACTGCGGACCTGATCGCCCCGGAAACGGTAGAAAAGTCTATTGATGTGGACTTGCCACTGATCGACCGGCTTGTAGTCGCCGATGAGCTGGGGTAAAGCGTCTGCGTCCTGCGACATCACAATCCTGGTGCGGTCTGCCCTTCTCGTTTCAGCTTCAAAGAAGGGGAACTGTAGCAGATGACGGGAAACAGCCGCAACGGGCCTTCCCATAGCTGACAACAATCTGCTTTCAGCCCTCAACTCCGGAGCCAGAGTGGATGGCTCAAGCGCCTCCTTTGCCCTGACTGACTGCTGAAGGCTGATCGCTATAGCTTCCCATATCCTTGACAGTTCCCATCGACCAGTGTACCAAGACGCTATGACGAACAGCATGAAACGAGCGGGGCAAGGGCTCATCGCGGCGGTCATGATCATGGCCCTGTCGCCGCTGCCGACAGTCCAGGCAGCGGAGTTGCCGATCACCAAGAATCCTCCCATCCCTGATTTTCAGAACCGCACCCAAGACGTCACCCCCTACAACTTCGATGCTCCACCGCAAGGCCTGTTCCGCACCATTACAACAGCAGAAGGATTTGACGAGCAACTGGGCCTTCACCGGACGCACGAAATTGTGCCGATGAAACCGACGGACCGGTTCCGCCCCAATACTCCTGCGGTCTTCATTGTCTTCCTCCTGCACCAGCATTATCAGGGATTCCAGGTGATCGGACGCTGTTTCCCTGAAGCGGTAGTCGGCCTCGATCCCGCCGTTTCGATCGGACAAGATGCGATGTACATTGCGCTCGAAGACGACACTGGCTATCTCACATTCTCCCCTCCACTCGGCGCCTGGAAGCCCGGCCGATATAAAGTGGAAATTCACGTGGGGGAACAGATCAACGAGATGAGCCTGATGGGCGCGATGCGCTTCACCGTCGTGGCGTCGGACGCCACGACGGTGAAGTAGGCGAGGGGCGAGAGGCAAGAGGGAGGATTTCCCCTTTCGGGCTCACGACACCTCTCGCCCCTGGCCTCTCGCCTCAAGAGCCTGCTTCATAGCGCGGCGTTTGACCCGCTGCAGAGCATTATGTAGAATGCCCGCGTGAGCCTGTGGACCCCCTTCTGCGTCAGGAAAATCTGCCCCACATGACCGTGCCATCCCATCCATGGGCTTCCGTTATCATCCCCGTCAAGGATGAGCGAGATAATCTCGTTCCACTGATTGAGGGGCTCCTGGCCGTCATGGACTCACATGCGACCTCGCGGACTCGACCGTTCGAAATTATCTTTGTGGACGATGGCAGCAGCGATGGCAGCGGCGAAGAGCTGGATCGTCTGGCGGGGCAGCACCCCCAGGTTCGGGTATTCCACCTCGACCGAAACTACGGCAAGACCTGTGCGCTCGACGCGGGCTTTAATCAATCTTCCGGAGACATCATCATTCAAATCGATGGCGACCTCCAGCAGGACAGCGCGGACATCTTGAAGCTTCTGCCCCATACTGACACCCACGATCTCGTGTGTGGATGGAGGCTGGAACGGCAAGATGGCCTGGTGAAAAAAATATCGTCCCGCATCGCCAACCGCGTGCGGAACTTCTTTACCCACGACGGCGTCCACGATACAGGATGCCCGCTCAAGGTATTCCGGCGGCCCGTGTTGGAGCGGCTGCGCCTCTTCGAAGGCATGCACCGATTCTTTCCCGCGCTGGCGATCATGCACGGATTTACGGTCACGGAGGTGCGGGTCCGGCATTATCCGCGCATTCACGGCGTCTCCAAGTACGGCATGGGCAATCGATTATTCAAATCGCTCTATGACCTGATTGCCGTGCGGTGGATGCAAACCAGGGTATTGCGGTATACGTTCCGAGATAAGTGACGGGCAGGCGGGACGAGCGAGAAAGGCGAGCAATGCGCGACAAGCAAGACTCCGTGGACCGTGAGAATCGGCTATCTTGCGTGTCACGCGTCTCGTGTACGTCTCGCCCGTCGCGCATGACGGTTCCATTATGAGCCTCGAAACCATCTGGCTTGCCATCGGATTTCTCGGTCAAGGGCTGTTTTTCGGCCGCTGGGTGGTTCAATGGATTGCTTCTGAAAAGAAGGCGGAGAGCCAGGTTCCGGTCTCATTTTGGTACATGAGCCTGATAGGCGGGCTCATCACGCTCGCCTATGCGGTCTATCGGGAAGATCCGGTCTTCATCGCGGGGCAGAGCATCGGATCTATCGTCTATGTTCGCAACCTAATGCTGATCTCGCGCGCGAGCCAGGCCAACCCGCCGGTCAGTCCCTCCTCTCCGCAAACATAATTCTTTGAGATCTAACCCGCTCAACGTATGCCGTCATCACACAATCCCAACGATTCTATGACCACAACCGATCGCTCTCCCCATGCCCTACTCCTTCTAGCGCTCCTCCTCCTATCGGGGCTGTTGTTCTTCTTGGGGCTCGGCGATTTGGGGCTGACGGACCGCGACGAGGGACGGAACGCCGAAGCCGGGCGCGAAATGTTCGAGTCGGGGGATCGTCTGACTCCGACGTTCAACGGTGAGTTGCGCGTCGCAAAGCCGGTCTTGCTCTATTGGTTGATGGAACAATCATATCGTCTGTTCGGTTCCAACGAGTTCGCCGCACGATTCCCCTCGGCTCTCTTCGGTGTGGGGTTGATCCTCATGCACTACCTGTTTCTTGTGCACCAGCGAGATCGAGCCGTCGCGCTCTTTGGCGGGCTGATGCTCTTGCTCAACCTGGAAATCCTTGGACTCGGGCGCATGGCGTTGACCGACAGTGTCTTGATCTTTTTTACCACGGCATCGCTGTACGGATTCTGGCTTGGCCTGCATGGAACAGGCGGTGATCGTCGATGGGTCTGGATGTTCTATATCGGCATGGCGCTCGCCACGCTAACGAAGGGACCAGTCGGATTCGCCGTGCCCCTCGTCGCGGCGATACTCTACCTCACCTGGACGCGCCGGTGGCAGGACTACTGGCAGAAGGGGGCTCCCCTTGCAGGCACCCTACTGTTCATTCTGCTCGCCGCCCCCTGGTATGCGGCCATGTTCCTCGTGCATGGCGACGCCTATGCCTCAGGCGCGAAGGCACATACGATTGGCCGATTCTTCAGTTCGATGGAGGGGCACCAGGGCACCATCTTCTTTTACCTCCCGGTCTTGCTCTTAGGTTTCTTTCCTTGGAGCGCACTCCTTCCTGTCCCGCTCTATCGCACATTCAAAGAATGGTATCTCATACGCCGCTCGCGCACGCATCCAGCTCCTGCAGAAGCATCCGAACTTGACCTCTTTGCCGCTCTATGGCTTGTAAGCACCTTCGTGTTCTTCACGGCCTCTGCAACCCGCCTGCCTCACTATATCGGTCCATTGTTTCCTGCCGCCGCCCTGTTGACAGCCTCGTACTGGTCCCGGTGCCTGAGTGATCCGACGACGAAAGGGATTCGGGGGTCTATACATCTCATGATGGGAGTGGGGTATCTCTTGGCAATCGGTTTTGCCTGCCTCCCCACTCTCTACAACACCTACGCCTCCAAGATGGTGCGGGAGTTCCCCTTGGCCGGGCAGGTAGATCTTGGCAGCGGTCCCTATCTGATTGCAGCCCTATTGTTACTCGGAATGACGTTGGTGGGGTATCTTGGATTGAATGACGAACGCCGCGGAGGAGCGTTCTGGGCAGCTGGGGGAACTTTGGCCGGTCTGGTTCTGATTGTCATCGTAATCATATTTCCGCACATCAATCGATATGTGATTGCGCCACCGCAGGAACTCGCCTATGCCGCAGGACTGAACTTGGATCGCCAGGATCAATTCATTGCCTATGGCACCGTAAGACCATCGTCCGTATTTTACGCGAAACGCAAGACGCTCTTCGTCCCCTTTGGGGAAGAGGATAAGATACGGGCGGCCCTGAAAGAGTCCAAGAATGTGATGATTCTCTTGCCGGAAAGCGCACAGTCGAAATTGCCGGCGGAGGCAATCGGGCTGGTCCCCATCTTGAAACGCTATGGATACGTGCTGCTGGCCAACCAGCCAATGGTGACGATTCCAGAAGGTGCAGCCCCGCCATCGCCGCCGCCCACCATCCTCGGCCATTGAACGGTTGATCTGGTTTGTTTGGTTCATCTGGTTCATTTAGTTGATTTGGTTCAACCAAATAAACAAGACAAACAAAATAAACCAAATAAACAAGACTTACATCGGCACGATACCTTTCAAGGCATAGCTCGCCACCAGCACCAGTAGCGTAGCTGCGACGAACAGGCCTTCTGCCATGGCTGACCATAACCCCAGATGACCCTCAGCCATGGACTCGACATGACCAAGGAGACCATCCACCCAATGGGCAACACAGACAAGCAACACGATGACCGTGACAAAGGGAGAGCCGGTCGTCATCCCTAACCCCAATCCCACGAGCCCGCGAGCCAGTGAACCGGACAGCCAAGCCGGGCACCATGACCATCGCACCCTCCACAAGACATGGCCCACGAGTCCTGCCAGGGCGAGCAACAGACCACCCCACACAAGCTGCTGGAACGGCCAAGCTTCCGACGGAAGATGCACGATCGTCCAGACGAATGCGAGCGTCGCCACAAAAAATGGCGTCATCCGACAGACAGCCATTCCAATCGAGGGACGCCATTCACGCCAGGAATAGGCTGCAACCATTCCCATAATACAGCCGAGAACCGTTCCTCCTGCCACGTCAGTCAGAAAGTGAGATCCGCGAATGACACGGCTGGCGGCAATGGCCACTGCCGCAGCAAGAATAGGCCATCTCACTCGCGGGAACCTTACGGCCAACAGAGTTGCAACCGCGAACGCTGCTGCCGCATGCCCGGACGGGAATGAGTCCCATCCGCTTCCGCTGACTGGAGAGAGTTCGAGGTTGCCGGCATGCATGAACTTTGGGCGAGGGCGACCGATGGCATGTTTCAAAATATTGGCGCTCAGTGCGGCAAGACCGTGCGCAATGAGACTCTGCCAGCCTGCATCTTTCCACTGCGGATGTTTCAATCCATACCCAACCGCCAGCAGCGCGAGGCTCAGGATCACCAGAGACTCTCCCTTGCCCAGGCGGTCACCGATATTGCTGAACAGGATCAGCCAGGGGTTGGGTTCAGAGCCGGGCGGGGGGTAGAGGGAGCGGACAAACCTGGTCAGCGGTACATCCCACTCAAATAATCCCACAAACGTAAGGATGAGAGCGGCAATTGAAAAAAGCAGCGGTACAAGGCTACGCAACCGTACAGATACGTGAGGGGTGAGGGGTGAGGGGTGAGGGATAATCGAGTCAGGGTCACGGTCTTGGCTTATGTGATCACCCATTACCGATCACTCATCACCGTCTTAAGGCACCCAGTCGGCGAGAAAAACATTAAACTCTCCAGGCGTCTTGGTTTGTCGATCCGATACCCAGACCAGCCTGGTACCATCCGGCGAGAACATGGGAAAACTGTTGAATTGTCCATCGAACGTAAGCCGTTCGAGCCCAGATCCGTCGTCACCGATCAGATAGAGATGAAAGCTGGGCCGGCCTCCCTCGCCCTTCGTTTCAATATTCGATGAAAAGATGATCCTTTTGCCGTCGGGAAAATAGAACGGCGAGAAATTCGAGGCGCCATTTGATGTGACGAGCCGTTGCCCGCTTCCATCGGCGTTCATTATGAAAATTTCAAGTTGCCCAGGCTCCACCAGGCCCTGCCTGAGCAAATCCTGGTACTTGTCGATCTCTGCCTGATCGGTGGGATGCGCCGCCCGATAGACGATGCGCTTGCTGTCAGGCGAAAAGAACGCTCCGCCGTCGTAGCCGATTTCGTGCGTCAACCGCCGGGGCTTCGAGCCGTCGAGATTCATGGCATAGAGATCCAAGTCTCCATCTTTTACGGACGTCCAGACGATCGTCTTGCCGTCCGGCGATATGGTCGCTTCCGCATCGTAGCCCGGCGTGGAGGTCAGCCGCTGCAGCTCCTGTCCATCCATGTCTACGGCATAGATGTCGTAATCATCCAACGCCCAGCGGTAGGCCCCCTCCCGCTTCGGTTTCGGCGGACAGCTAGGCCCCGACGCATGGGTCGAAGAATAGAGCAGGCGGCGATCGCCCGGGAAAAAGTATCCGCACGTCGTGGCGCCCGCGCCGGTGCTCACCAATCGAACACGGTCGCTGTCCAGGTCCATCACGTACATTTGATAACAACCCAACCCGGCATCGGCCGGTTTGAGCGGGGCCGCGGAAGTATCTTTCACCCAATCGTTCGTGGACTGGAATATCAATTTAGTCCCGCTGAAGGAAAAGTAGGCTTCGGCATTCTGCCGGCCCACCGTCAACTGGCGAATATTCTTCAGATGCCGCTCAGCCTGATGAGCGGGAACCACCAGAGCCTTCGACGCAAGATCCTCTGCCTGTCCCTGTTGCTCACCCAGCAACAGCAAGACGAGTCCGATCATGCACCACTTACCGAATGGGATTGCTCGCATCAAGACGCACCTCCGTACGATCACCCACGAGCGGCCACTCCCCGCGGACAGTCACCGCTCCATCCTTGAACAGCACGAAACTATTCCATCCGTAAAAAAAGAGCAGCCGCGCCACCTTTGCCACGGCCTGTTGCGAGGCTGCATACAATACCGTCACGACGCTGCCAGGACGATCGACCCTATGACAACTGGCCAGCAGGGCCAACCCTGCCCCTTGGTGCTCCGTCCCCATCACGGTAACACCCCTCTCGTTCAAGGCTGCGCGCTCGCCGCAGTGATGGGCCAGGATCGATTGAATCTCCGAACGGGATTCTGGACCGCCCAATACTAACACCGAACCTTCTTGGGGCAATAGTCCACCCTGAGCCAGCGAGGCAATCGTCGTTCGCTCGCCGGCCGGTTTCTGCTGCTCCTGGGTTTCGATCCGCGCAACTATTTCACGAAACGGCGAGGGGTAGCCAGGCTCATCTGTAAACGCTGTCAGCACCGATCGGCGCCGATCGGTGACATAATGATTGAGCACCGGCGACAGCGATTGCCTGGCGATCCGCCGGAAAGCCATGAACTCGGGATCGAGATCTATCGAGATCGGTCGCGCCGGCAAGGTCACGGAGATCGCCTCACGCAGGGAACGCAACGGCACAGTCAGAATTTGCTCGCGGTCACCCACTATGCGAACCCGCATTTGGAGGGGAAGGCGGAATGGTTTGTTCGATTGGACAATCGTGGCTTCCAGCTGAAAGGCCGACGCCCCCACCACTGGACGGGCGGTGGCCTCCGACAACGACAGAACCGGCGCCCCATCCTGTTCCAGCCATTGCGCGAAAAACCACCGGAGATCCTGGCGGCTCTCTTCGACGAAGACTCGTTCAAGATCACGCCATTCCGCATGCCTGCCACGATACTGCGCTATCAAATTTTTCAGGGTCCGCCAAAATATCTCCTCTCCCACCTCCTGGCGTAGGAGGTGAAACAGCATGGCAGCCTTTTGATAGCCAATGGCATTATCATGCTCGTCCAATTTCTGCGTGAATTGCGCGACCGGATAGTCCCGCTCAGGCGGCACGTGGAGATTGTAGCTCTGCACCATCAGACGGCGCTGGTCCTGCGCCTGCGCGCGGTCTCCCATCAATTCATGCCAGTAATAATTGGCCAGGTACGTTGTCAGACCCTCCACCCAATTCCCGCGCTCGGCGCGGTTGAAAACCGCGTTACCGATCCACGAATGCACGATCTCGTGACCGAGCGCGTAGGGCTGCACATAATGACGCTTAATGATGCCGCTCCCCAGCAGGGTAAACGAGGGCATGCCGAGCCCACTCGCAAAGAAGTTCTCCACCACGGCGAACTTCTCGAACGGATAGGGGCCCAACAGAGGGATATAGGCGTCCAAGTAACGCGCAGTGGCATCGAGGTATTCCTCGGCCAGATGCGCATCGTCGGGGAAGAGATAGGTCGAGAGCAGAATCCGCTGGCCGGTTTTGGCCGTCCAGTCGCGTGACGTTGAGACAAATGTATTCGCCACGAGCGTGAGGGCTTCGCTCGGCTGCGTTACGGCCCATTCCGTCATCACCATGTTATCGTCACGACAGAGCCGGGAGGGACAAGCACGCGACTCACCAGACTTCCCTTGGGTCACAACCGTCCACCCAACCGGCACTGCGACTTGCAATGCATAGGTACTCAGCGATTCCGGAACATCGGGATACCAGGAGCTTTCGCTGCTGATATAGACGCCTTCCGGCCCGATATGTCCGGCAGTCTCACTGGGCGTCACAAAACGAAGATGGCGCGGATCTCGAGGAGGATCGTTGATGACGCCATGGTAGTGCGCGTCCAGCGTCACCAATCCGGCGCGTACGGCCTGAGAAGGGATAAAAATCTGTTGCGCCGACTCCGGCATAGAACCATGCTCG
>JANNIV010000249.1:0-11547 GCA_031405355.1 Nitrospira sp.
AGCAGCGCGATTCTTGACTCCACACTAGGCGCAGCCTAGATTTAGGCGAATCGTAGCAAAAAGGGAGTGACCGATGCCGACTGCGAAGAAACAGGCGCTTGAAATGGTCAAGAAATTGCCGGACAAGGCGACGTGGGACGATATTATGTATGGAGTGTACGTGCGCAAGAAGATCGAAGCCGGGATTCAAGCTGCCGATGAAGGGAGAGTGGTGTCCCACGAAGACGTGAAAAAGCGTTTCATCAAGAAATGACCCGCCTCGAATGGACCGAACCCGCCGTTGCCGATCTCGAAAACATCCAAGACTACATCGCGAGAAACTCCACATTCTCGCGGTTGCCCATGGCGCGCGGAATCTCGCCGGTATGAAACCTAAGCCTTAGCCCGCATTATTCATGAAGGTTCGTTGCGAAAGCGTGCAGACGCGAAGCGAGACGGGCACTAGGAGCCGTGAAGCCCTGAGGCATACTCGTGCAGTATGTCGAAGGGATGAACGGCGAGACTGCCCGTCGTAGCCGCGTATCCGCGCTTGCAGCAGAAGCTTCATGAATAATGCGGGTTAGGCAAAGCGATAGGCATCTTCTATTTGGCAGAGTAGAACGCCCTCGCAATTTCTGTGGTGTTGAAGAGCATCGCATTCAGGCGGGTATAGGCTGCGTGGCCGTAGTAGTGGTCGCGCACATTGGTTGACCCGGTGGAATCTTTGTAGTCGGCGAGAATCCCCAGCCCCTCACTCGGGATACGGACGGCGCGGCGGGCACATTCCAGCCAACGTTCGAATCCATCAAACGGTTCGACTATTTCCCATACGGCTTTATTTGCTGCTTTCGCCTCATTGGTGGTCGGCACAGCATCGCTGCAGGCCACAGCCAATTCTTGGATGTAATCTCCGCCCCATGCCATCGGCATTTCCATCGTGATCTGAGGCAACTCCATTTTCGAGAGCCAGGTCTTTCCATCGGTCCGCATGCTTCGGTGGTTCACGATGTGCAGCAGTTTCCCCAATACGGAAGGATCCCACCCATAGCGTATCGGCATGCCAAACGTGACGACATCCAGCATCGCTCCATTGAGGAGGGTGCCGTTCGCCAGCAACGGAGCGACACGTTGGATCGTCGAGGCGATGTCTGGCCGATTGCTCTGTGAGGCAAAATCCGACAACAGATTAAACAGCCGCGTCCGGCTACTGTTCGCGGCAACATATAAGAGATTCGAGACGAGGGCAAGCACTAACCCGGCCTGCCCATGAGCCTGTATGAGAATCCGATCTCCTTGGCCCAGCTTGTGTGCCTCAACCCAGTCGCGAAGACATCCGAGCATCGAGACAGCCGCCATGGCCCGGCCCAGATGATGGTGTTCACAGGACCAGAGTTCGCGGATGCAGTGGATCGGGCGATCCAGGCCTCGGTTGAGCGACTGTTTCATCAATTCTAGATAGGCGTTCGTGAAATTGCCGGCATCTCCGATCTGGTCATCGAGCAATCTCTTGGTGGCGTCATTATTTTCGAGGGGTGGCTTCATCCCGCCGGGCAGCGGTGAGATGCCATTACTGTTTTCCCGCATGAGGGCCAACAAAGCATCGAGTCCTGCCACGCCGCGCGAGTAGCCACGTTTGAGCCCGCCCAGTTCATCCAACCGCTGCACTCCAAAGACATCGGTCCCCATGATGGAGCCGTGCAGCAAGACGATCACACGGACACCGGCTTGAGAGAGACGCTGGCCGAGCGATGCCATCGTATCCAGCCCAGCTGACGACTCCTGCAGGGTAGTCAGGGTGACATCCCGAAGAGCGATCCGCTCGCCGGGACTCTTTCGGGACATCTCGTCGTGTTGAAAACTGTTTTCGATCGGCATGGGGGAGTTACATATCCGATGTTGGTATCGGACTGCAACGGAAGATCGGCAGGATGCTGAAGAAGTCGTTCCCAGAACCGTGAAACGTGAGATGTAAAAAGTGAAACGCAGGACGGCCGAGTACTCTCTTCTTCCGAAACGTTTCACGTTTCACGATTCACGTTTCACGATTCACGTTTCACGATTCACGTCTAACGGGTGGATTCGAGGCGGTCTGGCGCTGGCTTGGGCTGGATCTGGTTTTTTGGCATGACGGCGGTGGCGCTGCAGGTTTTGCTGCCTTCGTCGATTTGGCGATCTACAATTTTCACGCCCTGCAGATATTCCTGGACGATTTCTTCTCTGGTGAGTTCGATGTCCTGTTCCGCCTCCCGGCCGGTCCGCTCGCGAACCCGGTCGACCATGTGCTCTTTCACGAGAACGCGAATCTGTTTGGCCAAGTCGGTGCGGGCAGAGAGTTCCGACACCCGCTGGCAGATGATCTGTCCTTTCGCCATGTCCCCCTGGCCCTTGCCGATCAAATAGTGATCGCCTGAATAGCTGATGCGAACATCGCCTGAATCCGCAGCCAACGAATATAGCGGCAACAAAACTGAGCAGCCCGTGGCGATCAATGCCGCAATACACTGATTACCGGTGTTCTTCATTCGCTATCTCCCTTCTCCGTCTCTTCGACCGCCCTCACCGCTCTGTCTGTTGCCACTACCCCCCCGTGGCGCCATCTGAATCTGATTGGGCAGGCCTGGTATCTGCTGGAGGGGCGGCGGATGGATCTGATGCATCGAGGGAGGGAGTCGTCTAACTATAGGTAATTGTCCCGCTGCTGCCTGCGGTGGCGGCGTCGGTGTCTTGTATGTGAATTCGTTCAATGTTCTGGAAACAGTCGGCGATCCCGGCGCCGGGGTGATCAGATGGCGTGGCATGGTCGGTTGCCTCGTTCCCGGTGCAGGCGGAACGGGTGGTTGCGGCGGCAATGGCGGTTGTCTTGTGGTCATCGCTTGTTGCGCCACATGGACATGCGGGCTGGTGGGATAGAGGCCCTGTGCGGCGTTCAGGAGAGCCTGGAGCTGGGCCAATCCCATCAAGGAAGAAGAGGAGTAGCCTACCGGTGAGACGAGCACCCAATCTGTCCAGGCTTGCGAGACCATGGCGTTCGATTGCACTCGATTCAAGATGTCTTGGCGTTGCTGAGCCGCTTGCTGTGTTTGCTCTGAGGTCGAGGCTTGCGCCAAGGCCAAATTCGCCGCAGCGAGATCCTGTTGTAGTTGGTCATTTTCCTGTTGCAGTGCGACGAGTTGATGCCGGGCATCTTCGTTCTCCCGCAAGGCCGCAATGGCCTGCCGTACTTCGTCCGTATCGATCTGGGCCACCAGATTCGTGCGGACAACAACGGTGTCTCCATCGAGCGTCGTGTCTGTCTTTTGCTCTAGGACAAGGACGAGTCCAGCGGTATAGGTTCGAATTTCGTCTTTTGTCACATCCATGCCGTTCACGACGGTGATGCTTTCGAGGTAGACGGCGACCTGTTCCAGGGCATTTCGTTTGGCTGCTTCGGTGGACAAACGGATGGCCTCTTCTCTGGTGTCACGGTTTCCCATCCGGTGCTCACCCTGAGCGGTCAGGACTCGGACTTCTGCCAAAGTCGGTGCCGGCCAGATTGATAGGATGGCAAGGAGGATGAGGAGACTCAGGCTCAGCTCAGCGCTGCGAGGGTACCGCATGCGGATAGGTGTCTGTGGAGGATGGATGTCTGGCATTGCCTTTACCTGACAGGCCAAGGGGATCATTCACTCTCACGAGGTTGCGGATAAGCATAACACTGGCATGATGGTTGTGCCAGGATCATTCCGCTTGGTGGAGCGTACGGGCAAGGCCTTGCCTCGCTTGCCTTGGCAGAAAACGCCATGATAGCGTAGAAGCCCCCGTGGAATAGAATGGAAAGAACTACATGGTGCACATGCTAATCAGCCTCGATCGAGGGCGGTCGATTCGGATATCGGCGCTCTTCCTTTTCTTGCTTTCGCTGGTTCTTCCGCAAGGCGCAGCGGTTGCCGTTCTGCCGGCGCCGACTCCTGCCTCAACGGCTCAGACCGAGCATGTGATCCTCTTTGTCCTTGAAGGGCTCGGCCAAGACTCTCTGAAGGGCGGCGCGATGCCGACCCTCAGCAAGCTGATCAAGGAGGGGGCTGTCACTTGGTCCGCCACGGCGGTGAAGCCCGCGTTACGGCTGCCGACGATGGCCTCCTTGATTACGGGAATGCCGGTCGGGAAACATGGCATTACCTGGAACACCTTCGAATTCAGCCGGGGCTACCCACGCGCTCCGAGCCTGTTCGACTACCTCGATCTCAGCGGGGGGCGCGACAGCGCGATTTTCCTCATGGATGAGTCGCTCTATCAGTTGGCGCGGCCCGAGCCCTATACGGATTATCAGATGTGCGGGCCCCTGAAGCCGGAATGCAATTCCGATCGGATCGTGTCCTATATCCGTCAATACTTCAAGAAGGCAACCAGCGGCCATGGCTACGGGCATGCCATCTTGTCGCTGCCGCATTTCCTGGTTGTGCATCTTCCTGAGGCGGGGCGAGTGGGTTCGTCAAAAGGCTGGACCTCGAAGGAGTATCGCAACGCCCTTCGCACCGTGGATCGGGCCATGCATTCCGTGCTGGATATCTACCAGGAGCAGGGGTTGATTAAACGAACGACTCTGTTTGTGACGTCGCTCAGCGCCGAAGGCAGGGATGCAAACCAGGAACAGGCTGACGCAGCCATTCCGATGGTGCCATGGATCGCTTCGGGGGTAGGAATTAAACCTGGTTACGTGATCCACCAGCCAGTCTCCATCTTAGATACCGGCGCAACCGTGATGCGGACATTGGGACTACAGACCCATACCGAATGGGAGAGTCATGCTGTGGAAGAAATTTTTCAAGCGGCTTTTACTGCGGCGCCGCGGGGATCCTTGGAATAGGTCATGTGATGCAGAATGTGAAATGGTACATGATCAGTTGTCTGGTCGGAGGGTTGCTGGGCTCCGCAACGATCATCCAGCCGGCTACAGCCGGTCAACCGGCTGCCTACAAGCAGGAGCATGCGATCACCATCGATGCGACCACCATTACGCCTCAGTCCTGGTGGCAAGTGCCCGGCGTCACCCCGTCGATTTATGCCTCGGACCCCGAGTCTCTGGATGCCTACAAGACGACTGAGTCCCCTGCTCTTAAACTAAAGCCGGGCAAATACAAGTTTGGAAGTTTCACGTTCGATTTTCCGTTCGCGGTGAACTTGGAGGGGAAGTTGGAGTTTGCCCAGTCGCTCGACCAATGTGTGGAGGGGCGAGGGACCCAGACCTTAACTGTCCGCTGCAGCCGGACCTCTCCGTATAGCGGCCAGCGCGATTACTAGGCGCCCGTCCGATATTACCTTCGTGACGAGGCGAAGGAGATGCGGCCAGATGAGCGGCGCAAGGCCAGGGAAAGCCGGAGGTGTATTCGCTGGAATACATTGAGGATTTTTTAGGGCCGAGAACGACGCAGATGGTCGCGGATCGTTCGCCGCAGTAGAACGGTCAATGGCGGACAGGCGCCTAATATCAGTAGAGGAGCAGTACCAATGGCCCAGACACTCGGCGATCTATTAGAAGCACTCGAGGATGTCGACGACGCGACCCGTGAGGAGGCGTCCAAGGCTCTCGCCGAACTCGCCGATCCCACCACGTTGGATGCGCTTGTCGGCGCCTGTGGAGACGAATATTGGGCTGTCCGAGGCCATGCAGGACGGGGCGTGGCTAGAATCGGGGGGACTCAAGCGGTGGAGGCGCTCATCGTCCTATTTAACGATTCCATCATGGATGTGCGAAACGATGTCGTGGGGGCTATGGCCTCGATGGGAGCCGTAGTCGTTGACCGTTTGATCGTGGCATTGAAGGATGAGCGCTGGCGTGTCCGCGAATATGCCGCAAAAACTTGTGGGGAAATAAAGGACCGGAGAGCCGTCGAGGCGCTCATGCTCGTCTGTCGAGACCGTGATGGCGCTGTGAAGAGTGCGGCGGCGGAGGCGCTGGGCAAGATCTGCGATCCGAGAGCGATCCCGGTTCTGAGCAAACTCTTCCGCGATCCTTCGAAAACGGTTCGAGAAACGGCCGGAACCGCACTCATCTCTATCGGCCAGCCTTCCGTCGATCCGCTGATCGAGTGCCTCAAGGATAAGGATTATGTCGTCCGGTGCCACGCTGCCCGAGCACTCGGTGGAATGACGACCGACTATCAAATCGGTCGAACCTGGGTGCGGGATGCAAAAGTCGTCGACGTCTTGATTGCCGCGTTGAAAGATCCGGATCGGGCTGTGCGCGAAGATGCCACGATCGCTCTGGGCCAGATTGGCGACCCACGGGCCATCGATGCCTTGATCGAGGCGATGAAGGATGGCGTCGTGAAGCGGCATGCCATTGCGTCACTCGGCATGATCGGCGATCCTCGCGCCTTGGCTCCGGTGCTGGACGCGTTGAAGGGCAAGGGCATTCGACAGGACGGAACCCCGACCCCGGGTTGTATCGTCAGCGAAGATGCCTTTATCAAGGAAGCGGCGGCGACGGCGCTCGGCCAGTTCCGTGACCCGCGCGTCATTCCAGACTTGATCATGCTGTTGAAGGACGGCGTGTTGCGTGAGAAGGCCAGTGCCGCCCTGGCCACCATCGGCGATACGGCGATCGAGCCGTTGATCGCCTTTCTCTATGACCCGAAGGCGTCCGAAGTCATTGCAGAAGGGGAACGGGTGCTCTCCTATGCGTCGGTTCGACTCACGGCGAAAGATGCTTTGCGGCAATTGGCGCTTGAAACGCTCGAAAAATTGGGCTGGATGCCTGCGCCGGAAGACATCACTGTCAATTCAAGCGTGGCCGACAATGCCAGAGTGGACATGCCTCTTGGCGACACAGGCCGATTTGGCCCGTCGGGAGATTTTGCCTCAAGAGGCTAGCAGGGGGGGAGTGGCCAGGTGCCCTTCTTGCTCGCAGAACGCGCACGATAGGAATGTGCTCGTTCGATGCGCGCAGTAAAGGGCAGCCTCGGCCACTCCTTCAACGAGGGGTACTCTGAATTTGGAAGGCCCTCGCCCGGGTTCATGGCACGTCTCGACGTGCCATTGGGTGGGCGGGTGAGAAAATTGCGCGCAGTGGAAGATCAATCAGCCCCCATCCCTGGAGAGAGAACGAGCAAGCTTGGAAGGGAGCATATCTATCGTTCGATGCGCGCAGTGTGGGACTCATCGGGGCCATCCTAGGGGTAACATGCACGAGCACGATGGGAAGGATCACCTTTGGGCATTCGCTGCGGTCTTTCCACTTATTACTTTTTACCTCTAACCTTTCACGTTTCTTGGGGTTGAGATTGGAATGGCAGATTCAGTAGCCGAACAGATTGCGGCTCTCAAGGACGAGGATTGGGCGATTCGTGAAGAGGCCGCTGCTATGCTGGGCAAACTTCGGGATCCGAGGGCTGTGGCACCCTTGGTGTCCGTACTTCGTGACGGCGATCGCGCGGTTCGCGATGCGGCTATCGGCGCTCTCTTGGCCATTGGAGAGCCGGCTGTAACGCCGCTGGGTGCCTGTCTTTCCGATCCGGAGCTCACGGTTCAGGAATTGGCCTCGTCGGTGTTGGCCAACATTGCCGATGCGCGAGTGCTCGCGCCGCTCGTCAAGGCGCTCAAGAGCCCCGACTGGATTGTGCGGATGCATGCCGCCAAGGCCTTAGGCCGGATTCAAGACCCTGGAACGGTGGCGCCGCTGGTGCCGCTGCTGCAAGACAAAGTGAAGGCCGTGCGCGAGGAGACGTCGACAGCCCTCGCAGCTATCGGGGAGGCGTCGTTGTCCTCGCTGCTCGCCGCTCTGACCCATGCTGAATGGCTGGTGCGGCTGCATGCGGTAGAGGCCTTGGGGAAAACGAAGTTGCCTGAGGCGGTGGATCCGCTCTTGTCGGTGCTTTTCAACGATCGGGATAGGGCGGTTCGCGAGGATGCAATCCGCGCATTGGGCCAGATCGGCGATGCGCGCGCGGTGGAGTTCCTCATCCCAGCGATGAAAGAGCCGGGGCTGCGGCCGCTGGCGGTTGCGGCGCTTGGCCAGATCGGCGATCGTCGTACCGTACCGGTGCTGATCGACGTGCTCAAGGGTATGGAGCGGCCTGAGATCTCGCAGCCGATCGACGGCTGTGGCGATCAGTGGGATGAAGAGAGACTCACGTTAGGCGAGGCAGTCCGGGCCTTGGGCGCGATCCGGGACGAGACGGCCATACCGTCGCTCCTGAAGGCGCTCCGTTATACGGTGACGCGCGCGGACGCTGCCGACGCGCTGGCTCGATTCGGGGGTGCTGTGATTGCGCCGTTACGGGCTCTCCTGGCACGCGAGTCGGATGACAACATCCGGTACCATGTCAAAGAGACGTTGGCGAGGGTGGGCTGGCGGGCAGGCCGTGTTTAGAGGCCAATGCTCAATGCCTAATGTTGAATGTTGAATGTTGAATGTTCAATGTTGAATTTACAACTCAGAACACAGAACTCAAAACTCAGAACTCGTTGTAAGTTAGGTCATCGTCCATGCCCAAAGAAACGATCGAAACGCTGATCTCTGAGCTCGTTCACGAAGAGGACTGGCGACGGATGCGCGCGACGGCAGCCTGCCTGTCGGGCGGGCCGCGCGCGGTACAGGCGCTCATTCTCGCGCTGCAAACCGGGCTGCCGGCATTGAAAGCCGAGGTGGCGGCGATGCTGGCGCGGGTGAACGATCCCCAGGCCGGCGTGCCGCTAGTCGGCTTACTTCGCGATGAGGATGAGGCTGTCCGCAAGGCCGGGGCTACAGCTTTGGAACATATGGCAGGGGTGTTGGACGAGAAGACCGCGGCGGCGTTGGCCTCGCTGCTCTACGAATCGAAGGATGAGGAGATTCGCCTGGCGGCCTCGCAGTTGTTGGGAGTCATTCCGAATGCGATCGCGCCGCTCTGCGAGATGTTGGTCCATCAGGACCCGGAAGCGCAGATCATGGCTGCGAAGATGCTGGAACATCTGCTCGACCCCCGTTCGGCGGATTCGTTCATCAATGCCATGGGGCAGCCGACCGTTTGCGACATTGCCGTGAGGACACTCAAAAAACTGAGCGCGATTCGTGAACGGATCGACGAGGTATTCGACGGGCTTCGCTCGATCGAGGAGTTGAGCGAACGGGAAGAGGCTCGTATGAGCACGGTGGTCAATCTCCTGGCCATCGGGCGTCCGAGCGTGGAGATTTTGATCGAGTACCTGGAGGATGACGATTGGGTGATCCGTGAGGCCGCCGCTGACTTACTGGGAAAGATCGGCGATGTGCGAGCCGTCGAGCCTTTGATGGAACGGTTGCGGGTCGATAAAGATACGGGTGTGAAGGAGCTGGCGATGAAATCGTTGGGTCTGATCGGCGATGCCAGGCCGGCCCAGCTCTATATCGAGGCCATTCCCATCAGGCCCCTGCGGGTCTATGCCATGGAAGCCTTAGCCAAAGTGAAAGATGTGGATGTGTTGCGACCGTATAAGGAACTGTTCGATCGATTGAGAACGGATCGGGACGGGTTGGTTGCGTACAATTCCGGATTGATCGCCGACAAGCTGGAAGCGTTGGATGGGACACCTGTCGGGAGTCAGGGAGGGCAGGACGACGATGAGTGACAATGTGCAGGCTGAACGGATCGAACAATTGATCGGGGCCCTGCGGGACGACAATGACGCGCTTCGCGACCATGCGATTGCCAGCTTGAGTCAGGTGGGTGAGGATGCGGTAGGCCCGCTGATCGGGCTTATGGCGGACGAAGATGTCCTCGTCCGGGAAGCGGCGACCAGCGCGATTGTGCGAATCGGTCCATCCGTCGTCGATTCGTTGATCGAAGCGTTGGAGGACGAGGAGTGGGCGATTCGAGAGCAGGCTGCGTCGGGGTTGGGGAAGCTGAAAGACCCTCGGGGCGTCGATCCCCTCGTGAAGGCGCTCAAGGACAAAGACGGTGCAGTGCGGACCGCCGCCGTGTGGGCGCTGGAGCGTGTCGGTGATGCGCGCGCCGTGCCTGGATTGGTCGAGGCGCTGACCGATCACACAGTGCGTGAGGATGTGGCGCGCGTGCTGAAGAAAATCGGCGATGCGCGGGCCGTGGACGCCCTGATCGACGGGTTGCTGGGCAGCAATTGGATGGTACGGCGTCATGCGGCCGAAGCCTTGGGCAAGATCGGCGATGACCGTGGAATTGACCCGTTGATCGAATCGCTCAAGGATGAAGATTGGCTCGTGCGGCGAAATGCTGCGGAGTCGCTCGCGCGGCTCGGGGCGAAGCAGGCCATCGACGCCTTGCTTCCGCTGCTCGAAGATGAGAATACGATGGTGCAGGAAACGGTCGAAGGGGTGTTGGCGAGTCTCGGATGGAAGGCGAAGCCGTAATGTAACGGCTCAGGTAGATAGGCTGAAGGCTTCAGCCTATCTACCTGCGTAGTTACACCGTAATCTTTATTCCGATGTAAAGGGATACATAATCATGGCGGATGAAGCTCCTCCAAAACTTATTCAGATCGGTCCGAAGGGCGGCGCGAAGAAAGACGGATTCAATCTCGTGACGGAACGAGTCGTCGCGGTGAATCCTGAGTTGAAACAGCTCGAAGTCGAACTGCTGGCCTACGATGGGAAGACAGTCGTACTGGACGTCGATGACGAGGCGCTTGAAGATCTGAAGAAGCTCAAGGTGGGAGACGGCGCCACCATCCGTGTTGTGGAAGAAGGCGGGCGGCGTATTGCCAAGAGCTTTCGGATTCGCGCGAAGGATCCCAATGCGGCGCGCGCCGACGCGATGCTCCTGGACCTGAAAGATAGCCACTGGCTCAATCGAAAGTATGCCGCTGAAGTGCTGGGTGAACTGAAAGAAGTGCGCGCGGTGCGGCCGTTGGTCGATGCGTTGGCGGATGAAGTCGGGGATGTCCGGCAGCGCGCCTATGATTCCTTGATCAAAATCGGCGGGCCGGCGGTGTCATCGCTCGTGCCTTTGCTGGTGTCGGAGGAAGATGAGATCAGACAATCCGTAACGGAGATCATCCGTAAAATCGGAAAGCCCGCCGTCGAGCCGTTGGCCACGGCGCTCGCCGAGGCTGACGACCGTCTGAAGACGCGAGTGATGAAGGTGTTGGACCGGATGGGCTACAAGCCGAAAGTCAAAGATGAGGCCAAGGCCGTTGAAGCGCCGCGACTCACGTGAGCGGCGATCTCGTCCGGCGTCAGCTCTGTGATAGCAGGTACCCACTCAGGTAGATAGGCTGCAGGCTTTTCGTCTTCAGCCTGAACACCTGGGTCGTCACAATACCAGTATTGTCTCAGTCGGCGAATCCGTAGAGGGAAGAATCTCGTTCGCCCCGCCGCCCGCGCACCGATCTCCCCCTGCGTCCCGTTCACGGCAACCCCGCCAGACAGGCCATTCCCAGCGAGTCACCGTGCTGCCCTGGCATGGCCGTTGCTGCTGCGCTAATGCATTCCACTTAAGATGGTCTTGACACACCGGAGAGGCGGGACCAAAATAACCACAGGCGCCACACACGTCGCCGCGTTCTCGATGCGCTGGATCGCAGACGAGTCCTTGGTGCCGTAGTGCAGCGCGCCGGTGCCCGCGTCAAACGCCATCCCGAGGACGCGCTCGCTCG
>JANNIV010000250.1:0-22566 GCA_031405355.1 Nitrospira sp.
ACCGAACACGGTGGGCGCAGACCACCGGCTAGGCCGGGCGGTCAGAGACGGTCGGCTTCTCGTCCGTCTGGGGGATACGAGCCTATGGGCGGGCGGGTGATCGTCGATCCTAGGCCCAGGCTGTGCGAAATATTTCTGATGTTTCATCAGAAATATCAGCGAGAGCGTGCTTGACAGTCAAGACAGTTGCTGTCCCGCTTCCAGGACGGGGACAGGCGCCAGAAAGAAGGGCGCCAGTCCCCAACAGTACGTTGAGGGTCCGAGGGGCGAGCCCGCTGGCCGAAGGCTCGTCGTAGCAGCGGATCGGCGATTGCACAGAAGAGTTCATGAATAATGCGGGCTACGGAAGGTGATTGGCCGAGTGAGTTCCAGAGGCTTCGTGGAGATGGAATGCACTGCCGCCTCGCTGTTTCGCTTGATACATAGCCGTGTCGGCATGCTTCAGTAATTCATCGACAGGATGATCATCCTGAGGATAGATCGTAATGCCAATGCTGATGCCGATGGAGATGCAGTTACCCTTTAACTCGAACGGCGTGGCAATGGATTCTGTGATGCGTTTTGCCACCACAAGAATATTCTGTTCGGAAGAAACTCCTTCTAGAATAATCGTAAACTCGTCCCCGCCCATCCGGGCCACTGTATCGACTTCCCGCACACAAGTCTTGAGTCGCTCAGACACAGCCTTAAGTAATTCGTCTCCCATGTCGTGGCCGAAGGTGTCATTCACCAATTTGAATCGATCGAGATCGAGAAGCATGAGGCCAATCATTTGTTGCATGCGTTTGCTTCGAGCCGTGGCTTGAACCAGCCGATCTCGAAAGAGGATACGATTCACCAGTCCGGTCAAGTGATCGTACTGTGCAAGGTAGGTCAGGTGTTCTTCAAATCGTTTCCGCTCAATCGCATAGCGAATGGCACGAGCTAAAAGTTCGGGATGACCCTGACCTTTGACAAGGTAATCCTGCGCCCCCTGTCGAACGGCTTGAAGCGCAAGGCTTTGGTCGCTCACACCGCTCAGGACGACCACGGGGATCGTCGGACTGGCAGCATGGACCTCTCTGACTGTCGGGAGACCAAAAGCATCGGGGAGAGACAGGTCCAAGAGCATGGCATCGAACCGTTCACGGCTAAGAAGAGAGAGTCCCTCTGCGAGCGTCGTCGCCCTGGCAACCTGGAACTCCTCCGTGCTCCACTCAGAAAGGAGATCCTGCGTGAGCTGAGCGTCGACGTCATTGTCTTCGATGAGGAGCACTTTAATCATCCGATACCCTCACTATCGGGTAAACCCTTGAGCCTGGCAGCTAGTTTCTAGTCTGGACTGGTTGCCTATATGAATCGCAACTATGAGAGTCTCAATTATAGCCAAGAGACGAGGGAGGATAAAGAAAATGCGACAATACGGGCGGTGCCTACCCTTGAGGCGAGAGGGGCGGAACGTTTGGATAGATTCCTCTTGGGGGGCGTTCGGAACCGATGGCCCCTTCGCAAGCATACCCTGGTTCGAAGGGCCAGAGGAGGGATCGACCTTGCCAAGAGCCTTTCACCTGGATCGTGCTCAGAGAGACTCCCAGTCGAGCTGCCTCCGCTCGCACTGTGGAGAGGCATCCTTCATAGGAATATGCGCGGCGACCCAGCAAGATCGGCTGGCCCGTCTGGCTATGGAACACAGTATAGGTCTCAGCACAGCCTGCCAGAAACAGTATCACGACGAGTATGAGACCTCTCGTCATACACCTTCCCCCCTTATTAGCCGGTGCGATCATCTCAGGAATATGCCCCTTGCCACGTGCTGGATTGAGGTGGCGATGCAAGAGGGAGCTCATTTTTGACGAGCCGACCTAAGCGGACCTGATCTTCACCAGGCATTTGAATAAACTCGACACCGAACCGTTGCCCCTCACACCAGCGTACTTTGGCTAATCCGACTCGGAGCGGAGACGTAACGTCAGGGACCAGCATTCTCATCTCAAGATAGGAGCCAGGCTGTACTCGTTTTCGGCTCTCGACGGCGCAGCCAGGAACAGACACGTTGAGCACCGTTCCCTCGTCCACATAAGTCTCACCAGCAAACACAACAGGGAAGTGCGTATGGACTCGGTTGCAGTACCTGAGTTTCACCATGTCAGGTAGACTCCTTCTCGATCAGACGATTGAGACAGCAGAGAGTAGCACAGTCCCCTTCGGCCCGCGATAGGGGATCTCCCCCCATCCCTCCAGTGAACCGCAAAGTGCGGCAAGGAGAGCCAAAACAAGGAACGCCTCACCCTAATCCCCCTACGAAAGTTGGGAGTCATGAGTAGCCACAGGCCGTTGTAATAATTACACAAACCAATGCTTACTCCTCCATGCCAGACGGCATGGAACCTGCGCTTGCAACGTCACAGAACAGGGTCAACTCCCGAGCACCCTGAAGACGCGCCGAAGCATTACACAGGTTTTGAAACAGGGGGGGAAACAATGATGAACCGGGGCAAGCTTCAAAACGCACCATATAGTGATGCATTAAGGTGCCGAACCTTCAGCCTCACAGTCTCTGCCAAATTTGCTGCCTGCGCAGTTGCGATACTGATGGCAAATTCGACACCCACTGTTCTTGCCGATGCGCCAGTCTATGGGTATGTCAGTCCCGCGGGTCAGGTGAGCCTTACAAATGTACCGACAAATGAGCGCATCACAGCCGTTCACCGGAAGGCCCCGTATCATAGTGGCGTGGCGAACCTAGAAGTGAAGCAAGCAGTCATCCGAGCGGCTCAACAGCACCATGTTCAACCGGCCTTACTCCTAGCGGTAATGAAGGCTGAATCATCCTTTAACCCAATCGCAGTCTCAAAGGCGGGAGCGGTAGGACTCATGCAGCTGATTCCGGAAACCGCCATCCGGCATGGCGTGCGTAACCTCTACGACGCGAACGACAACATCACCGGTGGGGCCAAGCACCTGCGTTACCTCCTGGATCGGTTCCACGGAAACGTTCGGTTAGCCTTGGCTGCCTACAACGCGGGCGAACGCAAGGTCGATCGATATGGACAGATCCCGCCCTATAAGGAAACACAGGATTATGTCAAAAAGGTGCTCGTCTACTATCGCGGCTACAAGAAGGATGGTTGGGTCATGCCGGTTGTGATTGCCGCTCCGTCTATCCACACAAGCCGACCGTACTAGAAGAAGGTTGAGGTTCAGGCGAAGGTTGAGATAAAGAGAGTCTGATCTTCGCTCAACCTTGACCTCGACCTCAGCCTACCGCTCCCTTCAGCCATTATCATTCTCCACTGCCTCCGCTGTTCATACAATTCTTCAAACCGCATCTGTCTCACCCCCCCCGTAGAACGCTCGCCTGTGTATGGTGGCCCACCCCGATGACACACCCTAACCCGGAAATTCACGTGCTACAAAAGCGAAATAAGCAATATGCCATCTACAGAATTTCCTCTTTTTATTGTCACACTCGATTCGGTGTGGTCTAGTACCAACAACGTAGATCGCGCGCTGACAAAGGCCCCAGATCGTTTGGCCCAGTCTCATCACCCGATAAAATAGAAGGCACCACAGGTCAGCGGGTACGGTGAGTATCGAGGGGCGATCAGTTGTAGGGCGAAATTTCCCGTGTAAGTCAGAGGGCGGAGCTATGCCGAATCTATATGACGGGCCATAAAAATGACCCGGTCTGGTCTCTCTAGTTGATCTGGTCTCTCTGGTTTTTTGTTCAGCCAAATAAACAAGACAGACTGGCGAGCTTTGAGCATCCTGTCAAAAAAGGCTAATATTGATCCACAAACTTCTCGTCGCGTTAGACAAAAATCAGCTGCGTCGGCTCGTGCTCGTACTGGCCGGAACTCTCGTAGCCGGCATGCTCGAGATGATGGGGATCGGTGCCATTCCGGCCTTTGTGGGTCTACTGGTTGAACCTGACCGGCTTCTTTCCGCACTGCCCGCAGGCCAGTTTGCAGACTGGATTCGCCGGATTGATCCTGCCCACCGAACCCTATATGGCGCGGGGCTGCTGGCTGGCCTGTTTCTGCTCAAGAACATCTACCTCACTGCCCTCATCTATGCCGAAATTCGATTGACGCAGGATGTGACAGCCTCGGTTTCCACGCGGCTCTTTCACTCATATCTCTATAGCCCATATCCGTTCCATCTGCGGCGTAATCCTGCCGAACTAACCCGCAACCTTACCGAAGAATCCAATGGTGCAGTGCAGTTCATCAAGGGTGGCATGCGCTTGGTGCGCGATGGGTTGGTGTTGGCAGTGGTGTTCTTGCTGATGATATTAGCCGACCCTCTGGTCTCGGCCGCAGTTCTCTTGCTGCTTACGTTGAGTAGCGGTGGATTCTATCTTGTGGTGCGAGGAGCATTGACGAAGCAGGGCCAGCTCTATCAGGATCACTGGAGCCAGCAGGTGCAAATCATCAATCAGAGCCTTGGTGCCATCAAGGACGCCAAGATACTGGGCCACGAGCCGCATTTAATGAAGCTGTTTTGCCGGGAAGTGAATTGCCTCCGCCAGCATGAAACGTTTTACGAATTTGTCAGCGCCCTGCCGAGATATTTTCTTGAAGCGTTGTCGGTCGCCGCGGTCGTTCCAGTCGCCGCAGCCTTTATGATGCTCGACCGCCCGGTCCAGTCTATGCTACCGATCCTGGCCCTATTTGGCGTTGCCGCAGTGCGGTTAGTGCCGGCGATTTCCTCCGTCAATATGGCGTTGGTTGACATCCGCTACAAGCGACCCGCTTTTGAACTGGTATGTGCCGAACTCGAAGCGTTGGAATTCCCAATTGCACAGATGCCTGGTGAAACCGCAAACCGGCCGCAGATCCAAAAGCTGCAGAAGTCTATTCGATTGGAAAACATCCGCTACTGTTATCCGGATTCACCAGCCGAGGCGCTTCAGGGACTATCCCTCTCGATCGCTGCGGGAGAGGCAGTAGCCTTCATTGGCACATCGGGGGCGGGCAAAAGCACCTTGATCGATATCATGTTGGGGTTACTGACACCTACGTCGGGCCAAGTCCAAGTCGATGGGCTGGATATCCAACAAAATTTGCCTGCATGGCAGCGCCAGATCGGCTACATTCCCCAAGATATCTATCTGATCGACGATAGCATCCGTCGCAACATCGCCTTCGGCCTACCGGACAATGAAATTAACGACATCGCGCTTGCCCGCGCTATTCAGGCTTCCCAGATGGAGGGATTCGTGCGGAGTCTTCCAGATGGGCTTGAGACCCTTGTCGGCAACCGTGGCATCCGGCTCTCCGGAGGCCAGCGCCAGCGCATCGGTATCGCACGAGCGCTGTATCACGATCCGAGCGTACTGGTGATGGACGAGGCGACGAGTGCACTTGACGACGAAACGGAACGCGAAGTGATCGGGGCCATCGGCCGTTTACGCGGCGACCGCACTATCATCATGATCGCTCACCGCCTGACCACGGTGAGAAATTGCGACAGGCTTTATCTTCTCGATGCAGGGAAAGTGAAGGATCAGGGCAGTTTCGGGGAACTAACAAAGCGGCATGCGCATCTAAGAGAATCAAGTGCCGTGGCAGTGGAGCGAAAACAGGACGCAGTCTAGCGCGACGTTCAGCCGTTACGGGCGTCGGAGAACAGCATCATCATGAATGGAAGATCTATTTTGATTACCGGCGGGACAGGAAGCTTTGGCCGGGCGTTCGTCAAAACCATTTTGCAGCGCTTTCCTGACATCAAGCGACTTGTCGTCTTCAGTCGCGACGAAATGAAACAATTTGAAATGGCGCAGGAGTTTTCTGAGAAGCAATACCCGGCCATTCGGTACTTCATCGGCGATGTCCGCGATCGTAGCCGCCTGTGCCGAGCCCTTCACAGTATCGACACGGTGATCCACGCCGCCGCGCTCAAGCAGGTTCCGGCGGCGGAGTATAACCCTATGGAGTTTATTCAGACCAATATCCTGGGTGCCGCGAACGTAGTTGAGGCCTGCATCGACTTGGGTGTTCAGCGCGTGATCGCACTCTCGACAGACAAAGCCGCTGCGCCGATTAATTTGTACGGCGCCACCAAATTGTGCAGCGACAAATTGTTTGTCGCTGCAAACAATTACTCAGGCTCAAGCGGCCTTCGCATATCCGTAGTGCGATACGGCAACGTCATGGGCTCGCGCGGCTCGGTTATTCCGTTGTTTTTGACCAAAGCGAAAGGAGGCGTCCTGCCGATTACTAACCCTGCCATGACGCGTTTCAACATCTCCATGCAAGAGGGCGTGGAGATGGTGCTTTGGGCGATCTCACACGCATTAAGCGGTGAAATCTTCGTGCCAAAGATTCCATCCTACAGAATCATGGACGTAGCTCAGGCGATCGGTCCTTCCTGCCGCCATGAGATTGTGGGTGTTCGCCTGGGTGAAAAAATTCACGAGGAAATGATTACGGAGAGCGACAGTTTCAATACCGTCGACCTTGGTCCCTACTATGCGATTCTTCCTGCGCAGGGCAGAGTTACAATCGAGCACTATGCCCAGCACATGCCCGCCAAGCCGGTCGATGTCGGGTTTGCCTATAACTCAGGGAAAAATCGAGACTTCCTGAGTGTCGAGGATCTACGAGCACTTATTCGCGAGCACATTGATCCGGAGTTTCAACCCGTATGAACGAGTCGCCGATTCCCTATGGCCGCCACGATGTGAGTCGGGCAGATATTGATGCCGTTGTCGAGGTGTTGCGCAGCGATTGGCTGACGCAGGGTCCGGTCGTGCCTGCCTTCGAACGCGCCGTCGCGGAGAGATGCGGCGCGAGGCATGCCGTCGCCGTCAATAGCGCCACTTCAGCGCTTCACCTGGCCTGTCTCGCCCTTGATGTAGGGCCTGGGGATACAGTCTGGACGAGCCCCAACACGTTTGTGGCGACCGCTAACTGCGCACGCTATTGCGGCGCAGCCGTCGACTTCGTGGATATCGACCCGCGCACCTGGTGTATGAGCGCGGACGCTCTCCGCCAAAAGCTCGTTCAGGCCACCGCGTCTCGTGCGTCGCTGCCGAAAGTCGTCATTCCAGTGCATTTTGCAGGCCAGAGCTGCGACATGGCGGCCATTGCAAAGCTCGCTACGGAGTATGGATTTCGAATCATCGAAGATGCCTCGCATGCGATCGGCGGAAGTTACGAAAGCCGACCTGTCGGCGGTTGCCACTACAGCGAGATCGCGGTGTTCAGCTTTCATCCGGTGAAGATTATGACGACGGGTGAGGGCGGTATGGCACTGACCAATAGTGCGGCAATCGCCGAACGAATAGAGCGATTGCGCGCTCACGGGATTACGCGTGACCCGACGAAGATGACCCGGACATCGGACGGTCCATGGTATTACGAACAGATAGAGCTCGGGTTCAACTACCGCCTGACCGACATCCAGGCGGCATTGGGGCTCAGTCAACTGTCTCGTCTGAACGCATCGGTCGAGCGCCGCAATGAACTGGCAAAGCGGTATGAGGACCGGTTCGCCCAATTGCCGATCCAGCGCCAAGATGTCCCCGCTGCGGTCAGTTCGGCAAGGCATCTGTATGTGATACGCGTGCCGGCCTCCCTGCATCGGGATCTGTTCGAGCATTTGCGCGCCGAAGGAGTCGGCGTCAACCTGCACTATATTCCCGTGCACCTACAGCCAGACTACAGACAACGTGGATTTAGGGAGGGCCAGTATCCGCAGGCGGAACAGTACTACCGCGAAGCGATGAGCCTTCCCATGTATTCGGCCTTGACCGATGATCAACATAGGCACGTAGTGGAAATGGTCGCGCAAGCTATTGAGAAACAGGTACGCACAGTTCGATGAACATTGCCATAATCGCTGCCCGTGGCGGAAGCAAACGAATTCCTGGAAAGAACAGTAAGCCCTTCTTGGGCAAGCCGATCATTGCCTATGCGATCGAAGCCGCACACGTTTCAGGGCTATTCCCTCACATTGTCGTGTCCACAGATGACGAGCACATTGCTCGTCTCGCACGACAGTTTGGCGCAGAAGTGCCGTTCCTTCGCCCTCGCGAGCTCAGCGACGATCATGCAGGGACCGATGCGGTGCTTGTGCATGCGGTGGAAGAGTGCCGGAGGATCTATGGCCCCTGGGAGTATGGATGCTGTATTTACCCGGCCAACCCCTTCCTGCAAACGCACGATCTTGAACGTGGACTCAAGCTCCTGACAGAAAAAAGAGCAACCAGTGCGTTCCCGGTCGTCAAGTATGATTTTCCAATTGAACAGGCCATTTCGCTCCTGGACTCGCGTCCAATAGCGAAATGGCCGGAACAGATGGCGAAGAATTCTCAGGATCTGCCGGACCATTATCATGACGCAGGCTCGTTCTATTGGTTCAACGTCGACAGATTTATGGCGTCAGGGCAGCTGTTCGATAAAGACGCAGTTGCATTCACGATCTCCGCCGAGCGGTGCCAGGATATCAATACTCCTGAGGATTGGAAACGTGCCGAGGTGAAGTTCCGTGTCCTCGCAGAGCAGAATAAAACTTGAACAGCCTGGGTGATGTCACTATCCGAGTTGATGCAAGCTCCGATATCGGGATCGGACACGTGCGGCGGTGCATGATTCTGGCGAGGAGGTTGCGCGGTGACGGATTTGCCGTTCGACTTATCGGCGCACAGCAATTCGGTGCGGCAATCGAGCCGCTCGTTGAAGATATGCCGGTATTCTGGCTCGACGCACGGGCGGGCGGGATCGAACGGGAGCAAAACCAAGATAATGAAGTGTGGGATGCACAAGTGACTATGTCAATTATTGGACGACACCCCTCACGAGTATCCTGGGTGGTCGTCGATCATTACAGGCTTGGTGAACGATGGGAAATGATGATTCGCGAGGCAGGCCACAGAGTCTTGGCAATCGATGATTTTCGAAATCGAAAACACTGTGCGGACATTCTGGTAGCGGACTCAGCGGCGCCTTTCGATCCGCGTCTGAATAGCTGCGCTGGCAAGGCGCAAATGCTGGCGGGTGTCGAGTTTGCACTGGTCGATCCGGAGTTTGCCTTTTCCGAGCAAGGCCCTATTCCGGCAGGCGGCGGAAGACGCATTCTCATTTCCTATGGCGGCGCCGATCCAACCGATGAAACAAGCAAAGCACTGGAGGCTGTTCGTCTCTTGAGGCAAGACGGACACAGCCGTGAGTGGCTTGGAACGGTCGATGTCGTCGTTGGCCCTGCAAACATGAGAGCAACCCAGTTGCGTGCGCAGGCAAAGGGAATGAAGGATGTCGTTGTGCATGTCGCTCCGGAAAGTCTGGTGCCGTTCATGCGCGTGGCGGATATGTTTCTGACCGCAGGCGGGAATTCGATGATTGAAGCGCTGACGATGCGGAAACCGTGCCTGGTTACGCAAACGAGCGAGAATCAAGCCCTCATGGTGGATCAGTTGCGTGTGCAGCGGGCGATTCGTGTTCTCGGTAATCATGCCATGGTTGGCCCGCGTGATGTGATGAAGGCGATGGCAAAGCTCCATTCAGACTATGAGCAATTCTCACGGGAGGTCAGGGCTCGCCCTCTCTTCGATCATTTCGGTGCGCGTCGGATCTCCGCCGCAATCCAGTCAATGTCCTCTGGCGATCCCTCAATCGATCACCACGGGGTTATCGAGGCGATGTCATGAAGAGCACCGATATCGGCGGGAAAACCCTGGGGGGCGGACATCGGCCCATGATCGTCGCAGAAATGTCCGGGAACCACAGTGGAACATGCGAAGGGGCGATACGGATTGTCCGTGCGGCTGCAGCCAGCGGCGCCGACGCCATCAAGCTTCAGACCTATACGCCCGGTACGTTGACGATTGATAGCAGATGCCCGGAGTTTTTCATTCGTGATGCCGGCAGCCTCTGGAACGGTCGGCGTCTGTGGGATCTCTATGCGGAGGCCCATACGCCATGGGAGTGGCATAAACCGATTTTTGCGGCGGCTCGTGACGAAGGGCTGGCGTGCATCAGTACGGTCTTTGACCTCAGCTCTTTAGAATTTCTGCTCTCGATCGGAATCGATGCCATCAAGATCGCCTCGTTTGAGCTCATCCATATTCCCTTGATCGAAGCTGCCGCGAGATCGGGCAAGCCGCTTCTAGTTTCAACCGGCATGGCGAACTCGATAGAAATCGACGATGCAGTAGCCGCGATGCGCGCAAATGGCTGCGACCGGTTCACCCTCCTCAAATGCACGAGCGCATATCCGTCGAAAGAGAACGAGGCCAATCTTTTGACAATGCAGGACATGGGCCGCCGGTACGGATGCGAAGTCGGGCTTTCAGATCATACCCTTCATCCGTATGCGGCATTCGCAGCCACGGCGCTCGGCGCGGCCGTCATCGAAAAGCATTTCACGATTGCCCGTGCCGAGGGTGGCGTTGACTCGGCCTTCTCCATCGAGCCATCCGAATTGCGCGAACTCGTCGACGGGTGCGAGCGGGTATGGATGAGCCGAGGCGATGTCCGCTATGGCCCACTCCCGGCCGAGGAAACATCCCTGAAAGAACGGTGCTCGATGTATGTAGTCCGTCCCATCAAAAAAGGCAAGAAATTCACAGCGGACAATGTGCGCATCATCCGGCCTGGGAATGGCCTTGCACCGAAACATTACCGTTCGGTGATAGGCAAGACATGCGCTCGCGATATCGATGGAGCAATGCCTATGTCATGGGAGCTACTGGTCGAGATGGTGCCGGAGCAGCCGGCTGACAGCTATCGGCCGTTCAAAAAGAACAAATGAATAACCGGTTATCCAGGAAAAGAATGCACGGATTGATTGGGCGTTCATCAAGGGCGGAGTGATGACAGCGAGGCGTATCAGGTGAAGCTCAATTCGCATAACGAATGGGACACGCTCAAGGCCGCCATCGTGGGCACGGTGGAAGGATTCAAGCCTGGCGTCGAGATGCCGGAAGCGATAGGCGCAAGTTTTGACAAGGCGTTTGTGTTGGCCCAACAGGCCTTTCCGGGCTGGTATCTCGACGAGGTTGCCGAGGATCTGGAGGGGCTTTGTCAGATTCTGCGCGACGCAGGCGTGACCGTGTTTCGTCCACGGTGGGGAGAGCGTACGGCTGAATTTGTGACGCCGAACTGGGCTGCCGCAGGCTTTGATATCTATAATGTCCGCGATCTCCACATCGTATTCGGCAATACTCTTGTGGCCGGCGCGCCATCGTCGCGATTTCGCCACTTCGAGGCGCTGGCCCTTCAAGATCTGTTCTATGACAACTTCTTTCAAGAGAGTTTCAGATGGATATGTGCCCCGATGCCACGATTGAAAGGCAAGTATCTGCATGAAATCCAGCGGCCCATGACGGGCTTGGAGAATAGGGAGGAAGAGTTACATGGTCAGCTGAGCGGCGGTCTGAAAGAGATTTTTCATTGCCTGGATGATCGTGAAATTATTTTTGACGCGGCGAACATCATCCGCGTGGATCGGGACATATTATTTTTAGTCTCTTGTACCGGCAATCTGAAAGCCGTTCAGTGGTTGTCCGCTGTTCTTGGACCTGAGTATACGGTTCATGTGACGCATGCGTACAGATCCTCTCATCTCGATTCCACGATTCTTCCACTGCGGCATGGAACGGTACTGCTCAACGGGGCGAGAGTGGGCGAAAGCACTTGTCCCGAACTGTTTAAGAAATGGGACAAAATCTACTTTACCGATGTGGCACCGGTGCCTGAACCAGAACTGGAGTTCCATCGATTGATCAGGCTGCCGACGTACAATCAGCTTGCCCAGCTGGGCGTTGATTCCGGGCTGAATCATATCAGCTCTCCTTGGGCGGGCCTCAATGTGTTGTCGATCAGTCCCGACACGGTACTGGTGCACGATCAACAGACCTCTTTGATCCGAGAGCTTGAGCGGAAACGCTTTACCGTTATTCCGGTTCGGATGCGCCATTGCTATACGATGTTGGGTGGGCTGCACTGCACCACGCTCGACGTTGTCAGAAGTCCAAACTGAATCCGCCACATACAGCCGTTTGCACATGGTGCCTGCAAGCGCAAGTGCCGGCTGGTCGGTATATCGATCATCATGCATCATCTTTGTCCGATCGCACGCAGTCTGTTCATGCTCAGGCCTCTCGGGACTACGCTGCGCTATTTTCCGTAACTGCCAGACCGTCTCTCCTCCTGTGTTATGAGGGCCGGAATGGCGGTCGTATCGGTGAGAATTCTATGCGCACCGGTAGTAATGATAGCGAGTCAGGGTAGCTCCAACCTCGAGGAGCAAGCGCAAAAGGCCGTCGATCGCCAACGCTCGATGGCCTCCCGGTGTCGCCCGAGATGCCTCGCAATCGCCGCGTGACGGAGTCCTTGCTTGGACAGTTTAAATACGAGGGTCCGTTGTGTGAGCGTCTGCATGTTCACACGCAACCAGAGGCTGTCGGATATTGACGGATTCATTGGCAGGGCACCTCGTGCCATATACAATTTGATTTATGAAGCTCTATAAGTCAGTCTTGATGGAGCAGGATGCTCAACATCGCGCCGAGAGCTCCAACACCCTTCATCGATCGTCTTTGCTGTTCGCTGTAAGCCCCCTAGGCAATTCGTCCACCGTGATAACGCTGAGCAATCATTTCAAGATCAAGCGCGGGATCGACTCGGTGGGCATGAGGGTGTGGGGCTTTGACCAGGAAGGAACCAGGCTGTTCAGTGATCATACGCTGCTGACCGAGGCCCGTGTGTATCGCTACGACCTGACGCCGCACGGGAGACAGTATCCGACGCTCGCGACGTGTCAGGTGGAGTTCTACGCTGCGGCTAACATCGGATTTGCATATCCGGCGGTGATCGTGAATCACGTCGGTCCCGGGTTCCACAACGTCGTGCACTCGTATGCTCGGGTCCTCAATGACGTATTCGATGACGAGGAGATCGGCAAGTTCCGTGTTGCCGAGTCATCTATCGACGTGCGCGTTGACGAGACGTTCGATACTTTCGTATCGTTTCTGACGGGCCCGTTGGGGCTTGACGACGAGATGATCGAGGTGATCGTGCGTCGTCCCAGTGGCGAGAGTGAGACGGCGCACGTTCCGGTCAATAGGCACCGTTTTTCGACTACAACCGTACGCTTATCGGAGACGTTTCCTGGCGTCAGATTCCCTTATGGATCACTCGTAAAGGTCAAGCAGCCCGTGCAGCCCATGTTCTTCGGCCGCATGATCGGAGGCTGTGTAAATCGTGCCGACGGTGCGTTCTCCGCAAACCATTCGTACTACGATCATAGTCCGGTTGCCGAGTATTTCGACGCGCCGTTCGGGTATGGCCACTACCCACTCATTCCGGAAACCCGGAGCCGGCTGGTTTTCTATCCAATCCAGGCGCCGTCGAGTCTGGAGCTCTCGGTCGAGTACTTCGGCGAGCGTGGCGAATCCCTTGGATACGGTCCGGCCAGGCCGCTCGATTCGCCGGGCGGAAATGCTGCGATTCTCGAGGTTTCTGCGGAGGGATCCGACGCGGCGCGATCGTACCGCATCACGGCGCGGCCACTCACAGGTTCGAGTCTGCCATCTCGTTTGAGCCACCAGACCGTGATAGGTCATGGCGGCCTCGACGGATCGATCAGCGATTCGCTGGAATACCCGCAGGGCCAGGCGACAGACGCACCGCCCGGACGTCCCTACCTTTCTTGGGTTCAGGGGGTGCATGGGGCGCGCAAGGTCACGCGGTTCGGCCTGACAGCGATGCGTGCCGAACAGCGCAAACCAACAGAGGTGCTCTACGTGGTATACGACGAGAGAGGACTCGTTCTGGAAAAGACGGTCATCATTCCACCGAATGGAGCCGCGTTCATCGACAGTCAGGAACTGTTTGGCCAGCCAGAAGGCGCGGACCGGTACTTCTTCATCTATACCTATTGTCAGACGTCTCGGATCAAGCTGTTGGGGGTTGTCCACTGCCTCGATAGCGGCCACTGCAGCGCCGAACACAACTTCTGACCCCGACGCCAAAATCCAACTCCGATGTTGTCAGCGTGAAAGGTGGTAGGAAATGGCTGTGAGCCCGTACGTTCTTCCATTCCCGGAGATCGTGCGCATCGAGCCTTCTGCGGCATGCAACCTCAAGTGCCTCCACTGCCCTACTGGCACGGTGGCCATGCCGCGCGGCGTCATGGCCGAACAGACTTTCGAGCTCGTCCTCAGCCAGATTCGTTCCCATACGATCCGCGTTGCAGTGCTCTTTCATAGCGGCGAGCCGCTGATCAACAATCGCTTCCCGAGCATGATTAAGCGTGTGAAGGCGCTCGGCATTCCCTTTGTGAAAACGGTCTCCAACGGGATGCTGCTGACGGACACGATCATCGAGGAGTTGATCGACTCGGGCCTGGACCTTATCGAGATCTCTCTGGATGGGGAAAGTAAGGCCGAGAACGACTTTATCCGCCGCGGCTGCGATTTCGATATGGTCGTGGGCAATGTCAAGCGTTTCATTGCGGCGAAGAAGCGACGGAAGACGAATCTGCCGAAGATCGAGATTACGTCGACGCTTTTCATGTCCGCAGGCCAAGCCGAGCCGGATTCCGCAGTCTGCCCTGTGCCGGCCTTCATTGCCAATGCGTTCGAGGGCCAGACCGAGATCGACTTCAAGCCGACCTGGGCGTATATCTGGCCGGACCTTCCCATCGACGCCGAAGTCTTTTCCGCCGACAAAGGCACCGGCGCAACCGTGAACTACTGCAGCCAGGTCCGTAACAACCTCAATGTGTGCTGGAACGGAGACGTAGTGGCTTGTTGCTATGATCTCACAGGGAAAATGGTGCTCGGCAACATCCACAACGATTCGCTTGAGACTATTTGGAATAATCATGCGTACCAAGCACTGCGGCGCAGCATCGACGAGATGCGGTTTTGCGACATGTGCAAGAACTGCACGGAGGTCAACCCCGGAGTGCGGCTTAGGCTCAAGCCCGGTGTGGTGGCCGACGCAGTCGCGATGGCGGCGGCAAGAGGACGTTAGCCCTGACGGGGCTCGGGTACGACCAAAGCGTGGATATAGTCAACCAGGGAACGGCATGAGCACGGTATGCATTTTAGATTATGGATCCGGCAACGTGAAATCGGTTTTCAATCTATTTGAATCCATTGCCGGCCGCGTTGTGGTTTCTAACGATCCCGTCGAGATTGCGAGATCTTCTCACCTCGTATTGCCGGGAGTCGGCGCGTTCGGATCTATCATGCGCAAGATACGCGATTCGCTTCCAATAGAGACATTGGAGCGGATGGTGCTGAGAGATGGGAAGCCATTTCTTGGAATCTGCGCGGGGATGCAGGTGTTAGCGAGCCGTGGAATGGAATTCGGCGAGCATGCAGGCCTGGGGTGGATTGCCGGAACAGTAGAGCAATTGGAAGCCACCGGGTTATCGCTTCCCCATATTGGCTGGAACAGCATTGCGTGGAAGCAAGACTCCCCACTCCTGGAAGGGTTAGAAAACGAATCCGACTTCTACTTCGTTCACAGTTTCTCTTTCCATGCCGATATCCCGGATCATGTGCTGGCTACGACCCAATATGGAAAAGAGTTTTGCAGTGTTGTGCAACGGGACAATCTGTTCGGGGTCCAGTTTCATCCCGAAAAGAGCCAGCGGGCTGGCAAACGACTGGCGAAAAACTTCTTGTCGCTCCAATGAAGAAGAAACGTCTGATCCCGGTTCTCTTACTGCGCAACGGCTGGCTGGTCCAGAGCAAGCAATTCCGCCGCTATCAAAATCTTGGCAACCCGATTTCCGCAGTTGAGCGGTTAAGCGAGTGGGCCGCCGATGAACTGATCTATCTCGATATCACGCGTGATAATTGTTACGACATGCGACGCGACGATCTGGGGCATCCCAACAGACACAACGTGTTGGAGATCATCAAAGACGTCTCAAGGGCCGCGCTCATGCCCATCACTGTAGGGGGGCGGATTAGGTCGCTGAGCGATATCGAAAAGCGTTTGGCGTGCGGGGCCGACAAGGTGTGCATCAATACCAAAGCGATTGATGTGCCGCAGTTTATTGAGGAAGCCTCAAGGGAGTTTGGCTCGCAATGTATCGTCGTATCAATCGACGTGAAGTCGAGCGCCGGACATAATCACGTGGTCACGGCTGGCGGAACCAGACCCACAGGGTTGGTCCCTCAAGCCTGGGCCAAGCAAATCGAGGAATTGGGCGCCGGAGAGATTTTACTCAATTCAGTCGACCGTGATGGGATGAAGACCGGGTATGACATGGAGTTGCTGATCAAGATGACAGCGCAAGTGCATATTCCAGTCATTGCGTGCGGTGGGGCAGGAGAGTGGAAACATTTTGCCGAGGCGTTCACGCAAACGAACGTAGATGCCGTGGCGGCGGCGAACATTTTTCATTACAGCGATCAAAGCGTGTACCTGGCAAAACGGTTTTTATTTGAGCAAGGGCTCAATGTCAGGCGACCCGAGCTGTTGGAGGTCTGAGGGAATATGCCGCGAACACCGATGCAGTATTGTCAGCGCTGTGTCTATCCTCATGTGGCGGTCAATCTTTCCGTGGATGAAGAAGGCATATGTGCGAGTTGCAGAACCGCCGAGCAATTCGAGCGTATGCCCCAGGAATTTTGGCTCAAGCGCAGAGCGCTGTTTGAACGGTGCATTGAAGAAGCCGGAAAATCCCGGGCGTCTGATTATGACTGCGTGATCCCCGTGAGCGGCGGCAAGGACAGCTATTACCAGACCCATCTGATCGTTGCAGAGTATGGATTGAAGCCGTTGCTGGTGACATACCACGGCAATAATTATCTTCCGGAAGGCGATTATAACCGTGACCGGATGCGCGAGGTTTTCAATGTGGACCACTTGGTCATGGGGCCGAGCGTAGAGGTGCTGAAAAAACTCAACCGTCTCTGTTTCAGGAAAATGGGCGACATGAATTGGCATGCCCACTGCGGCATCAATACCTACCCGATCCAGGTGGCGGTCAAGTTTGCCATTCCTCTTGTCATATGGGGAGAGATCGCGTGGGATATCTCGGGAATGTTCGAGCCAGACGATTTTGTCGAATTCAGCGCGCGCGTTCGTCATGAGCACGACTTGCGAGGGTTTGAATGGCGTGACATGCTCAATGATCCCATCGAGCGCCTGTCCGAGAAGGATTTGTCGTGGGCGAAGTATCCGTCCGACGAGGCAATACTCAAGGCAGGTGTGCGGGGGCTGTTCATCGGGAACTTTTTCAAATGGGATCCCTACAGCCATACCAAGCTGATTCAGGAACGCTATGGGTGGAAAGGCGCTGAAAATGCGTTCGAGCGGACCTACCGCAAGATCTCCAATTTAGATGACCGGTATGAAAATGGCGTGCATGACCTCTTAAAGTTTATCAAGTTCGGGTACGGCAGGGCCTCCGACCATGCGTCCAAAGATATTCGCACCGGCTACATGACTCGTGAAAAAGGGATCGAGATGGTTAGGCAGTATGATCATGTCGTATCGCAGGATCTGTTTCATTGGCTGAACTATGTCGGCATGAGCGAAGCGGAGTTTTGGACGACGGCGGATTGTTTCCGTGACGCACGCGTCTGGTGGATTCAGGACGGTCAGTGGTGGAAAGACAACATCTGGGGGAAGCCCTCGGCGTACGGGCCAGTGCACCTTCCGCTCGATGCGCGACGGAAGTATCGGCAGGGAGCGCTGAAACATCTCGCAAGGGAATCGAACCGTGCGGCGTAGGGCTTGGTGCCGCGTGGTAGAAACAGCCGTCTGGGATATCCGAATACATGAAAACGGGTCGGCCGGTTAGTCCGTGGGGCCTCGCCCGTTTTTCATGCGAATCTCTCTCGTGCGTGATGCTCCAGATCGGCTGTTCGGTCGCACGGCAATTATGAATTGAATGTGAGCATTACCTAACCATATGTTGCCCGAGATTATATCCAAGTCGGCGGATTCCGAGTACGCCAAGAGAGAGGCGCAGTTGGGCCAGTTCGACGCCAGCACTCTCACCCCTCCGTTTCCCAAGGTGGCATTGGTCGAGCTCTCCAACGGATGCAACCATGCGTGCGTGTTTTGTGCAAATCCGCGTATGGAGAGAAGGAAAAGCGTTCTGGATTTTCGTCTGTTTGAACGGTTTGTGCATGAAGCGGTGGGGCTCGGCCTGGAAGAAGTTGGACTCTACACCACCGGGGAACCGTTTGTTACGAAGAACCTTGATCAGTACGTCTCCGGCGCGAAGAACGCCGGTATCCGCTATATCTTTCTTACCACCAATGGCGCCTTGGCTACTCCAGACCGTGTGGTCCCGGTCGTCGAAGCCGGCCTATCCAGCATCAAGTTTTCTGTCAATGCCGGTTCACGGGAGACCTATGCCGTTGTGCATGGGCACGACGACTTCGATAAAGTGATCGAGAACATGCGATTCCTTTCGCGCTATCGCCAAGTACATGCCCCCCATCTGAAAGTATTCGCTTCGTGTGTCGTTACACGGTTTGTCGAACGCGAAAAGAACCGCGTGAAAGAACTCTTGCTCCCTCTGGTCGACGATCTGGTGTTCATTGGAGTCGATGGACAACAAGGGCAGTCGGTTGACCAGCTAGCCCATCTTCAATCAACGATGAGCCCTTACGTGCCGAGTGCCGGGAACGCGGAGCCCTGTGCCATGCTGTGGAACCGAGTGCATGTCACATGCGAAGGGTATTTGACCTTGTGCTGTGTGGACTATGAGAACGCACTCACCTATGCGGATCTGAATGGGCCTGGCACGCTCCAGGAGGCCTGGAATAACGCAACGATCGTCAAAATGCGAGCGCGGCATGAGTCTCAAAACCTTCAGGGGACTCTGTGCCGGAACTGTCTCTACGGCTCTAAAGACATCGTCAATCCCCTGACGACCATAGGCCATGAGGATCTGAACGCAGTGATCACTTCATTAAGTAAAAAAGGGGTGGAGTCTGTCATGACGAGAATTGAGAAGTTGATCAAGCAGCAGTGACAGGATTCTGAATCGTCCCCCCGCCTGCTCGCGAAGGTACTAGGAAATGGTCACACATGTACAAGGCAACGCTACGAAGGACACCGAAAGTGTGGGCAGAATAACGATTCATTCCCCGCGGCTCAACTGCAATGCCTACTTGATCGAACTGCTGAATGGCGGCATATGGCTTTCGGAACGATTGGAAGTTGCAAAACATCGAAAGCGGTCGATCGAGATACTTTTATATCCGGTCGGGAGTCCACGGGTACGATGGTCACGGCGGGTGCGAGCGCTCTCTGACCCGTTAAGAGTACTTTGCAGGACCTGCCGTAACCTTGTCGGGCGGTTGCGGTCTCTCGCAAGTAAATTGGGCCCCCGCACAGGCCATCAGGGATCAACTATCATTGAACGGGTGTGCATACAATCCTCCGGTGCGTACATTCAGATTGATGAAACCGTAACGATTAGCATTCAACGGATCGAAGTAGGCTATGCCGAGTCGGCATTACTCACAATTATGGCTTGCGTTAAGGCGCTTAGGATTTTGAGGGGTTATCGACAGAACGGTCGCCTGAACGCTCAGGCATTTCTTCGCGTGCGCCATCGAGATGTGCATATCGGTGATTTAGTCGCTTCCGAAACCATCGCAGCCAGTCCTGCTGCGGGGGGTAGTCTGCAGTGTTGCGGCATGCTGGCACTATTTTGGTGTCTTGTGGATGCCATTTACACGGTGGACTATATTCTTGGACGGACGTGGAATTTACACGATCATGATTACGTGACCACCTCGGAGACGACATATCTCGACGAGATTTATCGTCGGACCTTGAGGTCTTGCGGACTCAGTATCTTGGAACTCTACGACTATACCGGGCGACTTCGCATTATTGCGCCTGGAGAAGAATGGCCGAATCCATTTGTGGCGAGGGCATGGCAAGGAGCAGAGTTATCGAGGCATCAGCGAGAATGCGCACAGCAACATCTCGCCGAGCGAGTCGCAGACCCCGGTCGGCATCTCTGGGATATGTATGTCGGACGTAATTCGCGTAAAACGGGACCGGTTGTTGACGAGAGAGGCCGCATCATTGCGCGAGATGACCGATCTCTCACGGTCATTGTTTTCTTGCATTGCTTCGACGATGCCCAATATTGGTCGGGTCTCGACGGATTCGAGGATCTCTACGAATGGACGGAGGTATCGATCGACGAATGTCTCGGCAACCGTCACATCGGTCGAATTCTGCTGAAAGAGCATCCCAATGTCGACACGATGATTTTCTCCGGGAATAGGCGTGCGGTCGAGCGGCTGAGAGACCGATATCAACATGAGCCACGAATTACGTTTCTCAATCGGCACACCAACATTCAAGCGTTGACATCGCTGGGTGCGGTATACGGAATCACGAATTTTGGCCGCGTTGCCGAAGAACTGGTCGCCGTCGGACTTCCTGTGATCGCGTCATCGAAAGGACCCTGGGGAAAGAGGTATCCGTTTTTGCGCATATGGGATTCCCCGGACGAGTATGCCGCAATGTTGCGAGGCCTCACTCCTGCCGGATGGCGCCCCCCAGGGAACGCTGAAAGGGAAGCACTTGCTCAGTTCGTACATGAATTTCGGTTGACCGTACTGTCCGGGCAAGACCGTCCAGTGTGGTTGCAGTGGATGCTGTGGGCGGATCCCTCAGTCGATGTCTTGGATCGCGATATTTCAGACAAGGTCGAACGCAGAGTCGCGGAACTGGAACCTGACTCCCCGCATCTGGTCGAGTGGCTGCGGGAGCGTACGGGAGCATATTGCGGATCTCGGAATACTGGGATCTGTCTGTGACAGATTTCGCGGGAGCGGTGCTACTGTTTCGTGTCGGGTGTTGGCAAATTCTGCACAGTGATTCAACAGGAGTGGAATTGATTAAAGAGGCGCTCGGCATGGACCCCTGTACCCGTTTCCTCGATGTTGCCGTACTACCCTCAGTAGCGGTGGAGGCGATGGGTTCGAAAGACGCCGAAATACTGACAGCCTCTCGAATAAGGGAGCGACGGGCCTTCCCATGTTCCGCGGCGGCTAATTCAGCGAGTGTGACGAAAGACTGACGCGATGAACATCGGTCTTGTTCCGACTCTTAATCCATCTTTCGGCGGATCGCATCAATACTCGCTCGTGATGCTTGAAGCCGCCGGCATGATCTCCAATAACGATGGTGATGCGAATACCTATACCCTGTTTGTACAGCCTGAAGAGAGTCAGCTGGTTCAGGCCCTGAATGTTGGCAGCAGGAGCAAGGTTGTTGTGTGTTCTTCATCGTCAGAGCGAGCCGGTGCCTTCCTGAAAAGCTGGCTTGGCCATGGAGTTTTTCGGGGAACACTAAGCAGGCTGCGTCAGCAAGTCTCGCGCAGACGGCTGCAGGGACCGGATAAAATATGGCGCGGTTCGAAGTTTGGAAAGTGGCTGAAAGAGTATGAGATCGATTGGGCTCTGTATACCGTCCCGGATTTCAACTCTTTCGAGTCGGGCGTCCCCTATGTCATGCCTATTTTCGACTTGCAGCATCGTCTTCAGCCTGAATTCCCGGAGATGTCTGCTGATGGCGAGTGGGATGAACGCGAGTATTTATTTCGCAATGGAACGCGGGAGGCGACTCTGATTCTGGCCGACTCCGAGATCGGCAAGGAAGACATTCTGGATTGCTATGGGGCCTATGGCATCACCCCCGATCGGGTGAAAGTGCTGCCGTATCTGCCGGCGACGTATTTATCTCCCGACGTGTCGCTCAGCGAACGGGCCAGATTCCGTAGCCTCTATCGGCTGCCAGAGCGGTACTTGCTGTATCCTGCCCAGCTCTGGCCCCATAAGAATCATGTGCGTCTAGTCCAAGCTTTGGGCTTATTGAAAGACACCACGAAGACTGAAGTGCATGTGGTGCTGTGCGGGACGCATAGCGGGGCGCTCCGAACACAAGTCTATCGGGACATGATGCGGGAGGCGGAGCGCCTGCGGGTCATCGAACAGATTCACTTTCTCGGCTATGTGCCCAATGAGGCCATGTCGGCTTTGTATGCGGAAGCGGTGGGGCTGGTGATGCCGACATTTTTTGGGCCGACGAATATTCCGGTGATGGAAGCATGGCTGTTCGGCTGCCCAGTCATAACCTCCAACATTCGAGGGATTCGCGAACAGGTGGGTGATGCAGGGTTGCTCGTTGACCCTCGCTCGGTTGAGGCAATCGCGGACGGGATGAGCCGGCTGTGGGAGGACAGTGGGTTACGAACAGAGCTTGCACAGCGTGGAAGCCGGCGTACGACGCAATATACCATGCAGAATTTCACGGCAAAGCTGGCGGCGATTATGGCGGAGGCCGGCCAGCGCGTGAGTGAACTGCGGATCGGGGAATGCCAAGGACGGTCGATGGAATGTATTCCTAGGAAGATTGCATGATGCGTGGGTCGGTGGCTTCTCTCAAAACAGCGGCTAAGCGGGTGCTCCCACCGATCATTGTAGATTGGATACAGCACGTGCCTTGATGACGTAGTCCACCCGCAATACGGAGGGCAGCAACACAACCGCTGCCGCGCAAACTGCCAACAATGTGTACCGCACCGTTGCTACCCATTTATGCGTCGCGAGGCGGCGAGAGAGCGGGCGGATTT
>JANNIV010000251.1:0-4423 GCA_031405355.1 Nitrospira sp.
GCGCGCAACGAGCGAGCACTGCTTGTCTATCTTCTCCCTTGAGGGCGGGCAAGATGGCCTCTCACTGCGCGTGTTATCCCAGCCTCTCATTTCACTTTCAAGGGTAGCCTGGTCAATCCTCGATTGCGCGCGTCGAACGAGCACATTCCTATCGTGCGCGTTCCGCGAGCAGGAGGACGACTAGGCTGCCCTTCCCATCCCTCTGAGACCACGCGTTGCACCAGCACAGGAGGCCATCTAGCCCGCCCTCTCATCCTTCAGAGGGCGCGCGCTCCGGGAGCACAGGGCAATCCTGAATTGCCTCGCTTCACGAAGCCGGCGGGTGGCGTCGACGACCTGGGAGCCCGACCGCTTAGCTTGCATTATTCTATTTTAGGGGTGGCCCGATTGGTCTCCAACTGCGCGCAACTTTCTCACCCGCCCACCCACTGGCACGCCAAGACGTGCCATCAGCCCGGGCGAGGGCCTTCTAATTCCTCCTACTTCCCCAGAGGGAGTAGGCAGATTGTTCTTCACTGCGCGCATCGAGCGACCACCGCTTTATCGTGGGGGCTCTGCGAGCAAGAAGAATGGTCTGCCTGCTCCCTCGCGTTCTTCTGAGGCCGCGCGTTGCGCGAGCATAGGAGACTAACGGGCTACCCCTCCCTTCCTACACCGGGCGGGGTGCGAGAACGGCTGGGTTTGGATCGGTGACAGGACCCGCAGGCTTCACTTTCTTTCTTTCATCGCCCGTTCCACTTCGCGGCTCGCTTCACGCGTCTTGATGGTCTCCCGGCGGTCATGTTGCTTCTTGCCCTTGGCCAACCCGATTTCGACCTTGGCAAGGCCCCGTTTGGAGAAATAGATGCGGAGTGGGATGAGTGTGAGGCCTTGCTGTTGCGTCTTGCCAAGGAGTTTATTGATCTCCTTGCGATGGAGAAGCAGCTTCCTGGTGCGGAGGGGCTCGTGATTCATGATGTTGCCGTGGCTGTAGGGACTGATGTGGCAATGGTGGAGAAAGATCTCCCCTTCCCTCACGCTGGCGTAACTATCTTGCAGGTTCACGCGCCCATCTCGCAGGGACTTGACCTCCGTACCCTGGAGCATGATGCCCGCCTCGAACTTCTCTTCAATGAAATAGTCGTGGTAGGCTTTGCGATTCGTGACCACCGCTTTTTCGAAACTATCCTTCTCTTTCCCCATCAAGACGTCAGACTTTCATATACAGGGTGGGTCGCTATCAGCCTTCCGCTTGCCACCCGGCAGTCCTGCGTTTCACCTTTCACGTCTTACCTTTCACGCTTGTGGGTTGCTGATTGCCAGCGCGGTTTTTGCTATGATACCGCCATGCGAGGATTCAGCTCCATCGACTCTCTCTCCAGCATCCTCGAAGGGGTGGCTCGTCGTCTGGGTCTTGAATCCAAGTTGCTCGAAAACCGCATGCGCCGAGACTGGGTCTCCATCGTCGGGGAACCCATCGCTTCAAACACCTGGCCCGACCAGATTCGCTATAACAAGCTCTACCTCCTGGTCCGCAACAGCGTCTGGCTGCACCAACTCACGTTTCTCAAGCCGACGCTTATTCAGAAACTCAACCAAGCAGCCGGTGGAGAATTCGTCACCGAGATTACGTTGCGCGTGGGCGAGATCCCCGCTCGTACAGCAGCCTCTGCCACGACACCTCCACTCGATGGCGGCGTCACTCTCTCCGAGATCGAACTGGCTGAGGTATCAGCCCATGTCTCAGCGATACAAGATCCCGATCTCCGCCTGCTGTTTACATCGGTGATATCGAGAAATCTTCGGGCTCCAACTCCGTCGGGATCAGGTCCGTCACGAGCCCCTTGAAGAGAATGCTCGTGGCATCGGAGGCCACATCGGTCTTGGGCATGGGACCGAGACCTCCTTCTTCTTCCTGATCCTGCAGTCGATAGTACCCCCTCATCTCCTTCTCATATTTCTTGACCACTTCAGCGTCTCCGGCCAAATATTTATTCAGCATCTCGGGCTCAGCCCATCCGTAATCATCGAACACATACACCACGATCTTCCTGTACCAACCGCCCGGATCGCCCGGCGTCGTTGGTTGAACCTTCATTTTGGCAAAATGGTGCGTCAGACGACCGACCTTGCGAAAACGCTTTACCAAGGTTTCAATCCCTTGATCGGTCGTGTCATGAGGCACGTGCATTGCCACGATGTGGCCGACTTGGGAGCCGACACTATACGGAGGGATCGTTCGATCGGGACGACTGAGATACATCCCCCCCCAGATCAGGGTGAAGGACATGACGAGCACGCCGAGGGCCAACTTGACGACCATATCCAGGCGCTTCTTCGGCTTGGATACAGGAAGGGGAGTTGAAGAAGAATCCTGCTCTTGCATGGAAGACGTACGATCTCGCGCGTATCCGTTACCCGCCGCCTTCCTCAGGAAGCACTTCGGCGCTTTCCGCCAAACGCGCGACAGCCACGACTCGATCGTCCGCTCCATCGAGATCGAGGATCCGAACCCCCTGGGTATTCCGACCGATCTCACGGAACCCATCCACCTTGCATCGAAGCACCTTGCCTTGAGCCGCCATCAGCATGATCTCATCGCCGTCCCGGACTTGAAGAAACCCGACGGCAAGTCCGTTGCGCTCATTGGTTTTGACGCTGATGATGCCCTTCCCCCCGCGTCCCTGGACGCGATATTCGCTCACCGGTGTACGTTTTCCGTAACCGCCCTCCGTGACCGTGAGGATCTGAGTGGTGGAGTCGGGGGTGATGGTTTCCATGCCGATGACTTCGTTGCCTTCCTCAAGCGTAATGCCGCGCACCCCATGCGCCGTGCGCCCCATCGGGCGGACACCGTCTTCCTTGAAGAGAATCGTGATCCCCTTCTTCGTGCCCAACAGGATTTCCCGCTGGCCATCGGTGAGCTGCACACCGATGAGACGATCCCCTTTATCCAACGACAGCGCAATGATGCCGCCCTGGCGGGGATTGCCGTAGGCGGAGAGTTCGGTCTTCTTGATGATGCCCTGGGCAGTCGCCATCACGATGAACCGGTCTTCGCGGAACTCCTTCACGGGAACCGTCGCGGTAACTTTCTCTTCGCCTGACAGCGCCAGCAGATTCACAAGCGCTTTGCCCTTGGCGGCCCGCCCTGCGTCCGGAATCTCATGAACTTTCAGCCAATAGACCTTCCCGGCATCCGTGAAGAACAGGAGCGACTCGTGCGTGGTCGCGGTGAACAGAGTCACGACAAAATCCTCGTCCTTGACCCCCATCCCAATCTTACCCTTGCCGCCTCGCCGCTGCGCCCGATACAGGGTGACCGGGTTACGCTTGATGTAGCCGGCATGCGAGATCGTCACGACCACTTCTTCGTTTGCGATCATGTCTTCCAAGGTAATCTCCGCTTCTTCTTTCACGATCTGTGTGCGGCGGTCGTCCTTGTAGGCCTCGCGTACCTCGATCAACTCATCCTTGACGATCGTGCGAACCAGCGCTTCGCTGCCCAGGATCGACCTGAGACGCTCGATCTGCTTCAAGACCTCTTTATATTCTTCGATGAGTTTATTGCGCTCCAATTGCGTAAGCCGCTGAAGCCGCATTTCCAAGATGGCATTCGACTGAATTTCACTCAGCGAGAATTCCCGCATCAGGCCGACTCTGGCTTCATCCGGCGATTGCGCCCGCCGGATCAGGGCAATCACCGCATCCAGGTTATCGAGCGCGATCTTGAGGCCTTCGAGGACATGGGCTCGCTCTTCCGCCTTGCGCAACTCGAAAGCAGTCCGGCGGACGATGACTTCGCGCCGGTGCTCGATAAAGTGATGCAGGATCTGCTTGAGATTCAGCACTTCGGGCCGGTTGTTCACCAGCGCGAGCATGATGACCCCGAACGTCGTCTGGAGCTGTGTGAGCTTATACAGATTGTTCAGGGTGATGAGCGGAATTTCTCCGCGCTTCAGTTCGATGACGACGCGGATGCCGTCCCGATCGGATTCGTCGCGCAGATCGGAAATCCCCTTGATCCGTTCGTCACGAATCAACTCGGCGATCTTTTCGATCAGCTTGGACTTATTGACCTGATAGGGTAGCTCCGTGACGATCAACCGTTCGCGATCCGTGCGTTCATCGGACTCGATCTTCACTTTCGCGCGTAACGTGAGAAGACCCCGTCCACTTTCGTAAGCGGACTTGATACCGGACGTTCCATAGATGAATCCGGCCGTCGGAAAGTCGGGGCCTGGAATCTTTTTCATCAACTGGGCAATCGTGATGTCCGGGTTCTCTAAGAATAGGAGGAGCCCCTCGATCACTTCGCCGATATTGTGGGTCGGAATGTTGGTAGCATAGCCCACCGCGATGCCGCCGGCGCCGTTGACGAGAAGATTCGGGATTTTAGAGGGGAGCACCAGCGGTTCGACCAGAGACTCGTCGTAGTTCGGCC
>JANNIV010000252.1:0-2303 GCA_031405355.1 Nitrospira sp.
GATCGTCTCGCTCACCAAAATCGGCGAACTCTATTTTGAAAAATATTCGCCGATCGAACGGGTGCTGTCTGCCGCTCGCGATGCAGCCAAAACCGGCAAGCGCTTGACCATTCAGGACATTCAATCCCGGGAAGGGCTCGAACCCTCGGACGTGAGCGGTGCGATCGGGCGGCTCAAGAAAGAGGGCGCGCTCCTCATCATTCAAGGCGGCTGTATCGAATCGACCGGACGACCGAGCCAGACGGCGGAAACGATGAGGGGATTGCTGCAACAGCTTCATGGAGCACCGCGTGGGCTGCAGGCATTTCCCGAGGCACAACGGCAGGTCATTCAAGATCACGCCGTCAAACGTGGGAATGCACGGGAACCGTTCCGCATCGATGATCGGGTGGCCAGAGCGCTCAAGCTTTCCGTAACCGGCGCCGAGGCTGCCCAGCAACTCGCTCGGCAGGGAACTGCGGAAGAGGTCTCCCAGCTGACACCCGAACTGTTGAAAGACGGGAGCTGGCGGACAAAGCGCTTCCGTAAGTATACGATCAGTCTTCGCGCGCCACGGATTGCACCGGGCAAACGCCATCCCTATCGCGAGTTTCTCGATACGGTCAAGACAAAACTCGTGAGCATGGGATTCCAGGAAATGCGTGGCCCGCTCGTGGAGACAGAATTCTGGAACATGGATGCTCTCTTCATGCCGCAGTTCCATCCGGCACGTGACATCCATGACGTCTACTTCGTCAAGGAACCGACCCATGCCTCGTCGATTGCGGAACCGTTCTTATCTCAGGTTGCGCAGGCGCACCAGATCGGCGGCGCAACCGGCTCAACCGGTTGGAACTATCCCTTCGATACGGAACGCGCGCGACGGCTGGTCTTGCGAAGCCAGGGGACGGCCGTCTCGGCCCATACGTTGGCGGCGCAACCTGCCGTGCCGGGAAAATACTTTTCCATCGCCCGCTGCTTTCGATACGATCAAGTCGATGCGACTCACGCGACCGATTTCTTCCAGGTGGAAGGGATCGTGCTCGGCGAAGACATCAACTTTCGCACGTTACTCGGCCTGCTGAATCTCTTTGCCCGTGAAGTGGCGCAGGCCAAGGAAGTCAAATTTCTCCCGGCCTACTTCCCCTTCACCGAACCATCAGTCGAGCTGCACGTGCGCCATCCGAAACTCGGATGGATGGAGCTTGGTGGAGCCGGGTTGTTCAGACCGGAAGTGACCCTTCCTCTGGGCGTGACCGTTCCAGTGATCGCGTGGGGGCTCGGACTCGACCGCATGGCGATGGTGGCGCTTGGCATTCACGATATTCGTGAGTTGTTCACAGACAATCTTGATCTGATTCGTTCCACCAAGGGGGCCTTCTAGCCAGGCCTGTTCATTTGGTTTGTTTGGTTGATTTGGTTCATCTGGTTTTTTCAGTTAGTCTGGTTCAATAAAATAAACAAAACAAACGAGATAGACCGAACAGACCAGATAGACGGAGTTAATCCCATATGCCCACGATTACTATTTTCAAACAGGATCTCGAGGGATTGCTCGCAGCGCCTGGAGAAGCCCCCCTGCCGATTACCATGGAGCAACTCGAAGAGTCGTTGATGCTCGTAAAGGGTGAGCTGAAGGGACAGAGCCCCGACACGGGAGAGCTGCGCATTGAGTTGCAAGACAGCAATCGCCCCGATCTTTGGTGTTGCGAAGGGATTGCACGGCAGATTCGTGTGAAGCGGCAGGGCTCTCTGGCGAGGTACGATTTTCTCACGACTAAATCAAAATCGCCAAAGCAACTGAACGTGGCTCCCGGCCTGGAAAAGATCAGGCCCTACGTGGCGGCCTGCGCAGCGACCGGCTACCGTGTGACCCAGGAGGGCCTTGCCCAGCTGATCCAGACGCAAGAGAAACTCGCCGAGATGTTTGGCCGTAAACGTAAGACTGTTTCGATCGGACTCTATCGGCTCGCGGCGATTGAATTTCCTGTCGCCTATGATTTGGTGAGGCCGGACGCGGTCACATTCACTCCCCTGGGCATGGATACGATCATGACGCTCGGAGAGATGCTGCTCGTCCATCCCAAGGGGCTGGAGTTCGGCGGGATTCTCGCAGGACACGATCATCTACCCGTCCTCCGCGATGCAAAGAGTCAGGCACTCTCATTCCCGCCGATCATCAATAGCCGGGAAGCCGGAGAAGTGCGGGTGGGAGATGATGCTCTCTTTGTCGAGGTGACCGGCACGGACCTCGCGATGGTCGTCCTGACCCTCAATATCTTCGCGGCAAATCTGGCGGATCGTGGTGCGGTTATTGAGCCGAT
>JANNIV010000253.1:0-13883 GCA_031405355.1 Nitrospira sp.
CACGAAGTTCGTGTAGGCCTGATTCGGTTGCGACGGGCCAGCGAAGGCATGGTACAAGCCGGTCAACAATCCCCACACAGCCCCAGTCGCAGCCCCGATCATGGAACCGCGTCCTACCGCGCCTGAGATAGCTCCGCCGACCGCCCCGGCTGCCGCGCCGACTCCGCCACCTACTACGGTGCCGGTCGCGACTCGACCGGCCTTCCCACTGCCTTCCTCAGCCCCTGCCGATTCGGCCAACTTCTTACAATCTTCGATATCCTGTGTCGCTGCCTCTTTCCCTACCGACTGCATATGAGCGTTGGGGTACAGAACAGGATGGACGCTGGAACAGGCGTTGAGGAGGAACATTCCACAGACAAGATACGCGATAGAGCGTTTCATTCTGTCCGGTCCTTTCTGCATGAGCCGGGCGATAACGCGATCTGCCATCACTCCCCGTAGACGCGCACGCTTATGCCGTCCGCTGATCCCGGATTCAATGTGCACAGCAGCGAGAGGAAGAGACAACGTCCGTGCCAGAAACCGGATCAATTCATCATTGGCTGCGCCATCGACGGGTGGAGCGGCCACGCGAATCTTCAACGCATCGCCGTGAATGCCCACGCACTCTGTGGTCGAGGCTTTCGGTTGGATGTGAACGGTGAGAATCGCTCCATCTTTGGTGTCCTGCACGATCAGCGAGTTCATCCGTGATGGGACCCAGAGGAGGAGAATCAGAAGATTGCTTTTACCAATTCCAGAATGCTGCGCTGCATATCGGGATCGTCGGTGATCGGACGGGCAATCGCGACGTCGCAGGCTCGGTCGGTGGCTACGCCCTGCCGAATAAGTGTTCCCGCATAGATCAACAATCTGGTGCTGACCCCTTCTTCCAAACCATGGTTCTTGAGGTTCCGCACCTTCCCGCCGAGTTTGACCAGGCTTGCCGCAAGGTCACGGCTAACCCCTGCCTCCCGTTCAACCACGGTGGTTTCGACGTCAGGCGCTGGATAGTCGAACTCAATCGCCATGAAACGCTGCTTCGTGCTTTGTTTCAAGTCCTTGAGCACGCTCTGGTACCCTGGGTTATAGGAAATCACCAGGAGGAAGTCGTCGGCCGCTTCGAGAATCTGGCCTTTCTTTTCGATGGGCAGAAAGCGGCGATCGTCGCTCAGGGGATGAATGATGACCGTCGTATCTTTCCGAGCCTCGACGATTTCGTCCAAATAGACGATCGCGCCATGCTTCACGCCGAGCGTCAGCGGCCCATCGACCCAGACCGTCTCTTGGCCCTTGAGCAGATACCGCCCCACGAGATCGGAGGCAGTAAGATCCTCGTGACAGGCCACCGTGATCAACGGACGGCCAAGCCGGTAGGCCATATGCTGCACGAATCGGGTCTTGCCGCATCCGGTCGGCCCCTTGAGCATAACCGGCATCTTGCTGTTTGCCGCAATCGTGAACAAACCGATCTCGCCACGAACCTCCGCATAAAATGGTTCCTGCGTGATTCGATAGTGCCCGATGTCGAGTTCGCGTCCTTGCTGCATGACCCTGTCTCTCTGGTCTGTCTCGTCTATCTCGTCTGTCTGGTCTATTCGGTTTATCTGGTTCGGTGGAGCCACGATAAACGGAACCGAGACCGAAGATCAAGCGAGGTAGTCTATTTGGTTTATTTGGTCTGCTTGGTTTTTTTGGTTGAACGAAACAACCAGATAACGAAACAAACCAAATGAACCAGATCAACCAGATTAGGCGGCTTTCACACTGTCCAGTACATCGCGCACTTTTTGCGCTAGCGCAGGAGGAGAGAAGGGCTTTGGCAAGAACCCGACCTGGCGACTCACGCCGCCCTGTTCAAACACCGGATGGTCCGGATACCCCGACATGTAGAGCACTTTGATCTCTGGTCGAATGGTCAAAATCTTCTCCGCGACCTCAGGCCCGCTCATCTGTGGCATGACGACATCCGTCAATAGCAGATGAATGGGCCCGCTGTGCCTCGCGCTGGTAAGGAGGGCCTCAATGCCATGACGCGCCTCCAGCACCGTATAGCCCTGGAGCTGTAACGTCTCGAGGACGAGCCCGCGGACCGCTGGCTCGTCCTCAACCAAAAGAATCGTTTCGTGGCCACGTGCCGGATCGATTACCTCAACATCTGCCACCGTTCCTGGCGCCTCGTGTTCAACCCGTGGGAAGTAGATCCTGAACGTTGTACCGAGACCGAGAGCGCTTTCCACGAAGATATTTCCTCCGCTCTGCTTGACGATACCATAGACGGTCGAGAGTCCTAATCCCGTCCCTTTCCCTTTTTCCTTTGTCGTAAAGAACGGCTCGAACAGATGCGACTGGGTTTCAGCGTCCATTCCTTGGCCGTTATCGCGAATCGCCAGCAATACATATGACCCCGGCGCCACCCCCGCGCCACCCAGGCTTGCTTCTTCCCCAATCGTCACATTCCGGGTTTCGATCGTCAGACGCCCGCCCGTGGGCATCGCATCCCGCGCATTGACGACCAGGTTCATGATGACCTGTTCGATCTGTCCGGGGTCCGCCTTGATGGCGTCGATCGAAGCATCGAGATCGGTATTGAATTCGACGATATCTTCACCGATGAGACGCCGCAACATACCGTCCATATTGGCAACGAGGGCGTTGAGATCGAGGACTTTTGCTGCGATGAATTGACGGCGGCTGAACGCCAGCAATTGACGCGTCAGCCCGGTGGCCCGATCCGCCGCCTTCTTCACCTCTTCCATATCCTTTCTCATGGCATCGGTAGGCCCCAAGCGGCCCAGGAACAACTCGCTGTACCCTCGAATCACCGTGAGGAGATTATTGAAATCGTGCGCCATGCCGCCGGCCAATCGCCCCACTGCCTCCATCTTCTGCGCTTGTTGCAATTGCGCTTCGGTTTCATGTAACACCGCTTCCGTGCGAGCCCGCTCGCCAAACTGTCCGATCTTGAGACCGATGTCATCCGCCATCCTCAACAACTCGTCATCGGGGTGCCTGACCGGAAGACTGAAGAATTCGATGATGCCCTCAATCTCGGGCCCGACAAAAATAGGCAATCCAAAGGCCGCATGAAACCCAGCCTGTCGAGCCTGTTCTCCACGAGAAAAATCGGTATCCGCATTGAGGTCCGCTATCCAGACCGATTTTCCACTGGCCCAAATACGTCCGGGCACATCCTCGCCGCGCGAAAACACACGCTGCAGGCTATCCAGGATAAACGGCTCGGCCTGTAGGGATGACGCCTTCCACTGATCGACACAACGCAGCGCCCCTGTCTCATTTTCTACCTTCCAGAACAGGCCCAGATCCCATTCTAAGCTCTCCCCAATTGCCTGAATGATTTTCGGCGCCGCCTCTTCCATCGTCGTCGCCTCGGAGAGGACGCGGGTCACCGCATACTGAGCTGCGACACGCTGTTCAGCCCGTCGGCGGTCTGTGATGTCCCTGATAAAGGCGCTGAAGATGTACGCATCCCCGATTTTTGCCGGTGACACCGCAAGTTCAACGGGAAACTCCCGCCCGTCTTTGTGTCGGGCGACAACTTCAATCCGGCGGTTCAAGACCGCGCCGGCCCCTGTTCGAAAAAATTCACGAAGGCCATGCTCATGCGCCCGACAATCCCGCTCAGGAATGATGGTTTCAGAAAGGGCCCGTCCCAGGGCTTCCTCGCGGGCCCATCCAAAAATTGCCGTGGCCTGCGCATTCCAGTCAGTCACCATCCCCATCGAATCGATGCTGATCACCCCGTCAAGCGCGGTATCGACAATGGCTCGGTTTCGTTCCTGACTCTGGAGCAACGCGGTTTCAGCGGCTTTCGCCCAGGCATTTTCCTGTTGCGCCTGTCGATGCTCTGCGCGCAATCGGGCCGTCGCCCAGAGCAATAACCCCAGCAGGGGAATCCAGACCACCCCGCCGACAATCCACACTTTCCACAAGAATGCGTGAATAGGCGCCAGGATGTCCTGCCGATCCATTCGCAGCAGGACCGACCAGGCCAGCCCCGCAGATTCTCGAAAACCTCTGGTCTGCGCGTAGCCGGTGATCACCTGAACATGCCGGCGCACATGCTCTTCTTCGATGTACCCTGGCACACCAGCCTCGCTCAGTAACATTGAAGGGGAACTGAGTTCTTTCAGATTGGCAGTCCCCTTGCCAGACTGATCCGAATCGGCAAATACCCTGCCCTGCTTCGTCAACATTTGGTAGGCAACTCGCACACCTGCTCTTTGTCCTGCTTCAAGAGAGCGAATGGTCCTGGTTGTCACTTCCTCCAAGAATGGAACCCCCACCCGCGAAGTCACGACACCTGCAAACGCGCCTTGCGGATCGAAAATCGGAGCCGTAAACGCGATCGTATCGACGCCACTCTCCGCTTGCTGGGCCCCGACATCGGCGATGTCGAGTCGACGCGTCGCACGCACGGCAACAAACGAGGCCATGTGGCTATTGTCGCGCCCTACCAGCGAGGGCTCTGTCGCCGCCACAACCATACCCTGACTATCCGTAACCGCGATCAACAGATAGACCGGAGAATATTCCGTCTTCATCCATCTCAGATACTCGGAGAGATAGGCCGGATCGGAAGCTTGCGCCGAAAAGGCTCGGGCCATCATGAGCACGTCACCCTGGCGCTCGAACAGCATCCGGTCGAGCTTCTCGGCCACTTCCGACGCGGCCAGCGTGAGTTCTTTTCCCTTTGCTTCCACGAGGCGATCTTCGACGAACCGGGTCAGGACGATCCCGGCAAGGAGCGCGCATACGGTGATGGCGATCAGGAGATAGGACAGCCACCGATAACGGCGAAGATCGAAGAATGTTAAGGCCATGGAGGTCTTCATAAGGCACAGGCCGGAAAGGCGGCAATGTTGGGCGTCAGCATGACGGGATGATAGGCCTGTTTCGATGCGCGCAATCCTGGGAGGCCTGCATCATCCATTGTATTGATGTATTCGGCCCCTTCCGCCACAGCCATCCGACAGGTCTCCCGAAATAGATACTGCGCCAGACCCGGAACAGTCCGGTCGGTCACCTCTAAGAGGACACAGAATGTCCTGCTCGTCAACCAATAGCCGAAGGTATACGCGCAGAGCCGACCGTGAATCTTCACGACCTTTCCTGTGAGTCGAAGAGCCGACGCCTGCGACCAGATCACTTCGTGAGCCGGCGCCGCATCGGCCAACAGCATCGCACCGAATGACTCAAGCCCTTCCGCTTGTTTCTGCCGTGACCAGTTTGCGAGAAGGGCTCGACAGTCCTGACGATCGCCAACCTGATAGGGACTCACCTCAAAAGGCTGCTCACGCTCGAATCGATTGCACAGCGCTCGTTGAGATCGATACCGGTCGCCCGTCAAAGCCTCAAGATCTGTCGCGCAATACAGATAGTCAGGTTCCTTGGACGTCAGCCGATAGCCCAGTCGCTCGAACTCCGAAACTAACTGGGAAGGCACGTTCTCAACTCGGCTGACCGGCGAATCATTGTTCCAGTGCCGCAGCAGCCCCATCGCTCCACACAGAGGCTTGTCGATCGAGCCGGCTCCGATCGGAGGCAGAGGCATGAACCAGCCGTCCGGCGATTGAGCAAAGAGGCAAAAGGCGCCCTCAATCTCCATCCACCAATAGGCCAGTAATCCATTCCACATGTAGTGATAGACCGGCGAATAGGCTGCGAGCGACTGAGCGTGGCGCCACCCAGACCGGTCTAAGGCCGTTGTCATGCGCGGAATATCGTCCAGTGTGAACCGATGCAGCGGGGCAGTCCCCCACTGCCTCGCCACGGCATCAGTGAGGCGTGAAAGAAGCGCAAGCACGACCACGTCCTTTTGAAACCGCCCGATAAGACGAGGATGCGCGGCAACGTGATCCAGGACGTCCGGTCGATCGAGCAAAGTCATCACCCGATCGGCATGATGCTGAATTTCCGCTGGAATCTCTTCTCGCATAAAAGGACATTTCGTATCCCACCCCAACAATACCTGGTCATGCAGCTCATTCCACATCAACGCCAGCGGATAGAGCTGACAATCGAGCGGACGTTGCTCGTAGATACGACAGGTTGAGGTTGCGGCATCGAATGCCGGGCAGAGATACCCCTCGCCGTAAGGCTCGGGAATCAGAATCACCTGCGACCCCAACCGGTTAGGAAAGGCCGTGGCCTCAATGCCCCCGGCCAGAGCCAGGGTGATTTCGTTTTCGGTAAAATACGGGCGCAGGGCGCTATCGGGGTCGGGAAACCGGCAACAGACATCGCACTGGAGACAGGTGCGGCTCGGCACAAGTTGTGGCAGCGCGATCGGTGGTGTCATAAACGCACCCGCCAACTCACCGGTATTTGCGGACATAAAAGGGATCCAATCAATGTGCGGCCAATACTAGCACCATTCGACAGGGGTGCCCAAGGGGATGTCGTATTTTTGACCGGAACTCATCTCTGATCCCGATGCGGCGAGCGACGCTGTCCGTTCCCTGCTGCCCTCTTCGCCCCTTGTATGGCCCCAAAGCCCGTGTTACAGTTCTTTGCCCTCACATGAGGAGCGCTCATTTACACGGATACTGCCTCTGTCTCACTTGGCTACCTCCGACCTTCTTCACCGCTGCACAATCATCCGCGACCAGCTGAGCCAAGCTGGTCTCTTTCCCTCTCTGCCCGGACAGGCTTCGACTTCCGAAATCGTCACCGCCACAATGACCTGGCGCATTGCGGTCACACCGTTTCTGCTCACAAACGATCAGTTAGATTTCTTCCACCGACTCGGACCGCAGCTCCTCTCCTTTTATCAGGCCCTGAACCGCCTCTATCTCGACAGTGTACGCGGCCTCCAGCCAGCATGGGTCGCAGGCTACCTGGACCAAGGGAAGCCGGAAGGGCTCATCACCTACAGCCGCATGAAACGGTTTCGTGACCAGATTCCCGCAGTCATCCGACCGGACATCATCCCCACCCAGGACGGCATGGTCATCACCGAGCTCGACTCAGTCCCCGGAGGAATCGGATTAACCGGAGCATTGGCTGAGATATACAGTGCTGCTGCTTCTCCAACCCCTTACCCCTTACCCCTTACCCCTCCCCTGGAGATCGTGGGTGGCTCCGAGGGGATGGTTCGGGGATTTGCAGCCATGGTGAAAGCCCAGCTCGCCCAGCGCACAGGATGCGTCGCGATTCTGATGTCGGAAGAAGCCAAAGACTATCGGCCTGAAATGACGTGGCTCGCGGCCCGGCTTCGAGCGATCGGTCTCGATGCCTACTGCGTGGAGCCGCGTCACGTTCGATTCACCGAGGAAGGCCTCCGGATCGCCAATGAGGAAATGGACCAGCCGATTGCCTTGATCTATCGCTTCTATGAGTTATTCGACCTCTTGAACATTCCCAAATCCGAACTTGTCCAATATGCACTCAAGAAGGATCGTGTCGCCGTCACGCCCCCATACAAGCCGGCGCTGGAAGAAAAGCTCGCCTTTGCCCTTCTTCATCACCCGGCCTTGCGACCCTTCTGGGAGGAGGCATTGGACCGGGAGGCCTTCCTACACTTGACCACCATCATGCCACGTACTTGGATTCTCGATCCTGCGCCGATCCCTCCGTCCGCGACAATTCCGGGGTTGACGATCGGTGGACGGGCCGTCATGAACTGGCAGGATCTGGCCACGGCAACCCAAAAAGAACGGCACTTCGTGATCAAACCATCGGGATTCTCCGAACTCGCCTGGGGAAGCCGAGGCGTATCCGTCGGACACGATATGCCGCAGAATGAATGGGCCGGCGCCATCGACAAGGCCCTGGCCGCCTTTCCCCAAACCCCCTATATCCTGCAGGAATTTCACAAGGGCCGCCTCTATGAACTCGACTATTTCGATCCGGTGACCGGTGAGATGAACCGGATGTCAGGCAGGGCCAGGCTTTCACCCTATTATTTCGTGAGTGGCGGAAAGACCGAGTTGGCTGGTATCCTGGCTACCGTCTGCCCGTCGGATAAGAAAGTGATCCATGGAATGAAAGACGCGATTATGGTGCCGTGCGCTGTGGCGCAGAGCGCGAGTTCTGAATGCTGAGATCTAAGTTCTAAGTGCTGACTTTCAGACTCGGAAGGCTTAATTCAGAATTTAACACTCAGAACTCAGCACTCAGAACTTAGAACTATGCCATTAACTCTCTATCATGTTACTTGGTGTCCCGACTGTGAAGTGGTGCGCCAAAAGCTGGCGGACCTCCATGTCGAATATGAACAGGTCATCGTGCCAGACTTTCGCCCGATGCGTAAAGTGGTTCAAGAAGTCTCTGGCCAGTACTATGTTCCGGTCCTCAAGGATGGAGACATCGTGCTGACGGAAACCGACGACATCCTCGATTATCTGGACAAGACGTACAGTCAGGAACGGATCGCCGGCAACTAGCGCCGAACAGCTTGCTTGATCCACTCGACTGCAAAGGAGACCGACATGGAAGCATGGAGACGCATACTCGCCGATAGTATCGTGAAGCCAAAGGATTTGGCCGCACGGCTCGGTGTCGATGCGAAAGAAATCGAAGCCATCGTGGGCGACTATCCGATGCGCATTACGCCCACGGTGATGGCGACGATCAAAGAAAAAGGCGATGCCATTTGGAAACAGGTGGTCCCGGACATCGCCGAAATGGAGGACTTCGAAGCGGCAGACGATCCGCTCGAGGAAGACCTCATGAGCCCGGTTCCACATCTGGTCCACCGCTATCCGGATCGCGTCCTGCTGATGGTGACGAACCAATGCCCCATCTATTGCCGGTTCTGCACAAGAAAACGGCTGGTCGGGAAACCGGGATTCCTCAAGAAAGGTGAACTTGACCAGGCCATCGCCTACTTGCGCGAACATACCGAAGTGCGCGACGTCATTCTCTCAGGCGGCGATCCCCTGCTTCTACCGGATTATCTGTTAGAGCGCATACTCAAAGCCCTGCGTACCATCCCGCATCTGGAACTGATTCGCCTCGGCTCCCGGGTGCCAGGCACGTTGCCGGAACGGATCACCCCGGAACTCTGCGCGATCGTGAAGAAGTATCACCCTGTGTATATGAACCTGCATTTCAATCACCCGGACGAACTGACGCCTGAAGTGAAAGCGGCCTGTGGAATGTTGGCCGATGCCGGCGTGCCGCTCGGCGCGCAAACCGTGCTGCTCAAAGGCGTCAACGACGATCCGGACATTATGAGACGATTGATGCATCAGCTCCTGCTCGCCCGCATCAAGCCCTACTATCTCTACCAAGCGGACCTCACCAAGGGCACCAATCACTTCCGCACCACGGTCGAGACGGGACTGAATATCATTAAGTCGCTGCAGGGCCACACTAGCGGGATGGCGGTCCCGCACTTCGTCATTGACGCGCCTGGCGGGGGCGGCAAGATTCCCCTGCTCCCCGGCGACTACATGGTGCACATGGATGCTGCGGGGGTTCTCTTGAAGAACTATGAGAACAAGGCCTTCCACTACCCGCAACCGCAACAGGGGTCTGCACGAGAGCTGCCGATGGTCAGCGCGTCACCTGCGCTGGGATCATGCAATACTGGAGAGCACGACGACCTGTGAGCGCGCACACCACGTCAGGCATTTTGCCCTACCAACAGATTAAGCAACTGATCGCGACCGGCGCCATCCACGCCGACGTGCCGATCGAAGACCGGCAGATTCAGCCGGCCAGTCTCGATCTGCGCCTCGGGCGCAAGGCCTATCGGCTGATCAGCAGCTTCTTGCCTGAGCTGTCAGAAATCACGAGCCGGCTTAACGTCCTGGACTTTTATCAATCGGACCTCGTGATGTACGAGATGGACTTGACCGAAGGGGCCATCCTGGAAAAAGGCCACGTCTATTTGGTGCCGCTGTTGGAACGTGTGACGTTACCCAAGGGTATCAGGGCACGGACCAACCCAAAAAGCACGACCGGACGGCTGGACGTCTTTACCCGCGTCGTGACGGATCTCAATACCGGATTCGATGAAATTCGAGCTGGTTACTCGGGGCCCCTCTATCTGGAAATCGTTCCCCGCTCGTTCGCGATCAAAGTGAAAACCGGCTACTCTCTCAATCAAATCCGCTTCGTACGCGGCGCCGCCACTGTGTCCGACCGGTCGCTGCAGACACTCCACACCCGAGAGGCTCTGCTCTACCACAATCTCCCCACGAAGCAGGCGCTGAGCGCCCGCGACCTCCGGACAGATCGCGGCCTGTTTCTCCGCATCGATCTGAAAGGAGATGACCGAAGCAGCTCGCCGATCATCGGCTATCGGGCGAAGAAGAATAGTCACGTCATCGATCTGTCGAAGGTCGGCCACTATACGGCGCTCGATTTTTGGGAGCCCCTGTACCGCCACCGCCAGAACAGCCTCCTCTTGGAACCGGAAGAATTTTACATTCTCGCGTCAAAAGAACGAATTCGCGTTCCCGCCGGCTATGCGGCCGAGATGGTCGCCTTCGAAGCCGCTTGCGGCGAACTCCGGACCCACTACGCCGGGTTTTTCGATCCGGGATTTGGGTACGGCCGTGGTGAGCTGCACGGCACCCAAGTGGTCCTAGAAGTCCGCCCCCACGACGTGCCCTTCCTAATCCATGATGGACAAACATTTTTTAAGGTTGTATACGACAGGATGCTCGCACGCCCCAGTCAGCTCTATGGCACGGCCCTCGGATCCTCATATCAGCGCCAGGGGCTCACCTTGAGCAAACACTTTAAGGTCTAGCAGGATGCTGAAAAAGTCCGCCAGCGTCGTTCTCGCATCGTTCAGACCCTCAACGTACCCCAAGGGTACGCCTCGGGCCTTCACTCGCTGCGGCCTTGCTGGACGGTCTTTTTGAGCATCCTGCAAGAGCGTTCTCCCGTTGGGCCACTTATGCAGCCCCTCGAAGTTCTTGCGTGCCAGTAATGTTGTTCCGTAGCCTGCTAGCGGGATGATGAAGCGTGCCTTCGGCAGAATGCTCAATACCCGTGAAGCGGGAGAAACGGCGGGTTTGTCTGGTTTGTTTCGTTTATTTAGTTGAGCCAGACAAACCAAAGAAACCAGATGAACCAAACAAACCCTGTGCCAACGTGTAAGTTAGGAACCAGTTAACCATGTCGCCAGAACCGACCAACGAGCCGGAGCGCCACGAGCCCGAGGAAGACTCCGGGGGCGATAACCAGATGCGTGTCGCCGGAATGATTGTGGGTACTGCCCTCATTTTTATCGGCTTTCTGGATATATTTCTCTCGATCAGCGGGGGATTCGAAATCGACGTCATTCCCTTCTTGATTTATTTCGCCGGGGTCGCCGTGTGGGCGAATGCAGTTGTCGAAAACTTGACCCTCCGCTACAGCCTCATCGGCGGAGCCCTCGTCCTCGCAGCCGTCTTCTACCAATACGGGGAAGTCCTCTTCTGGCACAAGCAAGTGTTGTTTTGGTCCACCGTAGTTGTCGTCATGTATTTCATGTTCAGCGAACCGAAGAAGCGCCCCTAACAAGAGCCCGGTCTCTCTGGTTGATCTGGTTTGTTTTGTTTATCTGGTTCATCTGATTCCTTTATCGAGTTCAACCAAATAAACCAGACAAACCAAACAGACCAAATGAACAAGTCTGCTGATGTGTCATGGCGATGACGGTTTCGATCATCATCCCCACACTGAACGAAGAACGAACGGTCATGGCGACACTCGCACACACCGCCACGCTCGGCTTCGATGAACTCGTCGTGGTGGATGGAGGGAGCACCGATGAGACTCCATCCCTCGTCAACTCATACCGACAGAGCGCTCAGTCCTCAGCGCTCTGTCCTGTACAATGGGTCACCTCTCCACCTGGTCGCGCCCGGCAGATGAATGAAGGTGCAAAGGCCAGTCGCGGAGAAATCTTATTGTTTCTCCACGCTGACACGCAACTTCCAGGCGATGCGAAAACAATAATCGACATGACACTGGCCGATCGACGGATGGTGGGCGGACGGTTCGATGTCCGATGTCCGATTCGATCGCCCATCGATGTGGGGAACCATCATCAGCAGGATGATGAACTGGAGATCGAGACTGAGCGGCCTCGCCACCGGCGATCAAGCCCTGTTCGTGCGTCGCTCTATCTTCGAACAGATGGGAGGCTTTGCCGACATGCCGCTGATGGAGGATATTGAATTCTCCCGCAGACTCAAACGAAAGGGAGCAACCGCGGCCCTCACTGCGACCGTGATTACTTCTTTTCGTCGCTGGGAACAGCATGGCCCCTTGCGGACAATCCTCCGAATGTGGGCCTTACGGTTCCTCTATTGGGTCGGCGTAAACCCATCACATTTGGCTCAATGGTATAAAGTCATCCGATAAAAACGTAAGGGGTAAGGCGTGAGGGGTGAGGGGTTGCAAAGTTGAAGAATTTCTCAAGACCGGGAGCTTCTCAATCGCCTGACGCCTCACGCCTCACGCCTCACGCGGCTCTCGTAATCTTCGCCAAGGCCCCGATCCCGGGTGCGGTGAAGACACGGCTCTGCCCACCGCTGACGCCTGACGAGGCAGCCACTCTGCACGGCAGCTTCGTCCTCGACATGCTGGAGCGGACCACCCTCACTGTCGCAAAATTACAGCTCCCCTTTCATCGGTACCTGGCCTGCGCTCCTTCCTCTGCGCTGGTGTTCTTCAAAATTATGGAAGAGCGGCAGAACGTCCGCCTCTTGGATCAAATAGGAGAAGATCTGGGCCAACGGATGCACCGCGCTTCTGTCGATTTATTCGCCAAAGGCTACAAGCAGGTCATCATCGTAGGGGCCGATGTTCCGACCTTGCCGCTGTCGGTATATCAGGATGCGCTCGCGATGCTGGGCCGCTCGGACCTGGTCTTGGGACCGGCCTTGGATGGCGGCTACTACCTCATCGGCCTCAAGCGACCGGCAGAACAACTCTTTACCGGAGTGCCCTGGTCCACCGATCAAGTCCTCGCCGTCACACAACAAAAGGCCAAGGCACTGGGTTTGACTGTCGAACTCACCACCTCCTGGCGCGACGTGGATACCATTGCAGACTTGCACTCGCTCATCGCAGAATGCCAAGAAGACAATAAGAAACCCAAACAAGGCCGGACCTTCTCCGTACGAACAGCCGGAGCCTTACAGCTGCTCGCGACCAGGCTCAAAACCCGATAAGATAGTAGGCATTCACACCAAGCACGAAAGAATCACCGATGTCAGAGCGAGTCGCACTCATCACAGGCGGAGCCAAAGGCATCGGACGGGGGATCGCGCTCGACCTGGCAGCGCAACAATGGTCGGTCGCCATCTGCTACCGAACGAGTGAGGCAGAGGCAAAAGCCACAGCCGACGCGATCATCAGCCGTGGCGGTCGTGCGCTCTCGATTCGATGCGACGTGTCGGACCCCCAGGCGGCCAAAGGCCTCGTCACCCAGGTTGAACAGCAGTGGGGATATATCGACGCGCTGATCAACGGCGCCGGTCCCTACCATCGTGTGAACCTGTTCGAGGAAACAGTCGAGGGTTGGAACGAGATGTTCGACGGCAACCTCCATCCCATTTTCTATCTCGCCAAAGCAGTAGCGCCGGGAATGAAGGCTCGCAAATCCGGACGCATCATCAGCTTCAGCATGGCCAATGCCGATCAGATGATTTCTCAACCGGACGTGACAGCCCATTACATTGCCAAAGCCGGCGTCTTGATCCTGACTCGCACGCTGGCCAAACTGCTGGCGCCCCACGGCATTACTGTCAATGCTATCTCCCCCGGCTTCATCGATTCAGGCAGTGCGCCGCCGGAAGAATTAGCCGGCATGACCAAACGCATCCCCGCCGGCTATATCGGAACGGTAGACGATACTGTGGCTGCTGTACGCTATCTTCTTAGCGACGAAGCACGGTACGTGAATGGAGCCAATATTCAAATCAGCGGGG
>JANNIV010000254.1:0-1527 GCA_031405355.1 Nitrospira sp.
GAAAAAATGAGGGCTTTGCGATCGGGGAACCACTGTAATAACTTCACGGAGGCGAGTTGGGCTCCTGTCCCGATGAGTTGGGGCAATGCCGACAACACACTCAATTGAAAGGGGCTTGCTTGCAGGAGTAGAGCAAAGGCGGAGAGATATTGTTCCCCGCTGCCTTGCGTAATGGCCTGGCAAGCGCCATCTCTGAGGCCGTAGCGAAGACCTTGCTCGTTGGCTCTCTGCGCCTGGGAATTGTTTGGCACAGTCTCTTCCGAACGTCAGGATAAGCTGGGATGCACAGAATCATTTCCTGAAAGGAACCTCTGATCGAGAGTAGCATAACAGGGGCCCAGAGCGTACAGAGATGCGCCTCTTGGACAATCGGCGATTGACCGCTTGCAGATCTCTCGCTACCATAACGGGGCGAGTGGAGAACGGATCATGGTGGTACTAATGACGGAAGTCAGAATGAAAGGGATGCGGCTCTTGGCCAGCGTACTGGCTTGCCTGAGCATCATCGTTTGCGCCTGGCAGACAGTGGAAGCGCGGGATCCGTTTGCGCCGAAGGAACAAACGACAACCGAGATCGATCCCACGCAGAGCCCGTCGTTCGACGAACAGAAAAAGGATATCCCTCAATCTCTGTTTACCTGGATCAGGATGGCCAAAGGGTATGACATGGAGTGGGATACGTTCGGACGGAAAGGCTGGTACACGCAAGATCCTCGGCTGAAACCTATCGAACCGGGATCGGTATTTCACCGAAATATTCCCGCAATCTATATTGTGTTCGAGTCAGCCCCCTTGGAAGATCCTGCCCAGTTCAGCGCACAATGGTTTCAGGAGGGAGCGCAGGGTGTCCTCTCATCCGTGCCGCTCGGCAAAGACACCTTGGAAGTGCCAGGACATGAACGCTATGGATTCCTGGAACTCAAGAAACCCGGAGACGCCTGGGCCGTCGGGACGTATCTGGTGAAACTATTCATCACGCCGCTCGGACAACAGTCCTTTCATGCGGCCAATCAAGTGGGCACCATGCGGTTCACGATCATTGAGGATGCTTCTCCCGCCGTCGTGAATCCACACAAGTAGGTCTATGATCACACGCTATCAGCACCGATACCCATCTGCGAGAACGTTGGAAATTGCTACGGCAGTAACGGATAGAATCATAAGACAAAGAAAAGGAACAAGATGGGAGACCGCATCAAAATCACTGACCCAGAGAAGTTAGCCCTGCTCTACGAGCGGTTTCGAGATGTCTGTCTCGTCGAAAAGGAAGTATGGAAAGAGATTTTCATGCCACGGGATATCACGCAGGGACCAGTACGAACGAATGTTCAAGACCGCTACGACGTCGAAATCGACGATCAGGCCATCGAAGACGCGTTGGACGCCAACATTCCACGCGGAAGCCAAGCCCTGGCTGCCGCAATCGAGGCGTATCGAGCGCATATCAGTTTTGTAAAGAAATCTTAGCGTCGGTACCCAGTCACGTTTTGCGGATCTCATTGTGAAGGTACGGCTGTCTGGCTGGTG
>JANNIV010000255.1:0-2475 GCA_031405355.1 Nitrospira sp.
GAGGTGGGCACCGCTACACTCACGACATCGACGTGCGGCAACAACTCATCAACCGTACGAAAGACGCGTGCCCCATGCCGGTCTGCGATCACCTGCGCACGCTCCACCGACTGATCGAGCACACCGACGAGTTGCGCGCCAGGCAAGGAGGCATAGAGGCGCGCATGGTGCTGCCCGAGGTGCCCGACGCCGATGACCCCTGCCCGAAACGGCTTCATCGGACACACCGAGAGTGCTGAGTGTCACCCATCACAGTTCACCCATCAATCCGGCTTGATCCCGACAATGGCAATACGGGCAGACTTGGCCTTCTCCAGCACGATCTCGCGATCCAACAGGATGGTTCGTCCTGCCTCGATCGCCAATACGGAGGCCTTGACCGACGCCATCACCTCGATGGTCCGAGGCCCCACGGCCGGAAGATCGAACCGCATGTCCTGCTGCGGCTTCGATCGTTTGACCACCACCGCGCCCTCTTTGGCCAACTCACCGCCGCGCTTGATGGCTCCGTCGGTGCCCTCGACCGCCTCGACGGCCACGACCACACGATCTTTGATCACCACACATTGCCCGATATCGAGACGTCCGATCTCACGCACCACATCCCATCCGTAGCGGATGTCCTCCCACTCTTTCTCCGACGGAGCCCGCGTGGTCAACGTCCCTTCTTCTGCAAGGATCCCCTCAAGCCCAAAGGTCGATTCACAGATGGCAATCCCTTCTCCCTCAAGCTCCTTTGCGAATTCGCGCAGAATATCGTCGTCCTTCCAGAGCGCCAACCGCGTCGCCATCGCCAAGGTGCGAAAATCAGGACGGATCGTCGTAAAGACATGCGTCTTCTTGATCCCGCCCAACATCACGGCCTGGTGGACCCCGTCTTCCTTGAATGCCTTGATCAGCTTGTTCATCTGGCCGATCTTGATCCAATGGATACGATCGACATGACCGGCTAATTCCGGTTCCGTCTCACCTTCATGCGCCACAGCCGACACATGATAGCCGAGCTTTCTGGCATTGTCCGCAAAGATGATCGGGAACCGGCCATTACCTGCAATGAGCCCAATCCGCTCGCCATCGGTGACCTGGGGTCGAAATGCCACGCGCTTACTCCTCATCCTCTTGATCTTTACTGACCGACCGGCAGATCCCACGCTTCGTCCCTTCGAGAAACCCCAGGATCGTCATGACATCTGGTTGGTCTCCGAACTCGGCCTTGGCAAGCCTGGTCGCTTCAGCGACTCGGTGGCCCGAGCGGAAGAGCATGTCGTAGGCCCGTTTCAGTACCGAGATCCGATCGGGAGAAAACCCATGACGGCGCAACCCTACCGAGTTAAGGCCATACATCCGCGCGCGATAGCCACCCGCAGCCCGCATGTACGGCGGGAGATCCTGCGTGATGGCGCAACAACCGCCGACCATAGAGTACGATCCAACCCGCACATGTTGATGGATCCCGGTCAATCCCCCGATGATGGCATAGTCGCCGATGGTGATGTGGCCGGCTAAACTCGCCGCGTTGGCCATGATGAGATGGCTGCCGAGTCGACAATCATGCGCCACATGAACATAGGCCATCAGAAAATTATGTGACCCGAGCACTGTCGCCCCTCCGCCTGATACCGTTGCGCGATTGACCGTGACATACTCCCGAAAAATATTGTCATGGCCAATGACGACCTTCGTCGGCTCCCCTTTATATCCGAGGTGCTGAGGCGGTCCGCCGATCGAGGCAAAGGGATGCAACTCGTTCCGCTCGCCAATCTCCGTCCATCCGTCGACCGTCACATGCGACAACAGTCTGGTTCCCTTCCCGATCGTGACATGCTCACCGATCAGACAAAACGGTCCGACCTCCACATCATCGGCGAGACTCGCCTTGGGATGAACAATCGCTGTTGAATGAATCTGCACTCGTAACCTCCAGTAGAAAACGTCAATCGTCAATGGTCATTTGTCAATCGTTTGAAAAAAGTCGTTGGCTCTATGATCTCTCACGGTTAACGTATGACGGTTGACTATTGACGCGGTTCGGGCTTTTCTTCCGTCACCATCGCAGTCACTTCGGCTTCACAGACGAGTTCGTCCTCGACAAACGCTTTGCCTTGCATTTTCCAGAACGGCGCCCGTTTCTTGACCACGTCGATCTCAAACCGCAATCGATCGCCGGGCACGACCGGTTTTCGAAACTTTGCCCCGTCGATACCGGTCAGATACACCACCGGACGTGCCACGTTCCCTAGCGATTTAAATGCCAGAATCGCACCGACTTGAGACATGGCTTCAAGAATCAACACGCCAGGCATAACCGGGCGCCCAGGGAAATGCCCTTGAAAGAAGGGTTCATTGATCGTCACATTCTTGAACCCGACGATCCGCCGGTCTGGGTCCAGCTCCTGTATGCGATCGACTAGAAGAAATGGATACCGATGAGGCAAGAGGGACTGAATTTCAGCTTGTTCCATGACGGACATCGGC
>JANNIV010000256.1:0-10723 GCA_031405355.1 Nitrospira sp.
AACGCCTACAATGCCTTTGCCGTCAAGGGTATCTTGGACTACTATTCGCCGATGACCCTCTGGGGGCGCTATCGCTATTTCATCGGTCGCGACTATCAAGTCGGTGGCACGACCATCAATCTCTACGATCTTGAACGGCAAGTGCTGATCGAGCAGTTCCATGAGCCGCTGATGCACTTTACCATTGTCTGCGCATCGGCATCCTGTCCGAAGCTTCAGCCCTGGGCCTATCAGCCGGATCAACTCGATCGTCAGCTCGATCACGCGGCAAGGATGTTCATCAACGACTCGACCCGCAATCGATTCGATCGAACGCAGAAAGTGGCCGCTCTGTCCATGATCTTTCATTGGTTTGAAAATGATTTCATCGGCGCCGCCGGATCGGTATTGGCCTATATCGCCCGGTACGTGGATGATCCTGAATTGGCGAAGGAGCTCACTCGGCCTGGTTATCGCATCGAGTATCTCGACTATGACTGGAGTCTGAACGGTATCCCGCTCAAAAAGGAGATTGCGCGTGCTGGTACGTCCTGATGAAAAGGCGCCGATCGCGAGACTGCTGACGTTTCTTGAGCAGGGCGAGCGCTTGGCGAACGAATGTGCCAAGACACAGGCTGCGTTGGCGTCGGACTCCGGATCGCGGAGTTTTCTCCTGAGCCAGGCCCGTCAGGAGGCTGCGCATGCCTTGGTGTTTCAAGGGGCCATTGCCTGGCTCGCGCCGAGGCATCTCGGCAATGCCCCGTTTCTGCCGGCGTTAGAGGAGTATCGCAAGAAACTCAACGATGCCCTGGCTAGGCGGGATTTGCTCGAAACATTCCTGGCTGAGCAGGTCATTCTCGAAGGACTGGGTGAAGCGATTCTTACGCGTATCGAAGAAGGATTGGTCAAGCGTGCAGCACCGTTCGGTCGGCTGCGACGAATGTTGCTCCAGCAAGAGGAGGCCCATCATGGATTTGGTCGGCGCATGCTCGAACGGGCTATGGCGGAGGGACAGATCGACGCGGAGGAATTATGCCGCCGCGCGCAGGACTATCTCGTGTTGACAGATCGAATGGTCCTGACATTGAGTGATCTCTTCGAATCGATCGACGAAGATCCCACGGCGTGGGCGCGGGATGTGCGAAAGTTTCTGCCGGAGTGGCTGGTCGAACGAGAGCATATGGCTCATGGCATATAGCATATAGCAGAAGAATCAATCATGGTCTCCATCGTCATCCCTGCCTATAACGAAGAGAAGGCGCTTCCGCACACGCTGGGCGAACTGTTTTGCCAGTCCGGCGACTACGAAGTCATTGTCGTCGATGGCGGCAGCACCGATCGCACGCTCGCCATTGTTGAGTCATTTGGATTCATCGCAATGTCAATTCAACATTCACCATTGAACATTCAACATTCTTTTGTGCCCTCACCCCTTACGCATCACCCTTCACGTCTGTTTTTGACCGCTCCAAAGGGCCGCGCCTCGCAAATGAACGCCGGCGCCAAGCAGGCCCAAGGAGACTGGCTCCTCTTTCTCCATGCCGATACGGTCTTGCCCCCAGGCGCGATTCAGCGGCTGAATGACATGGAAGCCGATCAGGCCATCCAGGCCGGTGGGTTCATGCACCGGTTTTCAGGCGACGACTGGCGGCTGAAGGTGATTTCGTTTCTGGATAATTTCCGTTGTATCCGCAGCCGGATCATTTACGGCGATCAAGCCCTCTTCGTCCGACGCCCATTGTTCGAGCAGCTTGGGGGGTTCCCCAATCAGCCCATCCTCGAAGATGTGGCCTTGTGTGAGCGTCTCATAGCCGTCACCAGGCCACTTCTGCTCTCGCCCGCAGTAGTGACCGATGCCAGAAAGTTCCTGAAGATGGGCGTCTGGCACAGCTTTTTCCGCGTGCTCCTCATTATTCTCCACGTCGAGTTCTGTCTTCCAACCCTGCCTCGTGCGTTCTTCCAGGACGTGCGATAAGACCCTGCCGTTTACCTTTCTTCTTGCCTCCCGTCTAACCCATCAGACGAGGCAAGAAGGAGGGCTTCATGAAACAGATCCACCCGAAAACGAGTGCACTGATCCTATTGATCGCTCTCTTGCTATCCGGCTGCACCTCGATACTGGTCCGCGACGATGTGAAGCGAACGGCGGGGCTGGACGGTCACTGTGATGGGGGCGAGTGGGTGGACGATTCTTCGCTGGCGGTCCTGCCGGTGTCGGTTGTCGCCTTCTTTGTACCCCACTTCGATCTGCATAAAGTTTCTGGTGAGCTCTATCTGAATCGCTGCGGAGCTTCGACCCGCGTCGTCAATCGAGATGTGTCGGTCAACAAGACTGCCTGCATTCCGGCCGGTCTCACTCGAATCATCACACTTGGGGTATGGCAATGGTGCCCGTCTCATGTGACCTGGTCGGCTGATGTCCTGGCGGACGGGCCACGGCCGGCGGGAATGTCGACGAACGATCAATCGAAACCACAATCGTAACTATCATTCTTAACCAGGGGGCATTCAATGAGACATTCATCGATTCTGTTCAATCTTCTCGGTGCAGTGGGGCTGCTCGGGCTGTTGAGCGGCTGTGGCAGCGGGGGCGGTGGGGCTGCGACCGGTACCGGTGGGGCTGCCAGCGGATCTTCGGCTGCTTCAGGCACGATTACCGGGTTCAGCAGTGTCATTGTCAACGGAAAGAGGTTTGATACGAGCGGGTCGTCGTTCGTGGTCGACGGCCAGTCTGGCAGCCAGAGCGATCTCAAGCTCGGTATGACGGTGACGGTCACTGGATCGTTCAACGGCGACCAACGGTCGGCCAGTACGGTCAGCCAGAAAGACGCAGTCGAAGGATTGGTACAGTCGGTCGCGGCAGATGGATTGAGCCTGGTCGTCATGGGCCAAACGGTGTTAGTCGATAGCACGACGCTGATCGATAACAACATTCTCAATCAGAATATTCTCAATCTTGTTCCCGGGACTGACTCGGTCGAGGTGAACGGGCATATCCGGCCTGATGGGGTGATCCAGGCGACGTTCATTGAAAAGAAGCCTGTAGGGACGGTCACGCCGGAGGTGCGTGGGTTTGTGACGGGGCATGACGCTGCTGCCAAGACCTTCCAGATCGGCAACTTGACTGTGAATTACACGACGGCGCTCATTGGCGACATGCCGATTCCGAGCGGCAGCAATTGGAATGGGCTCTTCGTGGAAGCGAAAGGAACAGTCTTTAATTCAGGGACTTCCACCCTCACGGCTACCAAGGTTGAGCCGGAAAATCAGGGCCTCGGCAATAATATGGATGAATTTGAAGTCGAAGGGTTCGTGACTAAGGTTGACGGCCCTGGCGACTTCTTCATCGGAACGACACATGTGCTGACGACTGCAAACACCCAGTTCCGCGGCGGCACGATTGACGAGATTGTCGTGGGCGCGAAGCTGTCTGCCGAAGGCCGGTTAGCGAACGGGATTCTGACGGCCAAGCATGTGAAGTTCCATGCCAGCGTTAAGCTGGAGGGGAACATTGCCACGATCAACGGGAATACATTTACGATCGACGGCCTTCCAGGAGTCACCGTGACTGTGAATAGTCAGACTGAAGGCGGGAATAATCTGTCGCTCAATAGCCACGTTCGGGTGCGTGGTCGTGTCAGTGGGAGCAGCTCTGTGATCGCGACACGAGTCGAGCAACGCTCGCAGGACACAGATGTGGATCTCCAGGGGCCGGTGCAGTCAATCTCAGGTCAGGAGCTGACAATTCTGGGAGTGGCGATTGATACGTCGACGATCAGCAATAACAATTTTGAGGGGCTCAACGATCAAGTTATCGGCCGCGCGGCCTTCTTTACTGCTGTGAAGGAGGGGATGCTGGTGAAGGTGAAGGGCCGGCTGGATGTCGGCAGCGTGACGTGGCGCGAGGCCGAACTCGAAGACTAGTTGTAACACGAGGAGGAGGAGTCACATGAAACCAACAGTCCGAATATCCACAGGAGTCTGGTTCTTGAGTGGGTTGATGATGCTGACAAGCCCTGTCTGGGGGCAGACCACTCCACCGATTCAGAATGGGCAGGTGGACCGATTGCGCCACGAAGGCGCTAACGACCGTGGGGGAAATCGAGACGATAATCGTAGTGGGCCTGGCTCCTCGAACAGCGGGCCAGGATCGGCGAATAGCGGGTCGGGCCATGGCAGAGGTGATAACAGTGGTCCCGGCTCAGCCAACAGCGGGTCAGGCCGTGGTGGTGATAACAGTGGCCGCAACGGGCGAGACGATGTCCGCAATGTGAATGACGATCGGCGAGAAGATCAGCGCCAAGATCGCCAAATGGATCGCCGAGAGGATCGGGGTGAAGACCGACAGTTGAACCGAAGAGAAGATCGTCGTGAGGATCGGCAACTCGATCGGAGCGAAGATCGTCAAGCTGACCGACAGATGGATCGCCGGGACGACCGTCAACTGGATCGAGTTGGACAGATGGATCGGCCTGAGCAACCAGATCGACAGGATAGACCGGACAGACCGGACAGACCGGATAGACCAGAGCGATCCGGACACAACTAGCAGCTGCGGAAAAACGCGACTGAAAAAGGGGGACAGGCGCCACAAAGAAGGGCGCCTGTCCCCACTCGAACGATTGGAGTCCAGCCATGGCGAAGCACATCTTAGAAACAATGTTCTCCTCTTCAGCAACGGCCCCAGCCCAATTATCTACCGACATACCAGCTGCGATGATCCCTCCAGAGCGCCGGCGTGAAACGCGCAAGAGCTATCGGCGCAGGTGTTCGTATGAGATGCTCGAATCCATAGAAGAGGATTCGGTCGTCACCAGGCAAGGTGAGGTCTTCGCACTCAACCGGAGCAAGGAAGGGATGCTACTTCTCATGGGCCAGGCCCCTCACAGGAAGCAGTTGTTTGAAGTGCACAGTCCCCGCTCCAGATCAGGTCAGGCCGTGAATGTTTTTGAAACTAGATGGGCTAAGCCAGTGCCGGTGGAGTCACTTGGAAATCTGTACCTGGTTGGATGCCGACGGATATTCGGCCCCCTTCACTACCTGTCGTTCTAATAGAGGATTAATTGTTGTTTTTTTTCTCCATCCAGGGATAGATAAGTAGAAACGTTTACCGGCGCAGGTAGATAGGCTGAAGGCTTTTAGGGGTTGGGTTTTTTGTGCAACGAGGATTCATTTCTGCTTGAAGAGATAACGGGGCAACGGGGCAGAGGGGTAAGAACCTACCCCGACTATCCCTGTATCCCGTTCCCCCGCATTCTCGCCTTCCGAGATTTTTTTATTGTCTTCAGCCTGAATGCCTGAGTAGGTCTATTGGAAGGATGGATTATGAGTCGGCAGTGGCGAATGCTGTGCCTGGTGATCGGATTCACGGTTGCGAGCGGAGTGGGATTGGTCGGGGCATCACCGGCGGATAAGATTGATCCAGCACCCGCTCAACCCTCACCTGATCGGAATTGGCAGATCGGGTTCAACCCCAGCTACAGCAGTGGGAATTACGGAACGAATACGACCAGCTCATTTTTCTACGCGCCAATTTCGATTCGTCGGTTCTTTAAAGACGGCGATGTGGCGCTGGTGATTCCTTTTGTCACAGCGACAACGGATGGTCGATCGACATTAGTAGGCGGCAGTCAGGTCCCGGTTCAAAGTGGCAGCAACAGTGGGCCGGGCGGTGGTGGTAGCGGCAGTGGAGGCGGAGGTGGGTGTGATGAGGACGAACCATCATGTCTCACTGGTCTAGCAGCAGGCCAGAAGCTGACGACGACCGGTATTGGCGATATTATCCTCAGGGGCCGCTACTATATCGTTGAGGAGAAGGGCTGGGCTCCGCTCATAGCGATCACGGGCCGTGTGAAGCTGCCGACAGCCGATGCGTCACGTGGACTCGGGACGGGCAAGATGGACGAGGGGGTTGGTGCCGAAATTTCCAAGCTCTTGGGGGACAACTGGATTACGTTTCTCGACGGGGGCTTCAATATCATCGGTCGACCGGAAGGCCTGAATCTCAGGAACCAGTGGTGGTATGACGTTGGAGGGGGCTATTACTTTGCAAAGAACCTGCTCGGCAGCGTCTACTTCGAGGAATACCGGTCTCTCTTCTCAGGAGCCCAAAATATCCGCGATGTTTTTTTTGGCATGAGCTATAGGGCCTCCTCAGAGTGGCGTTTCAATGGGGGAGTTGCCGTGGGCGTATCCAACGGGGCCCCTGACCATGTCGTGTCCATCGGTACCAGCTACCGGTTCTAGCCAGGACTATCCATGAATACCTGCTGCGATGTCCAATCCGCTGTTCTTGTGCGTGAAGTGTCGATCATTTGGGAGTGGCTGGTTTCTAGTTTCTAGTTTCAGGTTTCAAGTTCGGAATTTCAGCAATCGAAACGAATAACTAGAAACCTGAAACTAGAAACTTGCAACTCCACTTCCGAACGACGCCGAAGAGTTTTCTTGGCCAACCTCAGGGTGCTCCCTTGCCATTCATGATCGCACCACCACCTGCTCTCATAGCGCTCCAATGGTTTTTCAATAGCTTACGAGTCTGCTCAAGGGCGTTTACGTCCGGCCTCGCCTTACGTCAAACAGTACAGATAGGCAGTACAAGCAGGCATTTGATGGCCATGTCGGATCAGCGAGCATGGCCATGTCGATAGATCACGGTAGGTCGAACGATGAAGCCAAGCTGATCGCCCGGAGCCTGAAGCAAGACTCCGATGCCTTTGGGCAGTTGGTCGAACGGTACGCGACAGTCATTGTGAACGTAGCCTATCGGATGGTGGGTGACCGGACTGAGGCAGAGGATCTGGCGCAAGAGACTTTCGTGGCGGCGTTCAAGGCACTGCCGAGGTTCAGAGCTGAGTCGAAGTTTTCCACCTGGCTCTATCGGATCGCTACGAATAAGTGTAAGGATTGGCTTCGGGCTAAACGTCCGGGGCAGGCGGTCCAGGATGTCGATGTCGATGAGGTGCTCGATGACGGAGTGGTGGCGGAAGAGCGAACCCCGGAACGGCTCTTGTCACAGCAGCAAGTCGCTGCGCAGCTGGATCGGGCAATTCAACGGCTGCCGCCGCTCTATCGTGAAGCCTTTGTGCTGAAGCACGTCGAAGGACTCAGTTACGAGGAGATGCAGGAGATTGTCGGCGTGAATGCGGATACGTTGAAAATGCGCGTCTATAAGGGACGGTTGCAGCTGAGTCGGGAGTTGGCAGAGCTGAAAGAGGCGTAGGGATGCGTGAACAAGACTTACTGATTCAACGCTTTCTCGATGACGATCTGACACCGGAGGAGCGAGTGGCCTTTCTCCAGGCGATGGATGCCGATCCGTCATTGCGGCGGCGCTGGCTGAATTTGGAGTTGGTTGTGGCGGAGGCGGTGCAGTTGCCCCGTCTCGCGCCATCGGCACGGTTCCTCGCGCAGGTGCAGGGCAAGTTGGCGCTCGCGCCTGTCAGCCTGTGGGATCGACTCCGTGCGATGGTCACGGCACCGCGGACCCTGGAATGGAATTTCGCCGGCGCGACGGCGGCTGCCTCGGTGGCGTTGGTGGCGGTCGTAGGCCTGTTGCAGTTTGCGCCGGAACGGATTGTGGAAGCTCCGATCCCGGCTTCCGGGAATCAGGCGCAGACTGCGTCGTTTGCGCCAGGACAAGAGAGCAAGGTGTATGTGCGGCTGGTGTTGCTTCAGCCCGATGCCAGGTCTGTTTCGGTGGCCGGTGACTTTAATGGTTGGAATCCTGGCCAGACCAAGTTGGAACGGTCCGAGGGGGGGATGTGGACGGCGACGATCGCTCTGAAGCCGGGCCGCTATCAGTACATGTTCGTGATTGACGGCAAACAGTGGGTTGCCGATCCATTGGCGGAGGAAGGAGCCGGCGATGGATTTGGGGCGCAGAATGCGGTGCTCGATGTCGCCATCTGATATGCCAGACCGATCTCTTGCAACGAGACAAGGGGTTGGGTACTCTCCCTGGCATGGGGATACCATCAGCGAGATTCACCCGCCTCCTGCGAGGAGTCATGGCCCTGTGCATGGTCGTCGGTCTATCGGCCTGCGCGAAGACGATACAAAAACCGGAGTTGCCGAAGCCTGTGGCAGGCGGTGTGCGATTCGTGCTGTTGGCGCCGGAAGCCAAGAAGGTGGCGCTGGTGGGTTCCTTTAACGGCTGGGCTGAAGAGGCAACCAAGATGAAGATGAGCGATGGGACAGGTCTCTGGTCGGTGGATGTGCCGTTGCGAGAGGGAGAATACACCTTCATGTATCTGGTTGATGAGACATGGTGGGTGACGCCTCCCGCGGCTGAAGATTTTGTGACGGATGGATTCGGACAAACAAACGGCATCCTGGTCGTTCATTAAGACTATGCACAAGCGAATCGACATACAACTGCGGCTTCTCTGTCTGACCTTGAGCCTGGCTGCCGTTCCAGCCATGGCAGAGCCGCTCTCGACGCAAGATCGGGAGGCGATCAATCGGCTGAGTACGGCGCGGGGTCACTCGGCGGAAGAGGTCAATCAGTTGCTCAATCAAGTATCGAGGGCCGGTGAGAGAGGCCTTCCGACCGAGCCGTTGGCGAATAAGGTGAAAGAAGGGTTGGCTAAGGGTGTGGAGCCCAGGCGAATCGATCCGGTATTGAAACAGATGGTGGGGAACTTCGAGTCGGCTCGCGAGGTGTTGCAAGAGTCGGTGGCAAAAGGGATGGTCGATCAGGATCAAGGGAACCGTCAGCGAGCCATGGAATCGCTGGCCGAAGCCTTTGGCCGTGGCGCTACGGCAGATGAGGTGCGTGATTTGGCCCGAAGCGGGCAACACCAAGGGCAAAGAATGAGTCCGGACATGCTGGGGGGCGGTGCGAAAAGTTTGGCGGTGATCAAGGAAGCCATGATTCCCTCGAAAGACGGCGCAGCGGTCGTGGCGGAGGGTATGAGGCAAGGCTTTCGTCCATCCGAGCTTGCGGATTTGGCTCGTGAGATAAAACGGCACGGACAAGATTTCCGGGAGGGACGCATCACCACGGAATCCATTCGCGATCAGATCTCCAGAGGTGAACGGGGCGAGCGGCTGTTCCGCGACCAGGATCACAGTGGATCCGGCGGCGGGGATCGAGGTGGGGATCGCATGGATCGGGGCAAAGACTCGGATCGTGGGGGGCGGGATGATCGCGGTGACCGTGGCGACCGTTCTGATCGTGGCGGTGGCCGCGACGACCGCGGAGGGCGATCAGATGGCGGTGGGGGTGGCGGCAGCGGGCGGGATCACTAGACTTTCTTCTTTTTCTTTCCATTCTCTCAAATCCTAGTACAGTGGGGATAGCCCGATGGCGCGCGTGACAAGCGCGAAATGCGAGACTTGCGTGACGTGTGAGCCGGGCGACGGTTCGAGGTCCGAAGTTCGAGGTTTTTGGAACTTCAAACCCGGAACGTCGAACTTCGTATTGCGCCTGTCTCGCTTAACTCAACATTCCATGGAGGTCAGGATGAAGAAGATATTGTTAGCAGTCAGTGCGATGACCCTGTTGATGACCGGGCTGGCCTATGCCCAGGCAGAAACGCCTGCGATCGATCAGCGTCAGGCCAATCAAGAGCAGCGGATCGATCGGGGAGTTGCGAGCGGGCAGCTGAACGAGCGAGAAGCAAACCGGCTGAACAAACAGCAGGAACACATTAACAAGATGGAAGACCGGGCAACCTCTGACGGCATTGTGACAAAAAAAGAGCGGGCCAGGATTGGAGCAGCACAAACACGCACATCCCGTCATATTGCGCGCGAGAAGCACGACCGCCAAGGTAAGCGGCACCGGTAGCAGTAGGGCTGTCGTCGGAGAGAAAATAAGAGGGGCTCACGACGGAGGTCGTGAGCCCCTCTTGTCATTATCAGAACGTACCGGCGAGTATGGCGGGGCTCAGGCCGATCTGGATGGTCTGGCCGCCAGTCACCACCGGGACTGCCTTCCCTTCCTGCGTATTGAGATCCATTGCACCGCAGAGGAGTTGCTGGGCCGGAATCGGACAAGTCCTCACCGGGGCCGCTGAACACCTTGTGGTCGCCCCTACGAGATGAGACGAGCCTGCGGTCGTTCCGTAAACGGGAAATTAGCTAGAGGGTAGGGAGATTGCTACAATGTCAGGAATGAAGAACCAGTTAAACCGGGTCGTGTCGCTGAACAGATTGCCTGTGCGACAGCTGCGATTGTTGAAACAAATCGGACGACTTGCCGATGAGCGAGGTATGTCCGTTTATCTTGTCGGCGGAGTCGTCCGAGACCTCTTACTGAAGCGGGAGAGCTGGGATCTCGACTTTACGGTAGAGGGAGATGGGATTGCCTTTGCGCGATTGGTGGCTGGCCGGTATGGGGCAGGGTTGGCGGTATTTGAACGGTTTGCGACGGCGCGGCTCACGTTCCCAAACGGGCTGAAGATGGATATTGCGACGACCAGGAAAGAGTCCTATGCGCAGCCCGCTCTCCTGCCGACGGTTCATCCTGCGTCGATCGAAGAGGATCTCTCTCGGCGTGACTTCACGATCAATGCCGTTGCGGTGCAACTCAATCAGCGGCAATTCGGTCGCTTGCTTGACCCCTACGGAGGGCAGCGCGATCTTCGGGCGCGCAGGATCCGCGTGCTGCATGCAGGCAGTTTCCTAGACGATCCCACTCGTATCTTCAGAGCGATCCGGTTCGAACAACGGTTCGGTTTCCGCCTTGAACGCACCACCTCGCGCTTGCTGGCGCAAGCGGCCTCCACGAATCTGATCCAGC
>JANNIV010000257.1:0-32242 GCA_031405355.1 Nitrospira sp.
GCCGTGTCTGGGCCGATGCCGCCGATGCCGCCGACGCCGTGGAGAGGATCTGGGCGGGATGCTTTCCGGCCGGGATCCGTCGCTCGGCTGCCTTCCTGGACTGGCGCTACCACTCGCGTCCGGAGCGCTACTACCGGTTCTACCGGGTGATTTCGGCCACGGGGTGGCGAGGGATTCGCGGTTTTCGCCTTCGTCGGCGATCAAGCGGAGGGCGCCGAGCTGTGCCTGCCAGAAAGACCCGGAAGGGAAGAAGACTGGCTGGCGGCCCTCCGCGCGATCGCGGCGGACCTCTTCGCTTCCGGGATCCGGACGTGGCGCTTCTGGGATGACGGTCGGCTGTCCACCCACCACCTCCTTACCCAGCTGTGACTGAGAAGGTCATTGCCTGTGCCGCTCAGTTGGGGCTTCAGCTGAAAGGCGTGCTCGACTCTCCAGTCGTAGGGCGAAAAGGGAATCGGGAGATTCTTGTTGGTTTTGCACGCGCTAGACCAAGTTGATTTGATAGGAGTTGGGCAGATGATGTCACAGATTCATATGCGATGGGGGCATGCATGAAGGTACTCGTGACCGGAGGCGCTGGTTTTATCGGGTCTCATTTGGTCGATCGTCTTGTCCAGGAAGGGCACGAGGTTGTTGTTGTGGACAATCTGTCCACGGGGAAGCGGCGAAACCTCAATCGCGCCGCTCGTTTTTGCAAGCTAGATATTCAGAGTTGGCGGCTTGAACGGGTATTTCGTAACGAACGGCCCAATATTGTCATGCATCTTGCCGCTCAGATGGACGTTCGAAAATCTGTGGATGATCCAATTTTTGATGCTCAGGTGAATGTCCTTGGGATGTTGAATGTATTGCAGCAAGCGGTCAGGCATGGTGTCCGTAAGGTGGTATTCTCTTCTTCCGGTGGAGCCATCTACGGCGAGCAGGAGATCTACCCTGCCCCAGAGTCTCATGTCATGCGGCCTCTATCGCCTTACGGCATTAGCAAGCTGTGCGGGGAGCAGTATCTATCTTACTATCAACGGATCAGCGGACTTCAAATGGTGAACTTGCGTTATGCCAATGTGTATGGCCCACGTCAGGACCCGGATGGAGAGGCCGGCGTGGTCGCGATCTTTATTCAGAAGCTGTTGAATAACGAGCAAGCGGTCGTCAATGGCAATGGACGGCAAACGCGAGATTTCGTCTATGTCGAAGATGTCGTTGAGGCAAATCTTGCGGTGATGGGACAGGAAACGCAAGGGACGTATAATGTTGGAACGGGGGAAGAAACCTCAATCAACGATTTGCTCAGGATTTTGATCTCTCACACAAATTCGACGTGCAAGGAAGTTCATGGGCCAGCCAAAAGCGGTGAACAGGTACGGAGCGTGATTGATTCGGGCAAACTCCGTCAAGAATTGTCCTGGGAGCCAAGGACCGAACTCAGTGAAGGGCTCAAACGTACCGTCGATTATTTCCGTGAGCGCATGGGGTAGAATCGACTGTGTCGTTCAGGAAGAAGGAGAAGCATGCGCTCGCGGGCCTTGGTGGGGCTGGTCAATATCTAGGGACGGTTCCATCTACCTGGGTTGACCAGGCGTCGATCCCTCCCACTAAGTTCTTCACTTTCGGGAATCCCTGTTGAAGCAGGAAGTTCGTTGCATCGGCGCTTCTCATACCATGGTGGCAGATGGCAATGATCTCGGAGTCGCGGTTTAATTGAGCGAGCGATTGAGGAAGTGTTCCGAGGGGAATTAGGATTGAGCCATCCACCTTTGCAAGGGAATATTCCCATTCCTCCCTCACATCAACCAGAACTAATTTATCTCCGTTATCAAGGCTTTTCTTAAGTTCTTTTGGGGAAATGGCGAAGTCCATTCAGAGACCTCCTTATTTATGACCATCATAATATGCGAGGGTGAAAAGCTTGTCAATGAGCCTGAGTCAATGAGGCCGACAGCCTACTCAGTCCGGCCTTATCTGAGATAGACGTAAGCAACTAGTGGTGGCGGTATTTTTTTCTTGAGAAATAGAATGAGGGAATGTACATTTTTGTTGATATTTCGCCTTTATGTGGTATTACCAACTCAGTTTTAGTTATGGGGGAGAACCGGCAAACAGTAGAGTTGAACTTGAAATCATAAGATATTGATAAATTGCAATAATCGCTTTATTTCTTTGAGATAGGCCCAGGAATTGCTTTACTATTCCATCAGGAGAGAATGGCGGGGGGCATCGCAGAACCAAAAAGTTGTTTTGCAGTGGTTACACCCCGTATGAAGAAGTCACCAGCGCAAATCCTTGTGGTTTTGGTTGCGGTGAACAGTCAGAAAGAAGCGGTCAGGATTGGCGAAGGAATGGTGAATGCCCGGTTGGCTGCCTGCGCGAATATCATTACAGGGGTTCAGTCGATCTATCATTGGAAGGGAAAGGTCGTCAAAGCCAAAGAAGTTCTTCTGATATTGAAAACTACAAGGCCACGATATCCTGCACTTGAGAGGGCGATCAAGAGGATGCATACATATGAGACTCCTGAGATCATCGCGTTGCCGGTTAAAGAAGGTTTTGAGCAATATATTGGGTGGGTATGTGAAGAGACCCACAACTAATAGATAGTGACAGGGCATTACCAAAGTTAGGGTTGACTGAAGCAACCTGGGTCGGTACACTCGCAGTGAATTATTGTAGGAGGCGGGTGAGCCCATTCAGCAGGGGGTGAAGATCATGGGACAAGTGAATGGCGTAGAAGACAGCGATGCCTATACCGTCGTGATCTTTCGTGGCTCAACTGCTAAGCCACTACGGTTTAGTTTTCACCGCAAATTTGTTAGTAAGCTATTGATTGCAGGAGCTATTTTTGTTCTAGTCGATATTCTTGTCATCTCGCATTATGTGGTAAGAACCGGTGAGGTCTGGGAATTGTCGGCATTCCGTGATGAAGCTATGAGTGCGCGGGAACAGACCGCAGCTTTTTCTGGCGCAGTCGACGATCTGAAGAAGCGTTTAACGAGTATGAAAGAGGTCAATCAGCGACTTCGTGTCATGCTGGGAATTGAGCCTACCAAAACTGGGGACATGGTTAATGGCCGAGGTGGTGTGGATGGTCCCCTTCCTGATGGCAATACTCTTCCTTCCTCTGAGAAGGCCCTCACGAGCGACAATGGGGCTCAGCGCCTCAGTTCAGTAGAAACTGGTCAGAATGCTCTGGTCGGCCAAACGAGCCTATCTGGAGGTTCGAACGATGTTACTGAGCAGGAAATGATTGCCTCAGTCAAGGAGGGTATCGATTGGCTGTCGAGGGAAGCTACGATTCAGGAACAGTCGCTTGAAGAGTTGTCTTTAGCTGCCGAAAACAAGTCCTCTCGATGGGCAGCGACCCCATCAATTTGGCCGGTAAAGGGGTGGGTCACCTCCGGGTTTGGGCCAAGGGTTTCTCCATTTACAGAAAAGCCCGCGTGGCATGACGGGTTGGATATTGGAGCTGCTGCCAATGCACCTATCCAGGCACCGGCTCAAGGCCGAGTGACAGCAGTTGGGTTCGATCCTAAACTGGGGAATGTTGTAAAAATCGACCATGGATTCGGCATAGAAACGCTCTACGGCCACCTAGCCAAATCGTTAGTGAAAGAAGGGCAGCGCGTGAAGCGTGGAGAAGTCGTTGCCTTGGTCGGCAGTACCGGGCTAGCCACGGGGCCCCACTTGCACTACATGGTCAAGGTTCATGGTCAGGCGCTAGATCCGGTAAAGTACATCCTCGAATAGTTACGGCTTCCCGCTTAATCACTGGCTTGTCATCAACCGATTAGGTCGATGACAAGGCCACCCTGAATCTACCCATTCCATCCAAAACAGCCCCCGAATCGGCTCAATCCCTATGCTATACTGCCGCCCCGTTAGGGTTGTAGAGATTATGCCGTTTTTCAGCCGATGACAGATATTGAGATCAACCGATCAGTGAAGGCGCGCCCAATTCAGGACGTTGCCAACCAGCTCGGCATCCAGACCAACGAGTTATTCCCATATGGAAGACTCAAGGCGAAGGTTTCGCTTGATGTACTCGAGCGACTTCACGCTGCGCCTCTCGGCAGGTATATCCTTGTGACCGCCATTAATCCGACCCCGCTGGGAGAAGGTAAGACGACAACTTCCATCGGGCTTGCCATGGGTCTTTCCCGCCTTGGCCATCGAACGGCCGTCACGCTTCGCCAGCCTTCATTGGGGCCGGTGTTTGGGATCAAAGGGGGGGGGACGGGAGGAGGAAGGGCGCAAGTCCTTCCGATGGAAGATATCAACCTTCATCTGACCGGCGATGCTCACGCTGTATCTGCCAGTCACAATCTCTTATCAGCATTTGTGGATAATCATCTGTTTCATGGGAACGGGCTTAAAGTGGATCCCAACCAGATCACCTGGCCACGGACGTTGGGAGTCAGTGACCGGGCGTTACGGCAAGTCTTGCTGGGAGAGGGGACTGCGGGTCGCACGGGTCAGTTTGTGATCACCGAAGCGTCCGAGGTCATGGCGATGCTCGCGTTGGCATCGAGTCAAGCCGACCTGCGACAGAGGCTTGGGCAGATTGTTGTTGGGTTTACAACGGATGGTAAGCCCTTGCGGGCAGAGGAGTTTGGATGTGCCGGATCCATGGCGGTCTTGCTTCGAGAAGCGCTGTTGCCAAACTTGGTTCAGACGCTGGAGGGAACCGCCGCGTTCGTGCATACGGGTCCGTTCGGTAATATCGCCCATGGAAATTGTTCGATTCTTTCCGATGCTATTGCATTGCGTTGTGCGGACTATGTTGTTACGGAAGCTGGATTTGGGAGCGATCTCGGGGCGGAGAAATTTTTCAATATCAAGTGTCGTCGTTCAGGATTCAAGCCGGCGGCGGCTGTGGTGGTTGCGACGCTTCGCGCGCTCAAGCTTCATGGTGGAGGAGGAGCGGTCAAAGTTGGAACACCGCTTCCGGCAGGGCTTACCGGGCCCAACCAGAAGGCATTGGTAAAGGGCTTTGCGAACTTGGAGCAGCATATTGCGAACGTGAAAGCTCACGGGGTGCCAGTAGTGGTGGCAGTCAATGCTTTCATCGATGACCCGGTGGCTGAGCTGGAATGGGTTCGAGAACGGTCTCGAGAGGTTGGGGCGGTGGATGCTGCGGTCTCAACTCATTGGACCGATGGCGGAAAAGGGGCTGAAGAGTTGGCGGAGGCGGTGGTCAGAGCCGCAGCGAAAACGTCTTCGTTCATGCATTTATATGACGCCGCCTGGCCGATTAAGAAAAAAATTGAGACCATTGCCATGCAGATGTATGGAGCTTCGTCCGTGTCGTTCGATGCACAAGCCGAGCGAGATATCGAGACGGCGCAGCAGCTCGGATTTGATCAGCTGCCCATCTGCATGGCTAAGACACCGTTATCACTGTCACACGACCCGGCGCTGAAAGGGCGTCCATCCGGGTTTACGTTGCCGATCAAAGAGGTGAGAATACTCGCAGGGGCTGGGTTTCTGACGGCAGTCTGCGCAGGTATTCAACTCATGCCGGGGCTGCCCAAGAAGCCGGCAGGGGAACGGATTGGAATCGATCCAGGCACGGGCGAGATTGTGGGCCTATCCTGACGGCTAGCGCTGTTTAAGAAATCGGAAGAATTCTGAGTCCGGACTCATCACCAGGGTGGTCTTGTCTTTGAAGGTTTTCTTGTAGGCTTCCATCGAACGAGTAAATTCGAAAAAATGAGCATCCTGCCGGTAGGCGTCGGCATAGACCTTAAAAGCCTTCGCATCCCCTGCGCCTCGCAACTCTTCCGATTCCTTGTACGCCTGAGCCAGAATAATCTCTTTGTCCTTTTCCGCTTCTGAACGGATTTTCTGCGCTTCTTCAGCGCCTTCTGCACGGTATTGCTTCGCCTGCCGTTCCCGCTCAGCTTGCATTCGGGCAAACACGGCCTTCTCGTTCTGCTCAGGGAGATCGGCACGTTTGATTCTGACGTCCTGAATCTCGATCCCATAGGCGGACGCTTTTTCATGCGACCGCTGGGTTACGATTTTCATGAGATCGGCACGGTGGTCCGCGACGATTTCTAGAAGATCATGACGTCCGAGTTCGACCCGGAGTTCTGAATAAATAATGTCGTTGAGCCGTTGCAACGCTCCCCGTTGAGTTTGAAAGTTCTGATAGACTTTCAGTGGATCGACGATCCGCCATTTGGCGTAGTTGTCAAGGAGGAGAGTCTTCTTGTCTTGGGTGATCACATCTTGCGCATCTGAGTCGTAGTCCAGCAGGCGCTTATCGAAGTAGGTGACCTCTTGAATAAACGGTACTTTCACATAGAGCCCCGGCTCCGTGATATTGCGAACAGGCTTCCCGAGTTGGACCACGATCGCATTCTGGGTGATGTCTACGGTGAAGAGGGGTGAGGCGCCTAGGAAAAACAACCCGCTGATGGCCACCGCCAGTGCAATGATGAATCCCTGTTTGGTCATGGTTTGTGGTCTTCAGTGGGGGTGCTGGTCATGGGTTTGTGGCGATCGAGTGGAAGGTATGGAAGCATACGATCGGCTGCCTTGCCATCAATGATGATTTTTTCGACGTTCGGGAGGATTTCTTCCATGGTTTCGATATAGATCCGCTTGCTGATGATGTCTTTTGCTTGATTGTATTCTTTCAGGGTTGCCAAAAAGCGGTTGGCCTCACCTTGGGCGCGATTCAGCCGTGCCTGGGCGTTGCCCTTGGCCTGGTTCACCACCTGAGCCGCTTCGCCTTGGGCTTTGGGGAGGATGTCGTTGCGATAGCTCTGCGACTGGTTGATCAGTTTTTCCCGATCTTCCTTCGCATTCGTTACATCCTTGAACGCAGCCGCCACGGCCTCGGGAGGGCTGACGTCCTGGAGCTGGATGGCTGCGACCTGGATGCCGCCCTGATACTGGTCGAGAAGGGTTTGCAGGAGTACCTGGGTGTCCTGCTGGATCTGGGCTTTGCCGGTCGTCAGCGCCTCGTCGATCTTGCCCTTGCCGACCACTTCCCGCATAGAGGCCTCGGCAGCTTTGCCGATCGTCTCATGGATTTCAGCAACGCTAAAGAGATAATTCGCCGATTCTTTGATCTTGTATTGCACAATAAATTCGATGGCCAGGATGTTCATGTCACCGGTGAGCATCAAGGCTTCTTGCGCCAGCATTTGCTGGCGGCCTTGCCGATCTGTCCGGAAGCCTACCTCGATGCGGTGGAGTTTTTGGACTTTCGGTTGTAGGACGGTTTCAACAAAAGGGATCTTCCCGTGAGGGCCAGGTCCCACGGTTCTGACAGGAGCGCCGAACCGCTTGACGACGCCCTCCTCATCCGGGGCGACGATAAAGACACTCTGCCAAGCAATAAAGACGAGCAATCCCGCCACGGCGACATTTCTGAAACCGCTGGAGGGCATCAGATTCTTGAATGAGGGCAGCAGATTTTTGAATTGCGACTGGGCCTGCCTGAGGGCGTCCTCAAGCGGGTCGCTTTTCTTACTCCAAGGATCTTTGGGGTCCCAGACCATACGAAAGTTTTCGGCCGAAAATAATTGCGAAGGATCTCTATCAGCGTCCACCTTAGCAGACTGTCTAGAAGCGACGCAATCACGATAATTTTCAGTCGGTCCAGCTAGTTGATCTGGTTGGTTTGGTCTATCTGGTTTGTTTTGTTCATCTAGCTGGTCTTGTTAACCAAACAAACGAGACAAACCAGAAGAATCAAATGAACTAAATAAGCAAGACAGGCTTAGAGCACTCTGGTGAGGATGAGGTACGCGATACAAGCGAGGAGAGCCGATGCTGGCAGTGTCACAATCCAAGCCAAGACCATGTCACGCACTGTTGTCCACTGCACACTCTTCCTGCCTTTGAGCAGGCCTATTCCGATAATGGCTGAGCTGCTGATATGGGTGGTCGAGACCGGCAATCCGAAAGAACCGGCGGCGAGGACCAGCGTCGATGTCGTCAGGTTTGCAGACAGCCCCTCCGCATGATTCATCTTCGTCACTTTCTCCGCGAGGACTTCCGTCACGCGGAGGCCGCCAAAGTAGCTGCCGAGTCCCATCGCAATCGCGATACCACCAAAAACAATAAGCTGCGATGAAGCACTGGGCCATGTGGCAGCCGAGCTGCCGATTAAGAGGATAGCGACGATTTTCGGCGCATCGTTCGTACCCCGGGCAAACGATGCAAGGCCGCTGGAGAGCCAGTGAATCGTATCGAGTCCCATGACCAGCCCCCGCAAACCGGCGCGGTCGCATTGCGATGGTACGGCCACGATCGGTTGGCTGAAACTCGCGGTTTGTAACAGGGTCCTGGTGCCGCCATGCGTATCGATGGCCACTAATGCTCTGGAGGCCGGCATCACGCACAGACAGGCCCCGTCCCACTTTTTCGCAAGCGCCCGAACAGTCGGATGAATGAGTAGTGAGAGACTCAAGGCGAGGAAGGGACTGAGTAACAAGGGAAGGGCAATCTTTTTACCAATCGCCCCCCAGATCAATCCTTCTCCGGCAAAGGCGACCAAGCCGGTGCCGACAATCGCACCGGTGAGGGCATGAGTCGTTGAGACAGGGAGACCGGTGATCGATGCGAAGAGGATCCACACCATTGCTCCGATTAAGACAGCCAAGGTGACGGTCGGTTCGATGATCGTGTCGGCCTGAACGAGGCCATGGCTGAAGGTCTTGATCATCGCGCTTGCAACGAAGGCCGCTACCCCCGCGCCGATCACGGTCCAGACAGTTCCCCAGGCGATAGCCGATCGATAATTGGTGACCCCGCTGCCGACTAAGGTCGCGATCGCTTTGGAGACATCGTTGGTGCCATTGGCAAAGGCGAGAGCGAATGCAAGTGCGAAGGCAAGCAGAGAAATTTCCATCGTCCGTAGTCTTAGGAAGTGACGGATCCGCCGCAAGACGAACCGGCTCCTGCCGTGCAGCCGTAGCAATGGTTGCGTGTCGTGATTTGTCGCCGATTGAGTTGAACCGGATCGAAGTCGCGGATATGGGCGGGCACACCATAGTTCACCGGCAGGCCGAGCATCTGGTTGAAGTCACAGTCGTAGAGGGTGCCGTCCCAACTCACGGAGATGGTGTAGCGGCACATGACGCCGGCCGCGGCGGCGGGGTTGAAGGCGTTGGCCAATCGCTCCATATACTGCTCGTAGTTGCCGCTCTCCAGGAGAAACTCAAGAAATCGGCTGATCGGCATGTTGGTGATCGTGTAGAGGCGGTTGAACTCGACGCCATGGCGAGATCGGAGTTCTTTTCGAAACTGCGCTTCGATGGCCTCTTGCTGGGGAGGGAGAAAGGCTCCGACCGGATTGCAGACGAGATTCAGAGACAATCCACTGCCGGGCCGTCCATAGCCGAGTTGGTTGAGGAGGCGAAGCGCGTGGATCGATTTCTCGAAAATGCCCTCGCCTCGCTGCGCATCGGTCTGGCTGGCGCGGTAATAGGGTAGCGATGCGACGATTTCCACACGATGCCCGGCGAGGAACGCGGCCAAGTCCGCTTGGGAGGGGAGGAGCAACACAGACAAGTTACATCGATCCATCACGTGGCGACCCAGTGCCCGGCTCTGTTCAACCAGCCAACGAAAGTTGGGGTTGAGTTCCGGTGCTCCGCCCGTGATATCGACCGTCGGAATATCGGTTTGAGTGAGAGCGCGGATACACTGCTCCGCCGTTTCGCGGGACATGCTCTCGGTGCGATCCGGGCCTGCATCGACGTGACAATGTCTGCATGTCTGATTGCAGAGCTTGCCGACATTGATCTGAAAGACGGTGATCCCGGTGGCTCGAAATGGGAGCAGGCCGATGGGCTCGAGTTGCGTCTCGAAGGGGGGACAACTCGCGGTCCTCCCGAGTATCTTCAATTGCTCCGTTGAGGAGGCGAGGGGGCTCTGTTGTCCCAGTAGGGTCAGTGCCATAGGATTTTTTTCACAATGTCATGGCCCGTTTCGGGATCGATCATCCAGATCATCTGCGTGACTCAGCGTCACGCACGCATCAGCAGCAGCTCCCATTGGGGGCGCAGGTCACGGCCTCACCGATGACGCCCTGGCCTGCGCGGTTGATGATCGCAAAATGGGGAGCATAGGCGTCGGTTTCCAATACCTGTAGCGTCTTTGAGCAGATCTCCAGCGGCTCGCCTCGGCGATACACATGGTGATCGTCATCGGCGGCTTCGACGAAGGGTCCGGCGAGCATGGCAAAATGCCCTTGCCAGGCACATGGAGTGTCTGCTGGGTAGACGGCAGACCATCGATTGTCGGCTCGATCCAACCACAGCGGACTGGAGGACAGGATAAAGTGAGAAACTAATGGAGCTTGGCTCAAGAGGCAGGCAGTCTTTGGCGTGATTGGCTGGGGAATGCCCCGGAGGTACGTCGTGCCCAGTTCATCAACCACTCGGCTGAACGGCCCGCGGAGCGTGGCATACCGAACGGCTGACTGAGGCGCACTCGCGGGAAGTTTATATCCCGTCAAGGTGACGGAGAAGAAGTGAATGCCGTCGATCTTCTGCCAGGGCGAGGACTTGATCAGATGAATGCCTAAGAAGCCAGCTCCCATCATTCCCGCAATATAGTCGGCAAGCGTCAGCGCTCCAGAGAGACAGTCCCCCCACTTTTCAGTGTCATGCACCAAATACTGCGGAACCGGCTGGTCGGCCACGATATCGGAGATTGTAAATCGTCCGCCCGGTTTAGCGACGCGAAACATTTCCCTAAAGACCTTCTGTTTATCCGGCGCCAGGTTGATAACACAATTGGAGATGATCAGATCGACCGTGCCGTCGATCACCGGTATCGCATCCGCCGTCCCTTTGCGAAATTCGACGTTGGAGGAGGCATATCCAAGATTGGTTGCGACGATGGGGGCATGCTTTCGAGCGATGGCCAGCATCGTGTCAGTCATGTCGATTCCGATGACGTGGCCAGTGGGGCCGACGAGGCGGGAGGCTTCGAAACAATCGATACCGCCACCTGAACCGATATCCAGCACGGTTTCCCCGTGGGAAACGGTCTTGAGTCCGGCCGGCGTTCCACAACCATACGAAATCTTGAGAACGTCTTCCGGAATGAAGGATTTGAGGTCAGCCATGTCGTAACTGGTCGGGCAGCACATCTGCACGCCTGTCGACGCAGCCCGAGCATACCGATCGCTGACCTTTTGGGTAATCTCATCTAGGGGCATCGCATCCTCATAGGCAAATGAACATATCCAGACCTGTCCATGTATCAACTTATAACGCAGTCCGTCAACTCTGGTTTCCCCCAGGTTTCCCGCTACGCATAACTGGGGGAGCAGGACCACTTGCATGGGCCAAACGGCGAGCCCAATCCTAAGTCACTGGGACCCAGCGTACCTTACAGCTTTGATAGGTAGATAAGGAATCGCTCTTGATCAATCCCTCTACGGATCTCGTTTCCCGTAACACACCGCGCGTGATCCAGAGCCATGCGTAGGTAGAATACGATCACATTCGCCCGCGCGCCTGCATTCTCCAGAGCCACCAATAGATAGCGGCATTGAGGACGACCACCCCTGTGCCTAACAGCAACTGAAGGTCTCGTGTCAGATCCTCAGGGTAGAGCACTGGCAAAAGGTATTGCGTGATGAAGTCGGAACGATAGGTGGCTTCGCCACCTTGCTCGCGCAACCAATTCTCTAGCGGCGTGAGCGGGCAGATCCAGCCGGTGAATTCGACGACCGCGCCCCAGAGAGCCGCCGGCAGGTGCAGCCATGCGATCCACCGCCACTTCAGCACAAGCAGGCCGCCGAAGATCACGAAGAGGACAAATCCGAGATGTACGCAAAGGATCAGGTCGGCAAGCCACGAGTACCACATGCGTCAGAAGAGTCTGGGCGGATCAAGAGGATCGGCTGGTTGAGGATAAACGAGTCTGTATCCGTCGATGACTGCAAATGGAGTCAGTCGATGTTCGTCTGCCTTGACCTGCGAGAGGATATGCCTGACCTCCCAGCCACGCGTGACCAGCGCATCGGCGATCAGCGACCGATGGCAACGCCAGGGGACAGTCTCGGCGCACATGATCGCTGTCTTCGTGTCCGTGCCATAGACCATCAGCGCTTCAAGGGCTTTTTGGAATTCGTTCGTCTGCATATAGTCGGCATACCCGCGAAAACTGGCATTGCGCCATCCGTCGTTGATCGAATCCTTCCGAGCCTTTCGAAGTCCCCCAAGTGCCGGCATGTGGAGAGAGACGAGACCGGCTTCTTTCAGACTCTCGGCCAACCTGTCCGTATTGAATTGTGGATTGAGTCGTGAGCGTGGAATCGTTCGGACGTCTACGAGGAGCCGGATCTCATGCGCGCGCAAGACATCGGTGAACTCACCGATCGGTCTAGTCGAATGGCCGATGGTCCAGATTGTCGGTTGTCGAGGCATGGAGCAGTGTGGCATAGAGCGGGGGGAATCGCCACGGGTTGGTAGGAGAGAGGGTTAATCCGGTGGCAATTTATCGGGGTCGATTTCCAGCAGCCGCAGTCGGCCATTCGCGATGTGTTCGGTCTTGTAGAGGCGATCGCCAAGCTGCATGGTTCCTACAAGGAGATTGCCGCTCGCGACAAAGGTAAAGTCTCCCTTCGAAGGCGGTTTGAATGTGCCACGGATGACGGCGCTATCGTTGCTGCGGGAGACCGTCGACGTGATATCCAGCTCGTGGTTGGCGCCATCAAAAAGCTCAATGGTGATTCTGGGATGGGGCCTAGCTCCGGCATCCTTTAATACTTGAAAGAGTGGGAGATCAAGTGCGATCTCTCGATCTCGGAGTACCCAAGGCTTTCGCATCGTTGCAGGCTGATCGGTAGCGGCGGGAGGAGGAAGGGCTGTCTGCCACAAGCTCTTTGGTGTCGGGCGTTCATCAGCCCATGAGATCTGGCTACAGACACCGCCGAGCACTGCGGCGAGAATAAAATAACTGAATCGGTAGACCACAGAGTAATTCCCTTGTAAACGGCTAACGTTAGCCGCCTCATTATATAGAGGGATGCGGTTCGGCGCGATCAAGAAATAATGGAGTGGGGGCGATCGTCTCCGAGCCTTTCCGGTCAAGGAGAAATAATCCGCAAGTTTGCCGGCGCCCCGGGAGGCGTCACATCGGCAGTCCCTGTACGCCAGGCGGCCACGATCTGACGCACGTCGTTCAGGGAGCGCGCGTTGTCCGCGGAGTTCGTCGGATTGACGGTGTGATCGATGCCGAGAGGACGTCCGTTGTAGAGGAGTCGTGGATTGGAGAAAAACTTCACGCGCGGGCAGGATATAGTCGGGCAGGCATAGGCCATGATCGTCCGGAACTTTCCGATTTCATCCCGATACCCATAGGAATAAGGATAGACGCCCGTTCCACCCGTGGCCCGGTCGTGTGCGTTGCCCATGTTATGTCCCAATTCATGCGCGAGGGTATCGTTCGCGACGCAATCGCGAGCCGTCACGCTGAATGCAGAACTGGCAAAGCCGGCACGTGGACCGTTCGCCATCACGTACGCGATGCCGCAAAAGCCGCCGCCGTCGTCCACGATCAACGCAACGAGATCGGCATTGTGCTGGTTTCGCAATTGATGCACCTGGTCCATGATCCCGTCGGTCGTACTACGCAAGCGCGTGAGATCGGCGTCGATAGCGCCTGATTCCGTGTAGGCTACCTCGGCCGTATGGACGAGCCGGAGCTGCATAGCGACATGGCTGTTACTGTAGGCTTGATTTGCCGAATCGACGCCCAATGCGATCAACGCTTCCATCGCAGCCTGGCCACCTTCCTGGGTTTTTGCCGCAGACGTATAAACGACCAGCAAGTCGACAACAGCATCGCCTGCTGCTGCGGCAGTGGTATTGGTCTGCGGTGAAGTTCCTTCCGTGGGAGGTGCTGCAATGGGATCATCGTCGGCCACGACGATGGGATGGTGATCCGGGGGTAAGGCTTCTTCATCCACTTCTACGAGGCGATGAAGGTTTCCGCCGGCCGCCTCGATTTTGTACAGACGGTGGTTCGACAGAATCGTTCCGGTCATAGTCGTGCCGTGAGTCACCAAGGTTACATCGCTTCCTGTTTCTCCTCGCAGCCGCCCGCGCCAGACCTTTGTCTGTTTGGGGTACTCGCGCGGCTGGTCAAGGTTCAGCGTTCGAAGCCCGGCATCGAAGAAGTTCAGCGTCACGTCGGTTTGGGCCTCGGCACGAGGGCGATTCATGACATCCAATGCTGCGGGGTTGAGTGTCATGGTACGTTGCCGCCGCATCCACCGTTTGTGCACCCGGAGCTCCTGTTGCGCCTGGGCGATTGGAGGGGGCGCTACGTTTGTCGTTTCAGCGAAGAGCGGGATCTGGGACGGCGTTGGCGCGGACATCACGGCCGAGGCGGTGCCGAATGTTGAGAGGCAAAAACAGAGAGCTATCGTGCTTGAACGAAGGAAAGAAAGGCGGCGCACTGCATCACCTGTCGGTGATTGTGGAATCGGCGCAGTCGGTTCCATACAACCCTCCCTCTGCCCACCGGTCTGTAATACTCCCGGAGAGAGCAAGGGCGATGCCTTCCCATGGAATAACATCCCTGGGGCAAAGGGGCCTGATCTTCCACAATATCAAGCGATTCTGAGGCTGCAAAAAACAGCTTACAGATGACTGGAAGGGAGCCCCTGCGACAGGGACTAAAAGTGGAGGGTATGACCTACGCAGAAACAGGTTGGATGATCGATCGACTCTGCAAAGATGGGGCGGGACATGTGGCCTTCGTCATGCTCTTGGGTTTCTGTAAGGAAGATGCCGACACACTTGGCCCTCTATCGCCCCAGGCTCTCTTGTGCTCAACTCCTGTAGGGGCTACCATGCAGGAGTGTCGAGCACCTCATCCAGCACCGTAGCAGAACTCAACAAAAAGAGGCTGGCACAACGGTGGCTGCATTTTTGCATGATTTAGATGGTGTCGTCAGGATGCATCCGAGAGGAGGCACGTATGACATGGCTTAACAGGAGTCAGTGGTATAGGAAGGTACTTGTTCTGATAGTCCTCTGTCCCCTGCTTTGGGTGTTGTCGGCAGTTTCGGCCTGCGTGTCAATGCCATCGCCTCCGAGCGATCTCGTTTCCAAGGGGAGGAATATCTTCTTCAACGAGACGTTCCAGGGAAACGGAAGGACTTGCGGAACCTGCCATCGGGCTGAGGCGAACTTCTCGATCAACCCCGCTTTCATCACGACGCTGCCTGCCAACGATCCTCTCTTCGTCGCCGAATTCAATCCGGACCTTAAAAAGAACTTCGAGAATCCTAAGCTGATGCGTCAGTTCGGTCTTATCTTGGAGAATCTGGACGGGTTTAGCGACCTGGAGAACAAGTTCGTCATGCGTGGTGTGCCTCATGTGCTTGCGCAGCGGACGTCCATCAACAGTAACCTGGGGCCACGCACCGGCTGGTCGGGGGACGGCGCGCCGGGGGATGGCTCGCTTCGCTCCTTTGCGACTGGCGCCGTCATCCAGCATTTCACCAAAACCTTGAATCGCGTCGCCGGGGTGGATTTTCGGCTCCCGACTGAAGATGAATTGGACGCCCTGGAGGCCTTTCAGCTCTCGTTGGGGCGCCAGCAGGACCTGACGTTGCCCTTGCCGCTCAAAGGCATTATTGCGAAGCGCGGGCAGGAAATCTTCCTGGATAACGCGCTCGGCAAATGCAACCTCTGCCACGCCAATGCCGGGGCCACGGCGAATTTTGGCGCAGGGAACATCGGAAACGCGAATTTCAGCACTGGCGTGGAGAACCTGCCGGACCAGCCGGCCGATCTCAGCGGCGAGCTGAATCCCCCTGACGACGGGTTTGGCAGACCAGGCGACGGCACCTTCAACACCCCTCCGTTGGTGGAAGCGGCCGACACCGGCCCATTCTTCCATAACAATGCAATTGAGACCATCGAAGGGGCGGTGGGATTCTATGACGGGGAATCGTTCAACAATTCCCCCTCAGGGAAGTTGCTCGCCCAAGCCGATCCCAAGGGCGTGGGCATCGAGCTGGATGGCACCCAGATTGTGGCGGTAGCGGCGTTTCTCAGGGTTCTCAATGCCCTTGAGAACATTCGGCAGAGTCTCGAGCTGCTGCAGTCCAGTGCCAAGAAAGGCTATGCCGAACGAGCTGAAGATCTGGAACTCCTCAAGCGAGCCGTGAGCGAGACGCAAGACAGCATCAAAGTCTTGGACGGAGGAGGACTCCATCCTGAGGCGGTCGCCCATTTGCAGAAGGCGAAGGAACTCGCGGAGAAAGCGCACTGCAGTTTCTTCAGGCGGAGTAGCCTTGCCCAGCAGGCCATTGATGAGCTACGGCACGCCCGTGCACAACTCATCGAGGCATCCTGAGTGAGTCCTCGTGACGGCCGATCAGGAAATGGAAGGGAGACAGCCATGCTGAACCGCAATCTGAGACTGGCGATCGTCATCGTGGCGCTGGGAGGCGCCATTGAGGCCTCCGGGCAGCAGGCCACCGAAATGTTTATCCCTATCGGACAGTCTCCCGGACTGTCCAATAAGGAAAGTGTGATCGGAACGCTTGAGTCGGTAGATCAGGGGAAGCAGATGGTTACCATCTCGAGTTCGTCCGGCGCACAGACGGTCGGGATCACGGACCGGACGATGATCTGGTTGGACCGGAGCGAGCAGAAGCAGCCGAATCAAAATGGCGGGATCAACGATCTGCAGAAGGGCCGCAAGATAGAAATCAAGGCTCGCAAGGGCGAAGTCAAAGCGGTCGCCGAATGGATCAAAGTCCAGGTCGGCCCATGAGTGCATCTTCCGTTGGCGTACTCTCCTGAGACTGCCCGAGAGGCTCAAGTAGTAAGCTGCTCGCTGTCCTCCATCACAGACACCGGCACTAGAACCTCCCTCCTTGATAAAGCCCGTAGCCGCCGAGCATCAATCGGTCTCGTCGAATGCCGATGGTCCGGAGGTATTTCATTCAGACCCCAATCTTGGGTTTCTATACGACAACATCATCGTTGAGGGCGACGCGCAAGATGCGGTTCTCCTCGGTAGGGAGGAGGCTCAATGCTATACTCGAATCGCAATGAATTTAGAGAATGATCCAACGAGAGTAGCCACGTTCGTGTCTTCATGATGGCGACATCTCAAAATTGTCTGCAGTGTCACACGGCAATGCCCGCGGGCTTCCAGTTCTGTGGGCATTGCGGTCGCCGATTGGAGTCAGGGATGCTGACGTGCGGCGAGCGCCGAACGGTGACGGTGCTGTTTGCCGATGTCATTGGCTTCACGTCAATCTGTGAACGGCTTGATCCTGAGCAAGTGCGTGCCATGATGAACGATTGTTTTGGAGGACTGGCCGCCGCGATCCAACAAGAAGGCGGATATATCGATAAATTCATCGGTGATGCTGTCATGGCGCTCTTTGGCGCGCCTGTCGCCCATGAAGATGATCCGCGCCGAGCCTGCCGGGCCGCGTTGGCCATGCAGGAGTTTCTGGCAGGGTTCTCGGAACGGTGCCGTCTGCAGACCAAGGTGACGATCCGCATGCGGGTCGGGATCCACTCGGGTTTGGTCGTGGCAGGGGAGATCGGTTTGGATACGCACAAGGAATATTCGGTGTTGGGCGACTCTGTGAACGTGGCGGCGCGAATACAGAGCGCTGCGCCTCCGGATTGCGTCCTGGTATCCCATCAGGTCTGGCGGCAGACCTGCACAGATTTTGAATTCGGGGTGGCCCGCCACCTTGCCCTCAAAGGGAAGCGGCAGGCGGTCGAGGTGTATGAGCTGTTGCGTGTGGCACGGTCTTCCCGTCAACCAATCGAACGGAGGGCACAGCCGTTGTTGGGTCGCGCTACAGAGCTGCGGCAGTTGATCATGATGTGGGAGTCAGCAGTCGGTCAGGCTGCCTGGATTGAAGTTCGGGGCGAAACGGGCCTGGGAAAGAGCAAGCTCGTTCGTGAAGCAGAAAAACGTATCAAGGGAAAGCGTCTGCTGACGATCGAAGTTACGCCGGAGGTGGGCCGCCGCCCGCTAGGCCTGCTCCGATTGCTTCTGTATTCGGTCGTGCGGGATCTCCGTGGCAAGAACTCGAGTCTGGAGTCGCGCGATATCTTCGTCAACACGCTGGTCTCATTGAGTGACGAGTTGCGTCTCTATGCCGATGCACTGTGGTATATGGCGGCGCCGACCAAGTTGGAGGTCCCTGCTCCTGAAGCCGATCCCCAGTCGTTGCGCCGGACCATCGAACGAGGGATGATCGCGCTGCTAGAACAGCTGGCGAAACGTCATCCGAATCTGGCCTTGTTCGTTGACTCTTACGGGTTGGCGGACGACGCGTCTGCAGAATTCTTGGAATCACTCGGGGCACGGCCGGAAGGGTGGCCCCTTCCTGTTGTTGTGGCTTTGCGGTTCGGCAAGCGCCAGTCATTAAGACCTGACGCCGTGCTTACGTTGCATCCTCTGTCCGACGACGATATGGAGGAGTTGTTAAACCGTTTGGTTCCAGACCAAGCAATTCCCCAGTCAGTGGCGACCGAATTGCTTCACCGTGCGACCGGCGTACCGTTGTTTCTGCTGGAGTTGTTGCATGCCTTGGTCGAGCGGGGAGTCTTGGTTCAGGGTTCCGTAGGATTTCATCCGGCTCCAGGCCGAGCCGTTGGAACCATCGACGTGCCGGCCTCCATGCAGGCGACCGTCCTCGCCCGTATCGATCAATTGGCTCCGGAGACGAGGGAGCTGATGTGCGAATGTGCGGTGCAGGGGCAGGAGTTCTCGCTGGAGATTGTTGTTCTCGTGCGCCGATCTCGGGGGCGGGTGGAGTCTGTCGCCTCCTCGATGGCCGAATTAGAGCGTCGGGGGTTTGTTCGAGCCGTCGACGACACGAAGCAGCGCTGGGTTTTTCGCTATCCCGTAGTCCAAGAATGTTGTTACGAGACAATGTTGGTAGCCGATCGACGGGAACTGCATGGGCAGGTGGCGCGGGTACTGTGTAGCGAGGCCGGCGGGCATGAATTGATATCACCGGAACTACTGGCCCACCATGCCCAACAGGCGCAGGAGTGGGGAGTGTCCGCCGAAGCCCATTTGCGGGCCGGACATCGCCAGGGAGGGTTGTTCCTAAATGGCGCGGCGGCAGCCCAGTACGAGTGTGTACTCCAGTCGATAGAACGGTTGGAGATTCGTCAGGATCAACACCAGCTGATCGCGACGGAAGCCCTGTCGGGGTTGGCGCACATCTCCATGCGAACCGGTGACTACCCCGCGGCGAGGGAGTATGCGAGGCGGATGCGGAGCGGCGCGCGTCAGATTGACGTGCGGCTCGAAGCGGATCGGCTCGAAGCCGTCGCTTGCATGCACATTGGCTGTACGACCGACGCGGAGCGAATGTTGAAAGGCGTATTGGATGAGAGTGCCTCTGCCATGCATACCTGGCCGGTGCGACAACGGGCGTACTACGATCTGGCGGATCTGTACACGCGCGACGGACGTCTGCAAGTGGCCTTGGAGCACCTTCAGCACTGTCAGGACGGAGCAATGTCTGATCCGCATCTGGGTATCCAATGCGACATGCTGGAGGGAAAGATTCTTCACGCCAGCGGTAAATTTCAAGAGGCGTCGACCAAATATCGACAGGTGAGTGAAGTTGCAGCGAAGACCGGCAGCCTGTCGGAGCAGGCTCGTGCGGCGAATAACCTCGGCAACGTGGCGCGGGACTTGGGCCAGCACGAGGAGGCCGAGCAACAATTCACGCGAGCGCTTGAGCTGTGGGAACGAACGGGCGATGCGGAGTGTATCGCGGGGGTGAGAACGAATCTTGGCAATCTTGCGATGAGCGAAGGCGACTTCGCCGCCGCGCGCGAGCACTATCAGCATGCGCTCACGGCTTGCTCGGCGATGGGCAATGTGCGGGGCATCGCACTCGCTCATGCCAATCTGGCCATTTTGGCGCTAGAGGCGGGCGAAAGCGAATCCGCCGTCCGATCAGCCAAGGAGGCCTTGGTCATGCTTGGCACTGAAGGCCAGGCCTGGCTTCGAGGGCTGGTATTAGCGGTGTACGGCGAAGGCCAATTGGCGTGCGGGCAGGATCGGGAGGCCAAGCAGACATTCGACTCTCTCCTGACTCAGTACGATGAGGTCGGTCATCCATTGGCCCATGCCGCAGGGCTGCGCGGCCGCGGCCGGCAGCAGTTACTGCAGAGGAATTTTCTCGAAGCGATCTCGACCTTGACCAAGGCGGCTGAACTCTATGACAAGCTTGAACGGACTCAAGAGGCGGCAAGGACAAGGCTGTTTCTCGCGGAAGCGCTATGGCGAGATGGGCAGATGGAGCGGGGTCGGGAAGAGTTGGAACGGGTACGGCGACGGTTTGCGCTGCTGCGGGCCAGTCACGACGCAGAGCGAGCCGAACGGCTGCTCCGCGAGATGACCGGGAGGGGGGGCGCAGGCAAGCGGGCCAAGAGGAAGGCCAAAGGCTAGTAGAAGTTGATGCCGATCCCGATATAGGCCGTCATACCTTCCTGGAGGCCGGGGCGCAGGAGTGCAACGCTCAAGCCGAATCCCTCCGGATGACGGAACTGCATGCCGAGCGAGAAGGGTTGGCGCTGGTCTCCCGACTCGCGGCTCTGGAGTTCTCCTACCAGATACAAGTGCTTTGGAAGCTCTATCTCAGCCCCGATGTAACCCACGGACGAATTGTTCTCGCGTTGCCGATAGCTCACCCAAGGCGGAGCTGTGGTTCCGGCACTGGTGTTCTGCCAGAACGTGCGTCCGCCGAGGTGGACGCGCAGCCCTCGGATGGGGCCAGTCTCGCTGATTTCAACCCGTTTCGACATCGCCAGAAAGAGCGTCCGCCGATCCAGGAGTTGATTCCCCTCGAAGAACATGCCGCCCACGCTAACCTCTGGGAGGAATCCTTGGTCCTTGATGACGCGGGCGCGGACGAACGCGCCACCGGCCGCGACGCTCTGCTGGTCGGCATTGTTGCTTCGATCCAGCAGCTGCGCCAGCCCTCCGACCTCCAGCCAATCCGTAACCCCGTAGGAGACCATGCTGTTGTAATAGGCGAATTGGTCCCTTCCGGCGTTGGGCAGTGCGGAGATGGGCTTGATCGTGCTGCCGAAGACTTGAACGGACAGTTGGCCTTTGCCCAATGTTCCTGAGGTGGGATTCAAAAACATTCCGGTAGGACCGGAGGCGGTAATCAGGCCACGGCCGCCGTTGTAAGCCCCATCGTTATTGGCGAAAAGCTTCGATGTCCAATTGCCTGCCGGCTCTTCGGCCTGTGCGATTCCTACGGCGGTGAGCCCCAGCAGTGCAACCAGCACTCGGAGGCCTACCATCCCTTTCCTTGTGCCTGCCCAATCCCAACGATTTCGAACCATCATGCCCTCCATCTATAATGAATGCCGAGTACCGGTCGCTCCACGATGCCTGATTCTGTACGTATGTAACGATACCAATGTAGCTGATACCGGAAGGACGTCAAGAAAATGGTAAAAATTAGTGATGCTGACAATCAGGCGGTGACGACTCGGTTTTTGCGGAGGCTGACCGGATTTGTTGTGGTACGGAAAGCTTAATGATTTGCAGCGGTGGAGGGGCTGTTTGCCTGAATTACAAGCGGCTCAGAAGGGAAAGACGGAAGCGAGTGAATACATCTATGGGGCTCAGTGTTCCCTTTTCCGAGCCACACACCACATGTTGTCGTTGGTCCACAGCCGGTCAAGGAATGTGAATCTGATAATCTCGAATCCCTGCTGTTCGAGCAGGGCTCGCAAGGTGTCCGGCGTAAAGTAATTCACATGGTCGGGAAGCCGGAATCCACACCACTTCTTTCCTCGCACCCGTCGATTCCAGCAAGCGTAGTTCGGCAACTTGAGGATAATCGCGCTCCCGGAACGCAAGACACGCGACAGTTCTCGCAACACTTCTGCCGGCTGCACCTCGTGCTCAAGATAGCTCTCGACCAAGGCCCCATCACAGGACGCAGTCTCCAGTGATTGGAGGCCCGATAGCACGTCGGCATGGATAATGCGCCCGCCGCGGCTCTCGAAGATCGGGCGGGCGTCAGCCACTATGCGGTTTGAGATTTCAATGCCCAATAGTTTGCACGAGGGCGGAAGCGGGCCAAAGTTTCCTAACCCACAACCAAGGTCGACGATCCAGCCTTGGCGAAAATACCGATAGCCAAGCGAAACGTGTTTGTTCCGTCGTATCACGGTGTTCGTAAGGCTCCGTACGCCTCTTATCACAGACCGAACAACATTCTCGCCGCGACTGTACGACTTCCGTCGCGCTTCATTCTGAAGCCCAGACGTGTTCTCCCATGGGAATTGACCCTGTAGGGTGGCGTAATCAGGAGGATTCTCCAGAAAAACAAAGCCACACGCCAGGCACTCCTTGAGAATCCAATCGCCATGTGAGTAGCGATTCTTTCTTAGCTGCGCCCCACCGGTTCTACAGGCGGGACAAGTTCTGCTCAGCAACATCGCGTCATCCATGCGCACGTGGGTACGTGGGCAACTGTTTCAGGATTCACCGTGAAAGATCCCAAGAGAAAGTTGGTCGGTCGCCTTCGACGAGCGGAGTGCGGCCTGTACTGCAGAGCTAGACTCAAGGGCCTCATCCAAAAAATACCGATCCCACTATAGGCCTGCTCTTGTTGAAAAACCAGACGGAAAGAAGAGGCGATCGCTCAGAGCGAAGATTGTGAGGAGGCTCTACGGGGTCGGCTCAGACCCACGTTACTCTGGCAGGCCTCTGTTGCCCAGGCTGCTAGATGTTCAGAGTCTTCAACGATGTCTACGGGCACTTCATAGAAGGATTTGAGTGTCTGTTTGTCGTTGGGTCGGAAGGGTTTCATGCCCTGTTCCTTGTAGAGGTCGACCGTATTTGGCGAGACTTTGAAGTAGAGCCGGCCCTTATGGATGATGCCGAAGAAGACGTCGCGTTGATACAGCCCGTATCCACCGAACATTGCCCGGTGGGTCAGGCCAGGCAGCTCGCTGAGTTGATCTAGCACGAAGTCTCTGAACCCGTCATGCTTCGGTGCCACGGTGGTCTCACAGAGGCTTGCGTGCCGCGACCATTCTGACGGCAAGGGGAAAGGTGATCCGGTTGCCACGCTGGTATTGGGTGGCAGCCTGAGTGATGAGCCGCCGTACCTCTTGCACTTGCAGTGCTGAGAGTTTTGCCATGAGATTCTGTACCGGCGCCGCAATTTCCATCAGGCTCGTGTAGTACTCCTCGGCCGAGGCATACGACCATTCCGCGAGAAATTCCTGGTCCGTCACGTCGATCAATCCTGCCTGTTGGAACAGTTCTGCGAGATCGCCAGGCTTAGCAAGGCGAAAGATGCCGGGTCCGGTGGGGTCCGGTGGGGGTAGTTCGACCACCTTCTTGACCGCCTCCATCGAGAGGCCGATCGAAGGATTCTTGTCAGGCGAAGACCAGACAGCCGCAGCGATCCAGCCGCCAGGCTTCAGCACGCGTGCGATTTCAGCGGCGGCCTTTGGAATCTCCGGCAGAAACATCAAGCAGAAGCGGCTGGTCACTGCATCGAATGAGTCAGCCTCAAATGGAAGCAAGGTCGCGTCGCCTGTGCGGAACGTCACGTTCGCGAGGCCCAGCGCCGTGGCCTTGCGTCGCGCAACAGCGAGCATCTGTTCGGCGAGATCCAGCCCGATCACGCTTCCAGTCGGCCCGACGGTTTGAGCGCTGAGCAGGGCGGGATAGCCGGTGCCCGACCCGAGATCAAGCACGCGCATACCGGCTCGCAGCCGTGCGTCGGCCACGAGTCGGTGATTCAGAAAGGCCATTTGTTCGTCGAAGAATCGATCCCACTTCTCCCAGCCACCGGCGACGCGGTTCCAGTCCTGCCGTTGGCCTTCGATGACTTGTTGTGCGGTTGGTTGCGCCATACTGCTCCTTTTCGTGGGGGTAGACCTGTGCCTCAAGCACGCGTCATCCGCCGCTGAGGGCACAGACAATGTAGATCGCATCCTCTCGCTCAAGCGGTGCGTTCAGGTGTTGTACCTGCTTTTCATTCACAAAGATTCTGATGTGCGGTCTGATCGTATCCTGCTCCGTGATGATTCGAAACCGGATGCCAGGGAAACGTCGTTGCAAGCCTGCCAGTGCCTCAGCGAGCGTGGCGCCCTCTACCTGCACCTCACTCTGCTGCGCCGTATAGGACCGCAAGGCGCTGGGGATGTGCGCCGTCATCGTCCGAGTGCGGCCGCTTCTACCGAATAGATCTCAGGCAGATACCTGGCGATGCAGGTCCAGGTCGCTCCCTCATTTCGGCTTGCCCAAATCTCGCCGCTCGTCGTGCCAAGGTAGAGTCCCACCGGCTCTTGTACATCCAATGTCATCGCTTGTCGTTTCACCGTCCACCAGGCATTTGCGCGGGGAAAGCCCTTGTCCTGTCTCGTCCAGGTCTTCCCGCCGTTATGCGTGACGTAGGCAGCAGGTTTTCCGCCAGGACTCACACGCGGCCACACAGCCGAGCCGTCCATCGGGAATACCCAGACGGTATTGGCATCGCGCGGGTGCACCACGATCGGAAATCCGATATCGCCGACCTTCTTTGGCATATTGTTGCCAATGCGCATCCATTCGTTCGATGGTCTGTCTATCCGGTAGATCCCGCAATGGTTCTGTTGGTATAAACGGTCGGGATTGGTCGGACAGAGCCGGACACAGTGGGGATCGTGGAACGTGACTGTCGCTGCATCGAACCCCTCGACTGTTTCGAGCCCATTGATCATGGGCGCAAAGGTTCGTCCGCCATCGGTTGATTCGTGCACACCCCCTCCCGACATGGCGAAGTAGAGGTGCTTTGGATCGCGTGGGTCAATGAGAATCGAGTGCAGCTTCGGTCCGTCCGGGGTGCCATCCTGTACGCTGCCCATCCACTCGCGGTACTGCGGATCGTCGTTGATATACGAAAACGGTTCCCACGTGACGCCGCCGTCGTTGGAGCGGAAGAGTCCCTGTGGCGAGGTGCCGGCATACCACAGCCCCGGCTCACCGGGATGTCCAGGCGTAAGCCAGAACACATGATCCACCACCCGCCCGTTCTGGCCCTCCGGCGCTTTGGGAAAGGCCGGCGGAGTTTTTGCTTCTTTCCACGATTTACCAAAGTCCGTGGACCGGAACACCGTCGGCCCCAGATGTCCCGTGCGAGCAGCCATGAGTATCGTACGTCGGTCGCGTGGGTCCAGCACCACATGATGCACGATGTGGCCCAGGAACATAGGCGCGGACAGTTTCCACGTGCGGCGGGTACGATCGCCGCGCAAGATGAATGTCCCCTTGCGTGTGCCGATCAGCAGCGCTACAGCGCCGGTGTTACGTTGTGGTGAAGTCGCCTTCCTCGATCGCGGCATCGGAGCCCTCCCTGTACGAGGTTACTTGATCATCTGCAACGTCTCGCGCAATTCCTTCAACTCAGTACTCAGGAGATCAAGATGTAGGTCGCGCTGCGGCTGGTCGCCTTTGAATTTCCAGAGCCGCTTGAAGATGGCCATCAATTCCTTCTTATGCGTCACGGCCAGGTCGTAAGCCGGAGTTTTCGCCTGTGCGTCCGTCACACCGCAGAACGCATCATTGAGCGCATGAAACTGATTGTGCAAATCATCGAAGGCGGTATCGACGCCCTTCCCGCCCTTGGCCTTCGCTGCCGTGGCTTCCATCATGTTCGTGAGGTTGATCATCGTCTCTACGCCGCTGGCGCCCTTTGCTTGCATCGCATAGTCGCCTGCTCGGGGATAGAACAGATAGCTGCAGCCGGAGAGTCCGAGCAGCAACATTGACAGGATGAAGGTTCCGATTAAGCGGTGCATTGGAGCCTCCGTGTATTGTGAAGAGTGATTCCTTGAAAAGGGATGTTCCCTGAGTGCTGAGCTCAGGGAACGGCTCCCCAGTTAAGAGTTCGTTTAGACCGTGACGGAGACCGTCTTGATTGCCGCCTTCACCTGGGCCGCCATTTCCTGCGGGATTGACTCCAGTTTATGGCACTGCTTGGCGTGGGTGGCTACCAACTGCATCAGTTCCGCCTCGGTCTCAGCCCGCACCTGGAATCCGCAGCCGCCTGTCGGTTGGACATCCAGACATCCGAGTTGCTTGTAGGGTTTCGTCGCCATGGTCCGTTCCTCCTGTGTGATGAGGTGAAGTAATAAGGTGTATAGTTCAGCACGTCAGCCAGGCCGGGTCAATACCACCTGACGGCTTCAGTCTGACTACATGGAATAGAAGAACTCCTCCTTGACGATTTTTCCATTCTGAACCGTGTAGAGACCTGCTTCATCCAGTGTCACGCGTTTCCCCGTGTGTTTGGGCGTGACGTCATACTTGAAATGCAGGACGAAACGGTCGCCGTTGGGATAGGGCCCTTCAACCGTGCCGTCGTGGATTTCGTGATTGTCGACCCACCATTGATTCTTTCCCTTGATCTTCGCGATTCCTTTCTGGGTCTGTTCCATGCCTGGCATGGCACAGGTCTCGACGCTCTCGATATTCGTCGAGTAAAAGCGATCGATCGCTTCCTGATTTTTGCCCTGCCGGCACAGTGCGGCCACTTCTTTCCCGATGTCTACGGCTGTCATGATGAGATCCTCCTTGGTTAACGGGTTAACGTAATTGCGTTGAGTCTCTTATGCAATCATCACCAGTTCCTTCAGCCGTTGTTTCAATAAGTGATCTGGCTGGGACTTGCGAGTGGTTTGACGGTGAGTCGCGATCACAGGATCGACGATCGCGCCGCAATTGAGACAGCGCCAACCGGAGATCTCATATCCCGCAGAGTCCAATTCAAGATTGTCATACTGTTCTCGAACCATCAGCCCATCACAACGTTGGCATGTCATAGAGCACCTCCTGTCCCGGATGGCCTCCATCATGTTAAGTATTGAACGAACGTTCCATAACGGATCAAAAAAACGCTTCAATCCAAAACTGAGAGCGCGGTCTCTGCCGTCTGATTCACCGCGTCAGCCGGCGCTCCCGCTTTAATCATCACAATGGTTCCTTGCATCATCGTCGTGAGAAAGCGCGCCAGCGCACGCGGATCTTTATCCTTCTTTAATTCACCCTGCTCTTTGGCGCGAACCAAGACTCGAAAAAACGTGTCTTCAGCCATCTTGAGGACCTGGCGGAGTGTGCCCGCGATCTCTTTCTCATGCGGCGACAATTCCATCACCGTGTTGGCGATGAGGCAGCCTCGGCGCTGCGGATCAGCAAGGCCGCCTTCGATCATGCCCCGGATAAATAGATGGAGTGCGGGGAGGGCCGGCCCGGGCTGATCGAGCAACGAAAATTTCTCGCCGACGAATCCGTGGCAGTATCGGTCGATCACTTTTAAGAACAGTTGGCGTTTATCGCCGAACGTGTCGTAGAGCGAGCCACGGTTCAGGTCCATTGCCGTCAGCAGATCTTCCATCGACGTAGCTTCATAGCCCTTGTGCCAGAAGACCTGCATGGCCTTCTCAATCGCTTCATCGGGAATGAATTCTTTCGGGCGGGGCATGGGGAGGAGACTCCAATTCTCGTGACGGGGACACATATACTCCATAGTGGAACGATCGGTCAAGTATAAAGTTGCCGGACTGGAGGCGCGCCGGGGATGTCGCATTGCGCGAGCACAGGGGACTCACCGGGCCATCCCTCCCCTGCTGGCGTACCGTTTCAGCATCCTGTTAAAATCCCCCGCCATGCCGGTTGAAGCCTATACCGCAAAAGTTGAGTCGATCGAGAATCTCACCCACGACGTGCGCCGACTCGATCTGCGGTTGATCGAACCGAAGACCATCGATTTTAAGCCTGGCCAGTTTGTGTCGTTCGAGATGCCGGATCCGCAAACCGGCCACCTCCTCACGCGGGCCTATTCCATCGCCTCGCAACCCAGCCGATCTGGCATCATCACATTATTGTTCAATCTAGTGTCGGGCGGTCCCGGGTCCGGTTTTCTGTTCCATCTCAATGCAGGAGAGAAGACACAGTTCAAAGGGCCGGCGGGGCATTTCTATCTGCGAGAAGATCCTGAACGTGAACTGCTGTTCGTGGCCAGTGGCACCGGCATCGCGCCAATCCGATCCATGCTGCTGGCGAATGCGGAACGGCCCAATCCGAGACCGGCGACCTTGTTCTGGGGCCTGCGCAGCCAGCGGGACTTGTATGATCAGGAGAAGCTGGCTGAACTGGCCAGGCGAAGTCCGACCCTCACGGTTATTACGACGCTGTCCCGCCCCGAGCCAGGCTGGTCCGGCGAATCCGGCCGCGTTCTACGGCTGATCGAAGAGCGGATCGCCTCGGTCAAGAATCTCGCCGTCTACCTCTGCGGAAACAGCGCCATGATCGCCGACGCTACATCGTTGCTTCAGAAGAGAGGCCTGTGCCCTATCTATCGCGAAAAATACTACGACGACACAGGCTCTTCAGAGGACTAACGTGAGCTTATGCAACGGCTAACAAAAAAAGTCGCGATTGTGACGGGCAGCAGCAGCGGCATTGGTAAGGCGATCGCGCTGAGGTTCGGTACTGAAGGCGCAAAAGTTGTCGTCACGGCCAGACGGATGGCGCTCTGCGAGCAGACGGTCGCCCAGATCACGAAGGCCGGCGGTGAGGCCTGGGCCATTCAAACCGACGTGGCCGATGAGCACCAGGTGGAACGGCTGATCGACCAAACCGTGAAGCGGTACGGGCGGCTGGACATTCTTGTGAACAATGCGGGAGTCATTGCAGGCGGGCGGTTAGCCGAGACGACGACGAAATCGTTCGACGAGGTGATGAACGTAAACCTGCGCGGCACGTTCTTCTGTTGCCGGGCTGGATTCAAACACATGAAAAAGCAAGGCGGGGGCACCATCATCAATATGTCGAGTGTCGCCGGATTGCAGGCCTGGGGCGGCACCGGTGTCTACAGCGCCTCTAAACATGCGGTCCAGGCTTTGACGAAATCCCTGGCCGACGAAGGCCGCCCGCATCACATTAAAGTGAGCGCCATCTGTCCAGGCGGAGTGGCCGATCAACTTGTCGATACGCCAGCGGAAGAAATTCTCCGAAGCGAAAAGATCGATCCGTTCGATATCGCCGAGACAGCCGTCTATCTGGCGACCCTGGGCAAATACTCCGTCGTGCATCAGATCGTCATCGATCGGCTGGGCGCAGACTGGTGACGATCCCTCCAGTGTCTCCATCGGCTCAGCCGCGGCAGGCGGCGATCTTCTTCATTCTCATCACCGTGACGCTCGACGTACTTTCGTTCGGCATCGTCATTCCCGTGTTGCCGAAACTCGTCGAAGATTTCATGTCAGGCGATACGGCGGATGCTGCCTCAATTTACGGCATCATGGGTATGGCTTGGGCGCTCATGCAGTTCGTCTGTTCGCCCATTCAAGGCGCGCTGTCGGATCGCTTCGGGCGGCGGCCGATCGTGCTGCTGTCAAATCTCGGCTTAGGCCTCGACTACATCTTCATGGCGCTCGCGCCCAGCGTCATCTGGCTCTTCGTGGGCCGCGTCATCTCGGGCATCGCGGCGTCCAGCTTTAGTACTGCGGGCGCCTACATTGCCGACGTCACGCCGCCGGAGAAGCGGGCTGCCAGCTTCGGGATGATCGGCGCGGCGTTTGGCTTAGGCTTCATTCTCGGCCCGGCGGTGGGCGGGTTGCTGGGCGTGGTCGATCCACGGCTTCCCTTCTGGGGCGCGGCAGCGACGAGTCTCGTGAACGCCTGCTACGGATTCTTCGTCTTGCCGGAATCGCTCCCGCGAGAGAAGCGCATGAACTTTTCCTGGAAACGGGCCAATCCGATCGGCTCGTTTAAATTATTGCGGTCGCATCGCGAACTCCTCAGTCTCGCAGCGGTGGTTTTTCTCGGGTACCTCGGGCATGCCGTCTTGCCGAGCGTGGCAGTGCTCTATGTCGGCTATCGTTACGGGTGGGACACGAAGGCGGTCGGCTTCATGCTGGCCGGCGCCGGCGTCACCGCCATGATTGTGCAAGGGCTGCTCATGCGACCGCTCACAGCCCGTTTCGGAGAGCGGAAGACCCTCCTCGCCGGATTGCTCAGCGGCGCGTTGGGCTTTGCGGTCTACGGTGTGGCGACCGAGGGATGGATCTATTGTGCTGGGATTCCCATCATGGCCTTCTGGGGCCTCGCCGGTCCGTCCGCGCAATCGTTCATGTCTCGCCGCGTGAGCAGCTCCGAACAGGGACAACTCCAAGGGGCCATTGCGGGGCTTTCCGGTATCGCTGGCCTCATTGGACCGGGCCTCTTCACCCAAGCCTTCGCGCTCTTTATCGGCGCACAAGCCAGTTGGCATCTCCCCGGTGCGCCGTTTCTTCTGGCATCCCTATTATTGTTTGTGGGGATAGCGATTGCCTGGCGAGCGACAAGGACCACCCGGTAGTCCCCTAACAGGCAATATTCACGAACGCTTCTACTGCACCGAGAATCCGCCGCAGCATCCAATCCCAAACACATAGGCCCTGTCTTATGTGCGCCGGAGTTCTCAGCGCTTGGTCCCAGCGCCTTGTTCCTCGCCGTCCCTAAACGCCGGCCGCTCTCCAACTCACCAGTCATCATTCATTTGGCCTGCGTATCGTTGGCGTTGGAGGGAAAATAGCGACATCGGCCGGGTTCTGGGAGGCATGTGTCTGTCTAATCTTTATTTGAAGGCAAACCCATCCGCCACTGCACACGTATAGTCCAGGTTTTCATGTGCTGTCGAGAAATTAGAAAGAATTTCAATGCGTAACAGCAACTCGAACGCTATGTGCGCAGGGCACGGCTTATGCTCCAACTGCGGAAGGTGCGCCCCAGTGTCAACACACATGGGGGAACGCCTGCTTCAAAAGGAGAGGATTATGATATCTCACTCTGGAAAGGTTCTGGCTCTCTTTGCGGTCCTGTCTGTGTTAGTGCCATCACCAGAGAGTTTCGCAGAGGGATTGCGCGGAGGATTCGATGAAGCGTTCGGCCCGCGGATCCATCCTGGTGCCCAGCAGGCTCGACCCAATGTGAAACACCGCCCGCGCCATGTGCTTGATCGGGCCGTCGCCGTCCGTGATTGGAACCAAATTGCCATCGATGCCAGCGGCCTTGATCACACGCCGTCGGACGCCTCCCACGTCTTTGGCCATCAACTCGGGCCGGGCCGATCGAGCCGGGCGATGGCCATCGTGCATCTTGCGATCTTCGATGTCGTCAATGCAGTCGAAGGGGGTTACAGAAGCTACACCGGACTTGATCCGGCGCGGAGGGGAACGTCAATTTCCGCAGCGGTCGCGCAAGCGGCCCACGATACGCTCGTCGCGCTCTTTCCCTCCCAAGAGGCGAAGCTCGATGCCTTCCTCGCCGAGGATCTGAGCGAGATTCCTGACGGACAGCTAAAAACCAACGGGATAGCGTTAGGGCAGCGTGCGGCTTCCGCTGTCCTCGCCGCACGAGCCGCCGATGGCTCGCAGCACGAAGAACTGACGGTGGGCACGGGTCCGGATAATTTTCACACGAGTAACGATCCGGGCAAGTGGCGACAGGATCCCATCAGCCAGATTGGGGTCGCGCTGGGCGTCAAATGGGGCGAGGTCAAACCCTTTGTCCTCGAACGGGGAGATCAATTCAGAGTCCCGCTACCGCCGGAGCTGGGCAGTGCCGAATATATCGCTGCCTTCAACGAAGTGAGGTTGCTGGGAGGCGACGGGCAGGTGACCCCCACCACACGCACGACGGAACAAACCCAAATCGGGATCTTCTGGGCCTATGACGGGACGCCGAGCCTCTGTGCCCCGCCACGGCTCTACAATCAGGTCGCCATGAAAATCTCTCACAAGATGGGCACGGACACCGATGCGTTGGACCTCGCGCGGCTTCTGGCGCTCGTGAATGTGGCGATGGCGGACGCCGGTATCGCCGCGTGGGAATCCAAATATTATTACCAGTATTGGCGACCGGTGACAGGCATTCGCGAAGCCGACGACAAGACAGGTCCGAGCGGGCTTGGGGACGGTAATCCCGCCACGGTTGGCGACCTGAATTTTTCACCCCTCGGCGCGCCGGCCAGCAACCTGATGGGGGTGAATTTTACCCCGCCCTTTCCCGCTTATCCCTCCGGCCATGCGGTATTTGGCGGGGCACTCTTCGAAACGTTGCGGAACTTTTATCGAACTGACCGCATCCCATTCACCTTTGTCTCGGACGAATTCAATGGCGTGACCAAGGGTGTCAATGAATCAAGCCCGCGACCGGTGGTGGAGCGTAGGTTCTCTTCCCTATCGCAGGCGGA